>JAQUVD010000023.1 GCA_028693555.1 Hespellia sp.
CAGCCGGGCACGCAAACAGAATTTTCTTATTCAATTTGCCAAATCTATGCTGAGGGAGGGATAAACACATGATATCGGTATATCTGAGCATCATTATTTCGTTCATAGGCGGCTATTATATGGGACAACTGTTGTCCTCTTTTGTGTCTCTAAGACCTAACCGGCTGCTTCGATTCCTTGTGTATTTTTCTCTTGGAACTTTAAGCAATACCGTGATATTCAATCTCGACATTGTAAACATCACCTACGCATATATTGCATTGTGTCTGGTTCTGCTCATTGGATACCGTGGTCCTTTGCTGCACAAATTTTCTGCATCTGTCATTCTCTATCTATTTGTTCCTGCCTTTAATTATGTGCTGTATTACTTATGGCTTCCCGGATTTGTACCGCTTAGTGAATACAATGTTCGGATGATCCTGCCGAGATTGTCACTCCCGTTTTTGATTGCATTGTTGTGGTATGGTATCTATCGCCTGTTCTATCAGCGTATTCAGACGTTACGAGTATATGCGAGCACCAGGATATGGATTCTTCTAGATGTGATTTCCTTTGGTCCCCTGCTCTTATCCGGATATATTATCGTTACCACAAGTGCGCAGATGCAGCCGTACTCTATGCTTATTATAGCCGTCAGCATTCTTACAGAAATCGGCATCCTGTATCTGGTCGCATACATGGCAGAGAGTATGCATCTTGCGATAGAAAATAAAAATCTGAAGATCCAACAGGAATATTATCACGAGCTGGAGCAGAACCAACTGCAGATCCGAAAGCTCCGTCACGATATGAACAACCATTTGGGCATCATTGGGGAATATCTAAAAGAGAATAAATTAGAAGAAGCGGAGTCCTATTTTAAGCAGTTATCGGAAACCGTTCGTGGAACAGGAAGAGTCTTTTGTGCCAACAGTCTGGTAAACGCTGTGATCAACAGTAAATATCAACAGGCAGAGGCGCTTAAGATCGACACCTTCTTTCATATCGACTTAGAGGAAGCTCTCTCAATTTCAGATATCGAACTGTGCTCTCTTTTTGCTAACACAATGGATAATGCGCTGGAGGCCTGCGCAAAAATAAATGAGCCCTCACTGCGAAAAATCGAAATGAAGGCTCGTTGTAAAAATCATTTTTTCAGTTATCAGATTGCCAATTCCTATCAGGGAACGCTTGTCACAAAGAACGGAACCTATCTTTCGGATAAGGCAGATTCCGAAGAACATGGACTCGGACTAAGCCAAGTCAGTGATATTGTGAAGAAGTATCATGGAACGTTGGATATTTGTACCGAGGATGGGATGTTCACCGTCACCTGTATCATTCCCATCTAGAGTTTGCAAAACATAGCTGCTATGTTTCTATTATTTAGTGATTTCTATAAATAACAGGCTTGCATATCATTTTGCAGAGAAATAATAGGAAAGTCTCTGTAAAGATACAAATAATATTAAATCCTTACAGAATAAGTAATCATATGGCTTAATTCTTCATAAAAACGAGGCGATTTTCTTGAAAAATGAAAGCGAAAGATTATATTTAAAGAATTTAGATCCAAATACCCCCCATTGTCATCAATTGCGCCAATTAAGATTTTGTTGACATATCCCTTGAATCTGTGATTTCAATATGCTATATTATAAATACAAACGAGCAACCGCCACACAAGGTGGAAGCCTCAAGATTATGAACTTGCCTTTACAGGCAAAGCCCATCCTGCGGCGAACAGGGTGGGCTTATTTATTTTCGCTTATTATTCCTATCGATATAGGTAAGCAATGCAATCAGAAATATTCCAGCAGTAAATAACAACGTCAGTAAATCATAAGTATCCAATCACACCACCTCCCCTCTTTGGTAAGTTTGGGAGGCTTCCACCCCGTATATACGGTTGCTCGTATACGAAGTCTAGCACAAACTTTTTTCGAAAACAATATGATAAATTAGATTTGACGATTTTTGTATAGTATTACATACAGAGAAAGTGAAGAAGAATAACAACCTGAAAACCTCCCGCATATTATAAAGAAGATAATATGTTGGAGGTTTTTTATGCCTGTTTCTATCATGCTCGATGCCGGTCACGGAGGTCGAGATCCTGGTGCAGTATATCACGGCAGACAAGAAAAAGATGATACCTTAAAGCTTGTACTTGCCATTGGACAAATCTTGCAGGAAAGCGGAATTGATGTCCAGTACACAAGAACAACCGATATCTACGAGACGCCTTTTCAGAAAGCAACCGAGGCGAATCAAGCCGGTGTGGATTACTTTGTCTCCATCCATCGCAACTCCTTTCCGACAGCCAACACCGCCAGCGGGGTCGAAACTCTGGTTTATAACGACTCCGGAATTAAAGTGGAGATGGCGGAAAATATCAATGAACAGCTTGAACAAATTGGGTTTAAGAACCTTGGTGTGAAGGTCCGACCAAATCTGATCGTCCTGAAGCGGACGAAGATGCCCGCGGTACTGGTTGAAGTCGGATTCATCAATAACGATGCCGACAATGCACTCTTCGACTCACGCTTCGATGAAATCGCTCAAGCAATCGCTGATGGAATTTTAGAAACGTTAAACATGCGCCCGATGAACGGTTCCGATATGGAAGATGTCTTCGATCCCGAAAATCATTTTCCTCAGAACGAAGATGCCTCACCAGCCGAAATCTATCACGTCCAGACCGGTGCATTTCGCAATGAAGCCTATGCAGAGCGCCTGCAAAAGGAACTTCTGGCTCAGGATTACCCTGCCTTCATCGATGACCGTTCCCGATACTATCGGGTAAGAGTCGGTACATTTGATAACATCAATGATGCTGCCGCTATGGAGCGGAGACTGAAACGTGCCGGATATGCAACAGTAATTGTAACACATGAAGGATAGACCGTATTCTTCAAACGATATAAAATAAATTTTGTGCACATTGTTCTTGTAAAAAATCCCTCCTCGTGGCATACTAGTCATATTAAATAAATTTTAGAGTCCGCTCTAAAATTGTAATGAGAACGAGGAGGAATTTTTCATGAAGAACAGAGGAAACTTCAGTAGCAGAATCGGCTTTGTATTAGCAGCCGCCGGGTCCGCTGTTGGACTTGGTAACATTTGGCGATTTCCATATCTCGCCGCAAAATATGGTG
Organism: Hespellia sp.; assembly: GCA_028693555.1. Lineage (GTDB taxonomy): Bacteria > Bacillota > Clostridia > Lachnospirales > Lachnospiraceae > Hespellia. The sequence continues at coordinate 3,138 of JAQUVD010000023.1, forward strand.
GTGGAACATTTTTACTCTGCTATCTGGTGCTCGCAGTTACATTCGGATTTACCCTGATGATTGCAGAGATTGCAATTGGCCGAAAGACAAGACTCAGCGCTATCGGAGCATTTTCAGCATTAGACAAACGCTTTGGATTTATCGGAATCCTGGCATCGATTGTACCAATCATTATCTTCCCATACTACAGTGTCATTGGTGGATGGGTTGTAAAGTATCTGGTTACATTTGCGTCAGGTGGTATGCAGGCTGCAACCAGTGATACATACTTCACTGGCTTTATCGGCGGTCTTGCTGACCCGCTTCTGTGGTTCTGTGTCTTTGTTGGATGTACCGCATTAGTTGTATTATTTGGTGTTGAGAAGGGTATCGAAAAGGTAAGTACGATTCTGATGCCAATCTTAGTTGTGCTCACAATCGGAATTGCAGTTTACTCTCTCACGATCGACGGCGCAATGGAAGGCTTCCTGTATTACATCAAGCCGAATCTCGAAGACTTCTCAGCAACAACTATTCTTGCCGCGATGGGACAGCTATTCTACTCCATGTCACTGGCTATGGGTATCATGATCACATATGGTTCTTATATGCAAAAAGAAAATCACCTGGAAGGTTCTGTTCGTCAGATTGAAATCTTCGATACCGCAATTGCATTCTTTGCAGGTATGATGATCATTCCTGCTGTATATGCCTTCTCCGGTGGAGATAAATCCGCAATGAGTGCAGGACCCGGACTGATGTTCATCACATTGCCGAAAGTATTTGCAAGTATGCCGGGTGGTGCATTTGTAGGAACATTCTTCTTCCTGCTTGTATTCTTTGCTGCGCTGACATCTGCAATTTCGCTGATGGAGACTATTGTGTCAATTATCATGGATAAGTTCAATCTTCCGCGCAAAAAAACATGCCTGATTGTTCTGATCATGACTTTGATTCTCGGTATTCCTTCCTCCCTTGGTTTTGGTGTACTTGATTTCATTCAGCCACTTGGAATGTCAATTCTCGATGCATGGGACTTCATCAGTAACAGCGTGATGATGCCAATTATCGCACTGTTTACCTGCTTCTTTGTTGGATTTATCATCAAACCGCAGGCAATCATCGACGAAGTTAAACAGGACGGCGAGAAATTCAAAGCCGCAAAGATGTTTACCGTTATGATCAAATGGATTGCACCTATTTTCCTGATATTAATTTTACTCAGTTCCATCGCAAGTGCATTGGGATTCATGAGTATCTAATAAGCTATGAATTGAATACTTTAGACACCAAAAAGGACTGCACTCTCGCAGTCCTTTTTGCATTTATTCCATCATTCAGTTATGCTTTTTCATTCTCATACGCGGTGGCTCTACCTTCTTCAAAATCTGCTGAAGAAATCGCTCCACTGTCATACCTTCGATCTTTGCCTGCGGTGCTAAGATAACACGATGACCACATACATCAGGGAAACAGACCTGAATATCTTCCGGAATGACATATGTTCTGCCTTTAAAAGCCGCCCTTGCCCGCGCAAGCTGACTAAGCGCGATCACACCGCGAGGGCTCACGCCAAGTTCCACCAGAGAAGCCTCTCTGGTTTCCTCGCAAAGCCTCGCTGCATACGCAATAATCTCATCCGTCATCTTAATCGCCGCTACATCATTCCGAATTTCCAAAATATCTTCTGCGGACACGACTGTTTGCATGGTATCAAAGGGATTCTGATGCTGTCTCTGCCTGATCATTTCGATCTGATGCTCCGTACTCGGATAACCGATGCTAAGACGCACCATAAAACGGTCAAGCTGTGATTCAGGCAATGGCTGTGTTCCCGCTGAACCGACAGGATTCTGTGTCGCGATACACACAAACGGCGCCTTCATCTGATGCGCAATTCCGTCAACCGTAACGCAGTGCTCCTCCATGACCTCAAGTAGTGCTGCCTGTGTCTTCGGTGAGGTACGATTAATCTCATCTCCTAAGAATAGCTGACAGTCGACAGCTCCCGGTTTGTAGTCGAACGTTCCCGTCTCCCGATTGTATACACTAAATCCTGTTACATCTGACGGCATCGTATCCGATGTAAACTGGATGCGTTTATATTCCAGTCCCAGCGCTTTTGCAAATCCAAGCGCAAGTGTCGTCTTACCAACTCCCGGATAATCCTCCAGCAGAATATGTCCACCTGCATAGATCGTCATTAATACTTTTTCAATCACTTCATCTTTGCCGACGACTACCTTACCGACTTCCTTTATAATCTGTTCCGACTTTTCAATCATCATCGCAGCCCTCTTTGTTGTTTCAAATCCGAAACCTTACTCTACGCACAATCCTTCTGCCTTGATCACATCAATTACCTGATCTACATATTTCTCACAGATTTCATCACTGGCAGCTTCAACCATAACACGGATGACCGGCTCGGTTCCACTCTCACGCACTAAGATTCTACCATCGTCGCCAAGTGCTTCTGCAACAGATTTCACTGCCGCCTGTACTGCAGGATTGGCCTGTGCAGTTGGTTTATCTGTGACTCTTACATTCTTCAAAAGCTGTGGATAAATCTTCACCTCTTCTGCAAGTTTTCCAAGCGGCTGCTTTGTCTCCATCAGCACTTCCATAATCATCAGGGCTGTTAAGATACCGTCACCTGTTTTTGCATATTTGCTAAAGATAATATGACCAGACTGCTCTCCACCCAACTCATATCCATTTTCCATCATGTTCTCGTTCACATATTTATCGCCTACTGCTGTCTGCTCATACTTCATACCAATTTTGTCGCAAGCCTTGTAAAGTCCAAGGTTTGACATAATTGTCGTCACAATCGTATTGCCATGAAGTCTTCCCTGCTGCATGAGATATTTTCCACAAATATACAGAATCAGATCGCCATCTACTACATTTCCGTTCTCATCAACAGCAAGACATCTGTCTGCATCTCCGTCAAATGCAAATCCAACATCAAGCTTCTTGATCTTTACGTAAGCCTGAAGTACCTCGATATGTGTGGAGCCGCAATTGGTGTTGATATTCGTGCCGTCCGGCTCATTATTGATGACATATGTCTTCGCACCGAGTGCATCAAATACACTCTTGGCAATAGACGATGCGCTGCCGTTCGAACAGTCGAGACCAATCTTCATATCTTTAAATGAACGGGTCGCCACAGAAATCAGATGTCCAATGTAGCGGTTACGACCTGCTGCAAAATCGATGGTTCTTCCAATATCTTCGCCTGTTGCAAGTGGGAGCTCTTCCACCTCTCCGTCGATGTAGCTCTCAATCATCGCTTCCACTTCCGCTTCCATCTTATGACCCGCTCCGCTGATGAGCTTAATTCCATTGTCATAGAATGGATTGTGGCTTGCTGAAATCATAATTCCACAGTCAAAATCCTCTGTTCTTGCCACATAGGATACACTTGGTGTCGTTGTCACATGTAGAAGATAAGCATCTGCTCCTGATGCTGTAAGTCCTGCTGCCAGTGCATATTCAAACATATAGCTGCTTCTTCTTGTATCTTTACCGATTACGATTCTTGCTTTATGAGCCTGCCCGAAATACCATCCCAGGTAACGTCCCACTTTAAATGCGTGTTCCACATTCAGTACGGCATTTGCCTCTCCGCGAAATCCATCTGTTCCAAAATATTTTCCCATATCATTTCTCCTTAAAATCCAATTTACTACGTTACTATTATATAAGTATCGGAATTATTATACAACAATTTTCTTATCTGTACAAATGGTCCTTTCTCATGTATAATCACAGGTGAATTTCAATTATATATTCAGGGGGAATTATTATGATAAAATTAATCGCAAGTGATCTCGACGGCACACTTCTGCAAAATGGTGCGCAGGCGATCACACCACGTGCAATCGATTTAATTCAAAAGCTGACCGCGCAGGGCGTACGCTTTGTAGCTGCCAGCGGAAGACAATACAACAGTATGAAGACACTTTTCGCACCAGTCAAAGACGACATTTCCTTTGTGTGCGAGAATGGTTCTCTCGCCATCGACCACGATGAAGTCCTGTTTCGGGGCGGCATCGATGAAGATCTTGTTCGTCGTATCATCGAAGAGCTGCTGACACAGACACAGTTCGATATCACGGTATCCCGTGAAGATTCTATGTATGTCACCAAACGGTCCTCTTCTTTTATTGATCATCTGAGAGATGTCGTACATAACGATCTGACCCCGGTCGATAACCTTCTGGATTACACAGATAACGTCATTAAGATCGCCATCGGCAGTTCTGTGGACGGTGCACACATCGTCGACAAATACCAAAAGCATCTGCAGGATATGTTCGGTAGGGAAATCAAAGTTGTCACTTCCGGCAACAGATGGATTGACTTCATCGCTCCGAATACCAATAAAGCAGTCGCACTTGAAAAGCTGGTGGAACATTACGGCATCGATCCGAAAGACTGTATCGCCTTCGGCGATCAGTACAACGATGTTGAGATGCTCCAGTACGTCGGCACAAGCTATGCAATGGCAAACGCCGCACCCGGCATCTCCTACTATTCTACCGACGTCACAGATTCCGTAGAAGATGTACTTGAGGATCTGCTGTGTGAGTTAGACGATTAAATAAAAGAAGTGTATCTGACCGATGCGACTCATCACGATTCGGCCGGATACACCTCTTTTTTATCTACCTGTTCTTCCCTTCAATCTCCATCATCAAATCCACACGTCTCTGATGTCTGCCCCCTTCGAACTCCGTCTCAAGGAAGGTCTTTACAATCGATTTTGCCATCTCAATCCCAACAATCCGCTCACCAAATGCAATGATATTGGCGTTGTTGTGTGCTCTGACAAGCCTCGCTGTAACCGGCTCACTGCAGACTGCGGCGCGCACACCGTGAACCTTATTGGCTGAAAGTGAAATGCCGACGCCCGTTCCACAAATTAGGATTCCGAAATCCACATCTTTATTTACAACTGCTCGGCCAACCTTCTCTCCATATTCCGGATAGTCACAGCTGTCAGTTGTATCTGTTCCGAAGTTCACAACTTCATGTCCCAGTTCCGACACATATTCCATAATTTCATTTTTCATGGCGACAGCCGCATGATCATTTCCAATTCCGATTTTCATATTTTCAATTCCTCTCTATCTGTCTTATATGGTTCTTAATTTCAAACTTATTTTACTCTATAAGGCATCAAAAAACAACCGAAACACAGGTCTTTGAAAGAATTCGTACTTATTTTATACCAACCGGGAAAAATAATCGTCTTATTCCTTACAGAGATATGTTAAAATAAAGTGTAAATTGAATTTTTGAATGGGGGAATTATAAATGGAACACAAAACAACGATGATTGCCGTTGCCGGAAAGGGCGGTGTCGGCAAGACTTCACTTGCAGCTGTCATGGTAAAACTCCTGGTGGAGGCTTACCCGGATAAGAAGATTCTCGCAATTGATGCAGATCCGGCAGTCGGATTATCTACAGCACTTGGAATTGAAGTAAAGACGACCATTGATGATATTCGAAAAAAAGTAGTCGCACAGGCAGAGGACGGCAACGCCAAGGCTGCAATCGAGCTCTTAGGTGAAGCTCGATACGAGATTTTCGATGCGCTGGTGGAGCAGGATGGATTTTCATTTATTGCGGTCGGAAGACCGGAAGCTGCCGGATGCTATTGCAAAGTGAACAGCTACCTCAAGGAAGTCATTTCTATATTATCCAATAACTACGATTATGTTGTCATCGACGGCGAGGCAGGGATTGAACAAATTAACCGGCGTGTTATGGAAAAGGTCACACATTTACTGCTCATCACCGACTCCAGCAAGAAAGGCTGTCAGGTGATTCAGACCATCAAAGAGGTGGCTGATGATTTGGTCATGTATGAAAAAGTTGGTGCCATTGCAAACCGCATTCCGGACATGAATGTAAAACAGTATATGGATACCGGCGATATTCCCGTTCTTTCTTACATTTTGTCAGATGCGTCACTTGCTGAATTTGATTTAAAGGGGAAAAGCGTCTTTCATCTCGATGCAGATACATTGATTGTTCAGGGTGCAAAAGAAGCCCTTGAAAATATAGCAATTTTAAACAAAAGCGAATAAAAGGAGGAAACAATGAAATATTATGGTGGATGTGACGCAGGAAGTACGTATACGAAATGTGTCATTATAGATGAAACAGGAACGATGGTGGCTGATGTGACACTTCGCAGCCGCATCAATTCAGTGCTCAGCGCACAGGATGCCTTAGATCAGGCAATTACAAAAGTTCCGGAGCTGGGCAGTGCTGCTGATTTGACTTATTTAGTTGGAACAGGATATGGTCGCAACAAGGTTCCATTTGCAGACGAGAACATCTCCGAGATCAGCTGCCATGCAATGGGCGTACATCTGGCAGATCCTAGTGTGAAAGCGATTATTGATATTGGCGGTCAGGATGTCAAGGGCATTGCAGTTGACACAGACGGAACCGTTTTAAACTTTGCAATGAACGACAAGTGTGCCGCCGGAACCGGACGTTTCTTTGAGGCAATGGCACGTGCATTTGAGATGGATTTATCAGAATTTTCAAAATTGTCTTTAAAAGCAAAGAACGTGATTCCAATCACTGCACAATGCACCGTATTTGCAGAGAGTGAAGTCATCTCGCTCGTCGGGGAAGGGAAACCGATGGACGAAATCGCTGCCGGTATTGAATTATCCGTTGCGAAACGATGCTTTGTGATGTCCAAAAAAGCCGGTGCGGTCGATAAGATTACGCTGACAGGCGGATGTGCGAAGAACGATGGGTTAAAGCAGGCAATTGAGAAGGTCCTGAAGCTTAAGGTCATCGATCTCCCCATCGATCCACAGCTCATGGGCGCATTAGGTGCCGCGGAATTCGCAAGACAAAAGGGAGGGATGTAGCATGAAGAAACTTGTAAAGATCCTCAAGGGTCTGCTCATCACTGGCGTGTTACTGTTTGCCGCCAGCCTGATCATCTACTATTTTAACCTGGATATGAAAGCGGCTGCTAAAGTCAGTCCTTTGTTGGAAAAATATTATGACAGTAAACAGAAAGAGAAGCATTTATAATGATGAAAATCTATGATGAAGTCATAAAAGAAGAGAAGAAATTAATGAATACGGACGGTGCCGCTTTGCCGCCCATTTCTTTGAAGGTTAGCGAAAATGATTGCGCGGGAGATATGTTCTGGCCAGAGGATGATGAAAACACGATCATCTTTCGAAGTGATATGGCGTATGAGCTTGGTGGCGGCACGTTACCTGCGATTTCCAGCCAGACTTTGACCGAGGATAAGGAATTGGTCCCTGACGATGGAATCCTGCTCTATGGGCCTGATTTGAATCAGCTGAGTAAAGATACTCCTTATGCCAAACTCATTTATCTGCGCGTGAAGGGGGCTGCACTGGGCGAAGGGGATGCGCTTTATCATGCGATCCGCAAGATTGACTACACGAAATATCATGTACATCCACACGGATACATGAGCCGAATCTCTTCCGCCAATCACCGGGAACCTGTGCGCATCAGCAAGGCTGCGCTTTCCGACGGGCTTTCATTCGAGAAGATTGGGAATACCTATCTGAACGCTTACAAAAAACACCCACAGGTCGAGGCGGTTCAGATTGTGTTCATCACCGATCCCACGTTTCATTTTAAGGCATTGGAGAAGCAGTGCCTGAAGGCAGAACAGATTACAGGCGCGCTCGATCATATCCTGAAAGACCTGAAGATGGACTGCCATACCTGTAACCTGAAAGAAGTATGTGATGAAGTGGAGGGACTTCGGGAACTGCATTTTCAAACACAACGTTAAAAAGAAACTGACACGGAAATAATCCGTGTCAGTTTCTTTGACTTTGGCCCTTTAGTCACAATGCATTGTAGCTAACTTGCTGATAATTATTCTCCAGTTTTTGGAGAAGTCTTAGAAGTTGCTTTTGCTGTCGTTGTTGTTGGAGTAGTAGGTGTTGCTGCTGCTTTCTGTTTCTCTACAATAAATGTGACTGGTGAAAGATGTGTAAATGTACACTGTACTTTACCATTTGCTACAACCTTAGCTTCTACTTTAACCCAGCCCTGACCATCAATGTAATTCAGAACATATACAGTGTCACCAAGAACCACGCCTTCTACATCAATGACAACTGTAAGTGGATGATCCGCATCTACCGTTACACCAGCAGGTGCTGTGACTTCAACAGTAACAACTGACGCATCATCTGATACGGTTGTACCTAAAGCTGCTTCCTGCTCCTGTTTTGTAGGATCCGGCTTATTTGTTGTAGAAATTGTAACATCTCCTACGACATTTCCATCTTTGTCTGTTGCTGCTGCAGAACCTGTCTCAATTTTAATAGCTCCATCGTCTGATACAACCGGACTTCCTGCTGCAATGGCAGACATTCCTGAAACTGCTACTAAAGACATAACAGCTACTGCACCAATGACTTTCTTTAAGATATTTGATTTCATTGGACTCTCCTCCTTTCTCTGATAATATTGGTTATGCTGAAAGATAACCAATTCTATTTTAGCAATTTTATCCATATTTGTAAACCGTATTGCTCTTTTTGAGCGGAAATGGTATGTTTTGACTCATTCTGTTTCAGTTTTCACATTATAAAACACATCAATAATCATCTGATAAAGGGCATCTGTATCCACATTATACTCATCATACTTTGCTCCTTCCACAGTCTCTCCGGGCACCTTTAGAACCTCTTCCTTCATCGAATAGGTGGAAAGTTTTTTCATCATCTCTGCATCCATGTCTGTCACCATATATGGATTTGCGACATCCAAAAAGGAAGAATACCAGTCACTGTCACCACCATATTTTGCTTTGAGCTGGCTTGCCATAGCTGTCAGGAATTGCGTCTGTCTCTCCATTCGTCCATTGTTACTGCCCAATTCCTCTGTATTACGATACTGCACATATTTTAGTGCCATACTACCCTGAAGATTTACCTGTGCTCCCTGTGTAAAGCTTGCATCAATTGCTGTATAATCTTCCGGAATAGTAAGATCAACGCCGCCCATTGCCGTGGTAATCACAGAAAATCCCTCTACATTCATCGACATGTAGGAATTAATTGGAATATTGTAAAACAGGCTGGATACTAGATTCTTCGTAAGCTGACAACTCCTTTTTTCACCATCTCCATATGCATACTGCAGGCAGAGCTGCGCTCGTGTATCTTTTACATATTCCCCATCTTTATCGTAAATAGCAATATTCACCATGGAATCCCGGGAGATCTGAATCGTCTGAATCGTCTGGGCTGTTGTATCAAGTACAAATAGAATCATACAATCCGACTGACCACCATTGGTAGGCTGCTCTTCCAGCATCTCCTGATTCTTTTTGTCGACTCCCATAAACAGCATCGTCCGGATTGCTGTATTTCGCTTATACGTCTGCCCATTATACTGGATTGTATTAATATCAAGTTCATCAGATCCCTGTTCATTTGCTGCTCCAACATCTCCAGCCGGAACCTCCTGCTTTTTTTGATAGTCGAGGTAGAGCAGTACACCTGCTACAAGCAGTATCACGACAAAAACTGCCGTAACCATAACTATTGTCTTTTTATTATTCTTCATTTGTCAAATAAGCCTCCACTAGATATCTGTTACTTGGCTGATCTGAAATACAGGTACTGAGTGTTAATAGTTTACTGTTCGTGTCTAAGGCTGCATCTTCAAACACATGGCTGTTCACATCCTGTGTCGACTGAATATCTGTAATATACTGACCCATTCCTTCTACTGTAGAAAAATCATATGCCTCCGGAATATATACATCACTGAATATCACTGCGGCAAAAATGCGAAATGTCAATTTCTTCTCCGGCGTATATATATAAATCTCCGGGTGTTCCTGCCAGTATGCAATATCCCGGTAAGACTTCAGACCGCCAAACATCGAACCATCAAGCATCTCGTGGCCATACATAATCGTAGCAAAATCTGTGAAATCTTTTGAATTCACATTTTCCGTATAGATGGAACCCGGAAGGCCATATACATTTTCCACCGTATAATTCAAATAATAATTCTGATCTTCACCACCGCTCTGTACAATCGGATAGGAAATATCTGTTCCCGGAATATAAATCCATGCATAAATATCCGGATTCATCGCCTGTAGTGCCGTAAAATCAACCGTTATATCATCGCCTGCTTCGTTTGTGGAAACTTCCGGTGTACTGATTACCTTTTCCTGAATCTTCTTATAAGACGCTTCATTCTTTTCTTTCTGTTTTTCTTTTTGATATTTTAAAAACTGTAATACACCAAACACTGCAAGCACAACAACCAAAAGTGCAATGATAACACAGATCACTATTTTTTTGATGTTACGTTTTTTCTTCTGTTGATTTTTCATCTTCACTCCTTTTCCAATTCATGTTAATCGCTTGCTGACTTTTTATTATAGCATTTTGGCTGCAACTCATCAACCTAAGTTCATTTTTTACTTTCTTCTGTAGCTTTTTGAGCTTTGTTATTTTCTTTCTCCAGAATTTTATTAATATTCATCGCAAACAACGCCGATGCGATAATAACAGATAACACATCTGCCACCGGCTCTGACAGAAATACGGCAAACACCTTATCTGTAAAGAAATTCGGTAAAATGTAAATCAGCGGAATCAACAAAATCAGCTTACGCATACAGGCAATGAACAGCGAAAGCTTTGCCTGTCCCAGTGCCATAAATGTGCTCTGTATCGCAGACTGGATGCCAAATATTCCCGCTCCTGCCATATAGATACGCAGTGCCCATGTCGTTGTCGCAATCAGCTCCGGAGAATTATTATTGAAAAGTCGCACAAACACGCCCGGGAACAACTCTATCACAACGCAAAATACAAGTGTATAGATGAGACAGCATCGAATCAGCAGGTGATAGGTCTTCTTCACTCGTTCTATATTTCCGGCTCCATAGTTGAAACTGATGATCGGCTGCGCACCCTGCGTAAGCCCCTGTGCCGGAATGAACAGAAACTGCATGACACTCGCAAGAATTGTCATCGCTCCAACCGCAATATCCCCACCGTATCTTGACAGTGAGGAATTAAATGCGACGTTGATTGCACTTTCTGTAATGTTCATAACAAATGGCGCAACGCCCAGCGCCAGCACCGGCAGAATCACTTCCGCGCGAAGGTGCAGATGTTTTCGCTTAATTCGGATCTTTGTCTTACTTCCTGTCAGGAACCGAAGGACCCACACAGCCGAAACACCCTGTGAAATGATGGTTGCAAGTGCCGCTCCCTCTACTCCCATATGAAAACCGAAAATCAAAATCGGATCTAACACAATATTACAAACTGCTCCGAGAAGCACTGTCTTCATTCCCGTCTGTGAAAAGCCCTGCGTCGTGATAAACGGATTCATTCCGACCGCAATCAGTACACAGATAGTTCCCAGCACATAGATTCTAAGATAAGACAATGCATAGGGAAGTGTACTGGCACTGGCTCCGAATGCGCGCAGAATCGGCACACCAACAATCTCTGTCACAATCGTCAGAACGATCGCCGTGATAATCATAGCAGTCGTACAATTTCCCATGATCTCTTCTGCTTTTTCATCCTCACCTTTGCCCATATAAATTGCAATCCGCGGCGCGCCTCCGAATCCGATAAGTGCTGCAAATGCAGTCACCATCATCAGTACCGGAAAACATAAGCCAAGTCCTGTCAGCGCAAGATCTCCGGTCTTTGGAATATGTCCGATATAAATGCGGTCTACCATGTTATATAAAAGATTTACCAGTTGTGCCACAATAGACGGAAGTGCCAGCTTTACCAGAAGGGAACCAATCTTTCCCTCCCCCAGATTTGGTGCATTGTTCATAATTTACAACCTTCTTACTTTCCATATTATCTTCCAACTCCAATTTGAAAGATTCACTTAGTAATTAATACTACCAAATCCACCACTTTTTTGCAACCGTCCTACTTCATATTTTCTTCCTGCATCTTGTTAATCAGCATTGCGACACATACACACGCTGCGGCAAATACAAGCTGTACGATGAACCCCTTATAAATAGTCATCTTTACACTATCTGTCAGCACCTGATAATTCCCGAGTAAATCATTCACCGTCTCATACCAGTACACAGGAAGAACCTGCACGACTTTTTTTACATTGCTTCCCATAATATCCAGCGGCACGAACACACCACAGAGAAAACTGATTCCGAGTGAAACAGTGGTCGCTACATTTGTAACAAGCTCCGCGTTCTTTACCAGTGTCCCTGTGATAATCGCAATTCCCATGCAGCTTAACAGCAACAGGAAGGAGTTTGCAATCAGATAGCACAGGTGCGTATTTTGCAAAACCGCCCCGCCGGACTGAAATACCGGAATGAGGAGGCTGATCAGCCACAATCCCACACTGATCACGCCAAGTGCCAGAACCATTTCCCCTGTCTTTCTTGCAGATGAGACCGGTGAGCAGGCAATGCGCTCTTTGACATCTTCCCTGCGGAAAATTACAAGCAGCATTCCTATGGCGCAGCAGAGTGTTGCCAGAAATAGATATGGAAAATATCGAAATGCATACATATAGTCCGCAAATTCTGCATTACTTCCTTCCTGTATCGCAACATCGGGCTGTATGTCCTGCAGTTCAATTGTTTTATCGATTGCATCTGCCAGTGAATAGCCACTTTCTTCATATATTTTTACCTGATTCAGATAGCTGTCTACCTGATAGCTGACATACGATTCCGTATAAGAGCCCGGAACCGATGTGATTCCAATCTTTTCATCCCCCTTCAGACACAACTTCTCGAACTGCTCCGGAACATAGATAATAAATTCCGTCTTACGGTAATAAAGTGCGTCACGCAGCGTGTCTTTCTGATCCGGATATTCCACCAGTTCATTATTTACACCGAGATATTTTCCCAAACCTTTTGCAAGCTCGCCGCCATCACGGTCAATCACAGTAATCTTCATGCTGCTCAGTGAAAATGCAGTCTCATCTGACTTGGTCACAGAACTCTGAATCAGAACTGTAATGCCGACAAAGACCCCAAAATAAAGGAGAATTAATCCAAGATTGCGCTTCATTAGAATCATATACCCTTTAAATACTCTCATAGCGTTCCCTCCTCACTGCCAGAAAGCTGATTACCAACATAACAACACTAATGCCAGCCAGAATCATCATATTCTGCCGATACCGATTGATATCATCATAAACCGTCAGATAATAGAAGGAATCCGCAATCAGCGTCGCCGGATTCACCTTCGCTATCCACGGAATAACGCCTTCTGTACTTGTCTTTAGCGCATCTGCAAAGAGACCGGAAAGTCCGCTGCTGATCATAGATATCGTCAACATAATTCCAATCTTTGCTCCTTCACTCATCTTACCGATACTGCCAATCAGAATTCCAAGACACACCCCAATCAGACTTCCGAGCAAGCAGATCAGCAGGATATATCCTATATGTGCCCCAAAATTCATTTTCAGCACAAAATGCAGATACAAAAGCAGGATGCAGACATTGACAAAATGTATCGCTTCCACCACCAGCATATCACTGATGATCACCAGCAGCTTGGACTTCGCGCCCATACTCTTTCTGGCGCCGACCGCAGACAAATTCGCCTGAGTCGTCATTGGATTATAGAGACCCAAAAAGCACCCATACATACATGCCATCGCAATCAATGCGAAGAAAAAACTGGTATCTGTATCCAATGTGGCAGCTCCTATCGATACCTCTTTGGTATGGCTTACCACTCCGTCTGACAGCGATGCCAGAAGCGTCTCTATCTTTTCCGGGTGGTCCTTTGCGATATCTGTAATCATTTCACTCTGCCTCTCATAGGATGCCAGAAGACTCTGCAGGATGCTTGCGCTGATTCCGCTCTTGTCAACAGTCAAAGACAAATCCTCTCCGATATCGTAGATTCCATTTATCTCTTCCTTTTTCATTGCCTTTTTGGCGTTTTCCTCCGATAGATATGACACCTTCAATGTATCGCCATCCATCTCTTTTAAAAACTCTTTAAAATAAGTCTGTTCCTCTGCTCCGCTCTGCTCTACCACAGCCACTGGAATCGCTTCCCTTGTGTCACTGTCTGTATTTCCAAACGCAATGTAGAAAAAAGTACCCAGTATCAGTGGAAATGCAAGAGCCCAGAACATCGATGTCCGAAACCGAATCATTTGTAAAAAACGGTATTTGATTAAATGCAACATATTCCTTCCCCCTTAATCGCGAAGCTGCGTCCCCGTAATTTCCAAAAATACATCATTGAGTGTCGGCAGTTCTGTAAAGACTCTCCCAAATGAAATGTTCTGCTCCTGCAGATAATTCAGTACCCTCGTAAGGTTATGTGAACCCATGCTGCACTTAATCTTAATCTGCTGCTCTTCATAGGAAATATCATAGACATTTGTCAGACTCTTGATCTCACTGATCTGCCCATCATCCAGTGCAATTGCTTCAATTGTAATCGTCTCGCCGGTCTTAATCATGCCCTTTAGCTCTTCTGTTGTTCCGATTGCTCTGCAGCTCCCGTGATCAATGATTGCCACTCTCGTGCAGATCTGTTCCACTTCCTCCATATAATGCGAGGTGTAGATAATCGTCGCGCCCGCTTGATTTAGATCCTGAATTCCTGTCAGAATCTTATTACGGCTCTGCGGATCAACCGCCACCGTCGGTTCGTCCAGAATAATCAGCTCCGGTTTATGTGCAATTCCACACGCAATGTTGAGCCTGCGCAGGAGTCCTCCGGATAATTTCTTTGGCCTGCTCTTCTTAAAATCCTCCAATCCGACAAATTGAATCGCTTCTTCCACCAGTTCTTTCCTCTTCACCTTATCCTTCACATACAGGCCACAGAAAAAATCTATGTTTTCATAGACACTCAACTGATCAAACACTGCTACATTCTGCTGTACGATTCCGATGCGTTTCTTACTCTCATACGTATCCGGCTTCATCTCCTTACCAAATACCGTAATTGTTCCTTTATCATATTTTAAGAGTGATAAAATGCAGTTGATCGTAGTGGATTTACCCGATCCATTCGGTCCGAGAAGTCCAAAGATTTCCCCCTGTTCAATATCTAAATTTAAATGATCCAATGCAATAAAATCACCATAACGTTTTACCAGATTTTCAATGTGTACAATTGCCATTTTTCATTTCCCCTTTCTCTTGATGATTCCATCTTACTGCGAAAACAACAGTGGCGTTAGTACCGATTGTTAGCTTTTGATATGACAAATGTCACATTTTACAGCAGAAGACTCTTCCATCTTGAAAACCGTGATTTGATTGTGTATGATGTATTTATGAGAGATTTAATTGGAAAACTAATGATTCTATGCTACTGCCTGTTTTCCCTGCTTTTTCTTCCGATTCGCGCGGAGTTTGTTGCAGGACTTTTTTTCGTGGTTTCAATCAGTTGCCTGATTTCCGTATTTTCCACTTCCAGATATGTTATGATAATCCCCGTCATCTATCTGCTTCTTTCGATTGCGTTTCCTGTGTTATGCGTATTTTATCCTGTTCTTTTTTATGATTTCGCGCGCAAACCAAATCGTCTGATCAGCCTGCTCTATCTGTGCAGCCTGATGTATCAGATGGTTCCGACACATTGGACTGAGTTTTTCTTCCTGCTGCTCGGCAGTGCCATTTCCGCATTTCTTTCTTATCAGGTCAAAAGCTGGATGACTCTGGAGAGTTCACTGATTCGTACGCGCGATGACAGTAAGGAAATGAATCTGCTCCTGTCCGAAAAGAATCGGCATCTCATTGAGAGCCAGAACCAGGAAATCTATACCGCGACCCTGCAGGAGCGCAACCGGATTGCCAGAGAGATTCATGATAATGTCGGGCATATGCTCTCACGCTCCATTCTGATGGTCGGTGCCCTGCGTACAATTAACAAACAGGATAACTTAAGTCCATCCCTCGTCCTTCTTGAAGACACCTTAAATCAGGCGATGAATAATGTAAGAGAAAGCGTGCATGACCTTCACGATGATTCCGTTGATCTGCACGCTTCTGTTGAGGAAATTATTTTCAATTTTACAAAATGCACCTGCAGACTTGACTATGACATGGGACGCCTTGTCCCAAACGAAATCAAATACAGTCTGATTGCCATTATTCAGGAGGCACTCACCAACGTCATAAAGCACAGTGATGCAACGCTCGTACATATTCGGCTAAGAGAGCATCCCGGTCTGTATCAGCTCGTGATCGATGACAATGGTTCTACGGTCTGCTCTGCATCTGACGTGACATCGAACTACGGAGCCGGCGGCGGAATGGGACTTTCAAACATGAGAGATCGCATCCACGCATTACATGGAAATATTCAGTTTCAGGCAGATCAGGGATTTCATATTTTTATTACGATTCCGAAAGGAGAGAATAAATGATTCAGATTATAATTGTAGATGACGATTGTCTTGTAGCCACTTCGCTAAAAACAATCTTAGAGAGTCATGAAGAGATGAAGGTTCTTGCAATTGGTGCGGACGGAAGCGATGCCATAAAATTGTATCAGGAATTTCACCCGGATATTCTGCTCATGGATATCCAAATGAAAAACGTGAATGGACTGGAAGCCGCAGCTGAGATTCTAAAGTATGATCCAATGGCTAAGATTCTGCTTTTAACTACATTTTCAGATGATGAATATATCGTCAAAGCACTCAAAATCGGCACCAAAGGCTATCTTCTAAAACAGGATTATCAGAGCCTCCTGCCTGCCATTTCTGCAGTCTATTCCGGACAGGGCGTGTACGGGACAGAAATCGTCTCCAAAATCCCAGATCTGCTTCAGAAAGGGATCGAATTCTCCTATGACACCTATGATATTACGGAACGCGAATTAGATGTCATCAAGCTGATTGCTGAGGGATTCAGCAACAAAGAGATTGCAGAAAAACTCTTCTTAAGTGAAGGTACGGTGCGTAATTATCTGAGCCAGATCCTGGATAAATTAGAGCTGAGAGATCGGACGCAGGTCGCAATATTTTATTATCAGCACCGCTAGGGACGCTCTGTCCCTATGATGCGCTCTTCGTTTTGTATTTCCGATATCCTGATAGCAGGCATCCTGTCCCCAGAAGTAAACTGATGATAACAACAATATACCAAAACGAATACATATCTTCCAACATCCCATTCATAACCAAAAAAATTGGAGTCGCATAAGTAAAAAAGGAAATCAATCCGCTAAAAAATATCCGAAGCAATATCGGACTCACCCAGACTACCGAAGCAACTACCACTGCTGAAAAAGAACGATTGTACCAAGCTGATACACATAATGTAATAGAGCATAGCGAAAGCAATCCCTGAACGCCCAGCATAAGTGTGATACCAAAATAATCCGAAAACTTCTGCTGATATAGTAACCAATCAGGATGATCAGAAAGAACAATTCCAGTAATATTATGAAATCCCCCAAGTCCATAAACCGCATTACACAATAAAAGATCGAGCACGATAATTCCTATAAGAATCAGTATCGTTAATGTAAATGCTGCCGCAATCTTTGCAATCAGTTCCTTCCTTCGCCCCTCTTTTGTAGTAAAGATAAGAGGCATCATTTTTGTTGTTCCCTCATCCGCAAAAACACCTGATACTCCGCATATAATTAATACACTCCCAAGCATAAGCGCAAAATGAAATACCTCCACAAAAACCTTCCATCCTTTTGTATAAGCCAGTGTAGGTGCATTCTTATATGGACCGCTGACTTGCCGTAGCTCACTTTTCTCTAAAGGATACCTTTCCGTTGGGACAATGCCTCGCTCAAATGAGCCATTGGTAAAATATCTTGCCACAAAAGCATTCAGGTAATTTCCGTTCCCCCACTCCGGTAAACCTTCTACAATTTTAGAAGGGACTCCATATTTATCTACAATCTGATCTATTTTATCATTCGTAATACGTCCTGCAAATTCTTCCGTGATTTTCCGATTCATCCGAACAGCTTCATATCCGATATAGGTTTTGCCATCCACAGATGCAAATTCTTCTCCAATTTCAACAAACCAGAAAAATAGTAATATGATTCCGATTACTGAGATCATACCAATGAAAACTATTTTTTTGTGGATCAGTTTATAAAATTCCATTTTATACAAGCACATGCTTTGGACCTCCAGACATCTGTGTGTAGTAAAGGTATGCATCTTCTAATGTTGCCTCTACTGGTATTGCGCCCTCCATAGGCTGATTTTCTGATATAATACGAAGTTCTATGTTCTCTCCACAATTCCTCAAATTGCTTACCATATACTCTTCATTCAGTTTTTTTACATTGTATTCAGATACAATGCATTTCCATACATGGTCCTTGACGTTTTCTGTGATTTGGCGTTCGGTTTTATCCACAATCAGTTCGCCATTTTTCATAATCAGAATTGTATCTGCAATATATTCAATATCCGAAACAATATGCGTAGAAAGCAGTACCATTCTATTTTTTCCCAAAGAACTGATAATGTTTCGAAAACGAACTCTTTCTTTTGGGTCAAGTCCTGCCGTCGGCTCATCCAATATCAAGATCTCCGGCTCATTTAAGAGTGCCTGCGCAATTCCGACTCGTCTAAGCATTCCGCCCGAAAATGTTTTCATTTTTTTGTTTTTAACGCTTGCCATGCCGACCAGGTCCAGCAGTTCTTCTATTCTTACGTTTGCACATTCTTTTGACATACCTTTCAATGCAGCCATATATTTCATAAAACGCAACGCAGTAAAATTGTCATAATAGCCAAAATCCTGTGGTAAGTATCCTAATAATCTACGATACTCCGCGCCCATTTCCGTCACTGGTATACCATCACAAGTAATCATTCCTGTTGTAGGCTTTAAGATTCCGCAGATCAAACGCATGATTGTTGTCTTTCCAGCCCCATTTTCTCCAAGTAATCCATACACTCCATTCGAAAATGTATAACTAAATTTTTTGACTGCTTCTGTTTCTTTATATTTTTGAAGTACATTTTCTAAAATTAATTCATGCATAATAATTCTCCCTTTTCCACTTTTATAAAGAAATATCGAACTTCAAAAGAAAATAAAATAATCATAATGAAGCATATAATCCCCCAAATCCCGATTGATGATAGAACAAAAACATTCGGAATTACAGAAACCATCATATATATTGCTGATAAAAACATACCACTGGCAAAAAGTAAAAATGGACTATTTCGCCCGGTTTCTGTTGACAGTATTCCAAACGCTGCCACATTGGATAAAAGAAATGGCGTCATTAGATAGATCATAAGCTGTATGATACTAATTTCCCAATAAGCTCCAACATACAGCGCTATTACCATAAGCATTATCAAATTGATTCCCTCGACTGCAATCATATAGGCAGCAACACTTTGTTTGGTATTAAAATAACAGCTTGCTCCAAGTTCTGCCATTCTTCCAAAAAAAAGTTTATCAATTAGAATAATTGAAGTGACACTAAAAATCCCACTCCACACCATACAACAGGAAATCATCATCTTGGTGTCGATTCCCATGCTCTGTAATCCAATTACAACTATAAATTCCAGGCAAATAAGTGCTCCATATACATACAAAACAGACTTGTCTATATACAGGAACTGATTTATCAGGATACTGTTTATTCTTTCAACAGGATGTTTCTGCCGTTCTAATTCAAGTGACATTTTTTCAAATGTCTGCTCCTTTTTTCCGCTTTGTATCGGAAATTCTTTATCTGCTCTTTCAAACATTATCTTGATATCACTTGTTTTCATATCCCTCATCCTCCATCATTTTTTTCAAATATTTAACACCTAATCGAAATCTTGATTTCGTTGTTGAAATGCTGCATCCTACAATTTTTGCTATATCCTTAAATTTCAATTCTTCATAAATACGAAAAATAATTACTTCCCTCATTTCATCTGACAACTTACCAAGCATCTCCTCAAGCCAGATTGACACCTCCAATTCTTGATATTTGTCTCGTATAATTGGAATATCTTCTATTTTTTCTTGTTCACATAACTGAAACGTTTCTTTCCTACTTCTGAAATAATCAAAACAGACATTTCTGGCGATTGTTAACAAATAACCTTTGAGATTGTTGTGTTGATAAGAGCTGCCATATTTCATGAATTTCAAAAATGCTTCCTGGGTGAGATCATAAGCGTCATATTCTTCCCGCGTCATATAGAAACAGAATCGATAAACATCAGCATAATATCTGTCAATTACTATTTCCAGAGACTTTTTATCTCCGCTATGAACTTTTTGCATCAGTTCCTTGTCCGTCATTGTTTTTCTCCTATCGTAAAACACCTTACATAATATATAACCATTATAATCTCTAAAAAGTTCATCGTACAATTTAAAATGTTGGTTAAAAAAAGAACTCCAAGTCCGAAGACTTGGAGTCCTTATAAAACATAGTTTTTAATTATTCAATAATTTTGATAACTTTACCAGAACCTACTGTACGTCCACCTTCACGAATAGCGAATGTAAGACCCTGCTCCATAGCTACTGGGTGAATCAGATCGATTTCCATCTCTACGTTATCACCAGGCATACACATCTCTGTTCCTGCTGGAAGTTCGATTTCACCTGTTACGTCTGTTGTTCTGAAATAGAACTGAGGACGGTATTTGTTGAAGAATGGTGTATGACGTCCACCTTCATCTTTTGTTAAAACGTAAACCTGAGCTTCAAATTTTGTATGGCATGTTACTGAACCCGGTTTCACGATAACCTGACCTCTTTCGATGTCTGTTCTCTGAATACCACGAAGTAATGCACCGATGTTATCTCCAGCTTCAGCTGAATCAAGAAGTTTACGGAACATCTCGATACCTGTTACTACAGTCTTCTGTGATTCTTCTTTGATACCAAGGATTTCAACTTCATCATTAAGCTTTAATGTACCACGCTCAACACGACCAGTAGCTACTGTACCACGTCCTGTGATTGTAAATACATCCTCGATTGGCATAAGGAATGGTTTGTCTGTATCACGCTGTGGGTCTGGAATGAAGCTGTCAACAGCATCCATAAGTTCCATGATTTTGTCTCCCCACTCGCTTGCAGGATCTTCAAGAGCCTTCAGAGCTGAACCTTTGATGATTGGGCAATCTGTAAACTCATATTCCTCTAACTGCTCTGTGATTTCCATCTCTACTAATTCAAGTAACTCTTCATCGTCAACCATGTCACATTTGTTCATGAATACTACGATGTAAGGTACTCCAACCTGACGAGAAAGTAAGATATGCTCTTTTGTCTGTGCCATAACACCATCAGTTGCAGCTACTACTAAGATAGCTCCATCCATCTGTGCAGCACCAGTGATCATGTTCTTTACATAATCGGCATGTCCTGGGCAGTCAACGTGTGCGTAGTGACGGTTAGCTGTCTCATACTCAACGTGAGCTGTAGAGATTGTGATTCCACGTTCTCTTTCCTCTGGAGCCTTATCGATATTCTCGAAGTCTACCTTTTCGTTTCCTTCTACTCTTTCAGATAACACTTTTGTGATAGCTGCTGTTAAAGTAGTTTTACCATGATCGACATGACCAATAGTACCGATATTACAATGTGGTTTGTTTCTTTCAAATTTTGCTTTTGCCATTTTTAATATCCTCCTTATTATGCACCCAGCCGCTCCAGCCTTTATTGGTGGAGCTCTTATGCTTGGGTAATTTTTGATTTTACGTTTGCTCGGCTATCTCTGATTATATTTCAAAACATATAGATTTTCAAGCGTTTTCGTTAAATTTATTCGCTATTTACACATTCCCGCAAATTAAGCGTCTTTGTTTGATAATAGCTTTTCCTGAACTGACTTCGGAACTGACTCATAGCTCTCAAAGAACATTGAGTAGTTACCACGTCCCTGTGTTCTGGAACGAAGATCTGTAGAGTAACCAAACATCTCTGATAATGGAACAAATGCTCGAACGATTTTACCACCGCCAAGATCATCCATACCTTCGATACGTCCACGACGTGAGTTTAAGTCACCAATGATATCTCCCATGTATTCCTCTGGCATTGTTACTTCAACCTTCATGATTGGCTCAAGAAGTGTTGGAGCTGCTTTCTTCATAGCATCCTTAAATGCTAATGATCCAGCAATGTGGAATGCCATTTCATTGGAATCGACTTCATGGTAAGAACCATCATATACAGTCGCTTTGACACCAACAACCGGGAATCCTCCAAGGATACCGGATTTCATAGCTTCTTCGATACCTTCGCCTACAGCCGGGATGTATTCTTTTGGAATCGCACCACCAACTACCTTAGACTCGAACAGGTATGTCTCTTCGCCATTAACGTCCATTGGTTCAAATCTTACTTTACAATGTCCGTACTGTCCACGTCCACCGGACTGTTTTGCATATTTACTGTCAACATCAACTTCTTTTGTGAAGGACTCTTTGTATGCAACCTGTGGAGCACCTACGTTAGCCTCTACCTTGAACTCACGTAAAAGTCTGTCTACGATGATCTCTAAGTGAAGCTCACCCATACCAGCGATGATTGTCTGACCAGTATCGTGGTTTGTATGTGCACGGAAGGTAGGATCTTCTTCTGCAAGTTTTGCAAGAGATTCTCCAAGTTTTCCCTGAGAAGCTTTTGTTTTAGGCTCGATCGCAAGCTCAATAACTGGTTCTGGGAATTCCATAGACTCTAAGATTACAGGAGCCTTTTCGTCACAGATTGTATCACCTGTTGTTGTATTCTTGAAACCAATCGCTGCTGCGATATCACCAGAATATACTTTATCTAACTCTTCACGCTTGTTGGCATGCATCTGAAGGATACGTCCAACACGCTCTTTTTTGTTCTTTGTCGCATTTAATACATAAGAACCTGAATTAACTGATCCTGAATATACACGGAAGTAAGCAAGCTTACCTACGAATGGGTCAGTCATGATCTTGAATGCTAATGCTGAGAAAGGCTCATCATCTGATGAGTGTCTTACTACTTCATTACCATCTTCGTCAACACCCTCGATAGCCGGGATGTCTGTTGGAGCTGGCATGTATTCAATGACTGCATCTAATAATTTCTGAACTCCCTTGTTTCTGTAAGCTGTACCACAACAAACCGGGATAGCTGTACATTCACAAGTACCTTTTCTAAGCGCTGCTTTTAACGCATCGACAGAAGGCTCTTCACCTTCCAGATATTCCATCATCAGATCATCGTCTAATTCACAAATCTTCTCAACTAATTCTGTACGATAAAGATCTGCGTCATCTTTCATATCTTCCGGAATCTCTGTGATTAAAATGTCATCACCTTTTTCATCGTTATAGATGTAGGCTTTCATTTCCATCAAATCAATGATTCCTTTAAAGTCATCTTCTTTACCAATTGGTAACTGAAGACAAATTGCATTTTTACCAAGTCTGTCTTTAATCTGCTCAACAGCTCCGTAAAAATCTGCACCTAAGATGTCCATCTTATTGATGAAAGCCATTCTTGGTACGTTGTATGTGTCTGCCTGACGCCATACGTTCTCTGACTGTGGCTCAACACCACCCTTTGCACAGAAAACACCTACAGCACCATCGAGTACACGAAGTGAACGTTCAACCTCAACAGTAAAGTCAACGTGTCCCGGTGTATCAATAATATTGATACGATGTTCCAAGGCACCCGGTTTCACTTTATTCTGTTCCTGAAGTGTCCAGTGACATGTTGTAGCTGCTGAAGTAATCGTGATACCTCTTTCCTGTTCCTGTTCCATCCAGTCCATGGTAGCAGTTCCTTCATGAGTATCACCAATCTTATAGTTAACACCGGTATAGTATAAGATACGCTCTGTAAGCGTTGTCTTACCAGCATCAATATGAGCCATAATACCGATATTTCTGGTTCTCTCTAATGGATATTCTCTTCCAGCCAAGATTTTTTCCTCCTAATTATAATGTAATTCTTCGAGACTAAGCTCGATAAAATCTCGCAAAGTTTCGAAGAACAATCTTCGCACTAAGTTCGTGAGAAATCTCACGAAGTGTCTCAGATTTAGAAACGGTAGTGAGCAAACGCTTTGTTTGCTTCTGCCATCTTGTGCATATCCTCTTTCTTCTTTACAGAAGATCCAGTATTATTAGCTGCATCAAGAATCTCGTTTGCCAATCTTTCTTCCATTGTCTTCTCTCCTCTATTACGAGAATACAATGTAAGCCAACGAAGTGCTAAAGCCTGACGTCTGTCTACTCTTACTTCGATCGGTACCTGATATGTTGCTCCACCGATACGTCTTGCTTTTACTTCAAGCTGTGGCATGATGTTGTTCATAGCTTCTTCGAAAACTTCAGTTGCCGGCTTGTCGCTCTTCTCTGCAACTCTATCAAATGCTCCGTATACAATCTTCTGTGCAATACCCTTCTTACCGTCTAACATGATGTTATTGATAAGCTTGGTAACGACTTTGTTATTGTATATTGGATCCGCTAATACGTCTCTTTTAATATTATGTCCTTTACGTGGCACGGTCCTTCCCTCCTTAATCATCTATCTTACAGTCTCCTGCAAGACAATTAATTCATCGGTACTCACATGTGTCTTTCTAATGAAATGTGTTCGTTGCTCGCGATTCGTATATTCATTCGCAACCTACGAAAATCATAGTTCTGTTTGTGATACGATTTAACTACTAGTTACTAGTGTTCTAAATTATAATGTAGTTCTTTGAGACCAGGCTCAACAAAACCTCACTATGTGCTCTTGCTTTATTTAGCATCTTTTGGACGCTTAGCACCATATTTAGAACGAGCCTGTCTTCTCTTAGCGACACCTGCTGTATCGAGTGTTCCTCTAACGATATGGTATCTTGTACCAGGTAAATCCTTGATACGTCCACCACGGATGAGTACTACACTATGCTCCTGAAGGTTGTGACCTTCTCCTGGAATATAGCTTGTTACTTCAATACCGTTAGAAAGACGAACTCTGGCGATCTTTCTAAGAGCTGAGTTAGGTTTTTTAGGTGTAGCTGTCTTAACTGCTGTACATACTCCTCTTTTCTGTGGTGCAGAAAGATCGGTAGCTTTCTTCTTCAAAGAGTTATATCCTTTCTGAAGAGCTGGTGCAGTAGATTTCTTTGCAGAAGTCTGACGTCCTTTTCTAACTAACTGGTTAAATGTTGGCATTCTTTTCACCTCCTATGATTTTAGTAGTTGCGTTAAACATCTTTCATGTTTACGTTGATTTAGCGCGCAAAAATAGCAATGCAATTTCATGCACGCTAAATCAGTATATTGCTTTTCTTTTTGAAAGTCAAGGTTTTTCTAGGCAATTTGCGGATATTTTATATTTAAAAACACGCCAAAACTAGATGTTGGGAACCAAAAACCTCCCTACCACCTTATATAGAAGAAACCTCTTTCCCTCTTTACCCCATTTATCCGCTCTCACCAGCACCTTCGAGCATTCACGGGCAGTGTCTGTCTTGAAGGAATCTGTGTGCGCAGAGAATGATGCTGGCACAGACATTTAATGAGGGTTGTAGTGTTACTTAATAAAAACAGGTGGGTAGAATGAAGCGTCGCTTTGTACTTCCTGTACAAAGCGGCAGTGATGTGAAGTGCTGGAATCATCAGATTCCGGCGCGCCTCATCACGGTGCATCATTCTACCCACCTGTTTTTATTTAGTAACTCTAGACTCTCATTATCGTCCGTGCCGGCATCATTCTCCGCGCACACAGATGGACTTCAACCCAGTCACCGCCCATAAATTTAATAAGCTTTGCCCCAGTATACCATATGCTTCGCCGGTTTGCCGCAGCAGATACATGTATCTGCAAGCTGCTCCTGCTCTTCTGGAATACATCTTGATGTCGCACCGCCGGTCTGTGCTTTGATTTCCTCTTCACAAGCCTCTTCGCCACACCACATTGCTTTGATGAATCCCTTCTTTGTATTGAATTTCTCATTCATCTCATCCATTGTTGTCGCACTGCTGATGTGATCCTCCAAGAAAGCTTTCGCTTTCTCATAAAGACTCTTCTGAACATCATCTAATACTTCCTGCAGCTTCGAATCAATTTCATCTAATGAAACAAAAATCTTTTCTCTTGTATCACGACGAACAATAACAGCCTGATTTTTCTCAATATCTTTTGGTCCGATTTCTACACGCGTAGGAATTCCGAGCATCTCCTGCTCAGAGAATTTCCAGCCCGGACTCTTCTCAGAATCATCGATTGCAACTCGGTATCCTGCTGCCTTCAGCTTATCCATCAAATCATTCGCTGCTTCTAATACGCCTTCCTTGTGCTGTGCAACCGGAATGATCCTTGTCTGAATCGGAGCGATTCTTGGCGGAAGTACAAGACCACTGTCATCACCATGCACCATGATAATCGCACCGATGATGCGGGTTGATAAGCCCCAGGATGTCTCGTATACACTGTGAAGCTCGTTATTTTTATCAAGATACTGGATTCCATAGGCATCTGCGAATCCATTTCCAAAGAAGTGGCTTGTTCCGGACTGCAGTGCTTTTCCATCATGCATCAGTGCCTCGATGGTATAGGTGTCCTGTGCACCGGCAAACTTCTCGCTCTCGGTCTTGCGTCCGGTTACAAGTGGAATTGCAAGATCCTGTTCTACGAAATCTTTGTAGACATTCAACATCTGAATTGTCCGCTGCTCAGCCTCTTCATATGTCGCGTGAATCGTATGGCCTTCCTGCCACAGAAATTCTCTGGAACGCAGGAACGGTCTCGTTGTCTTCTCCCAGCGGAGAACCGAACACCACTGATTCCATACCTTTGGCAGATCTCTATGTGACTGTACGGTCTTACTCCACACATCACAGAACAGTGTCTCGGATGTCGGTCTGATGCAAAAACGCTCTGCCAGATTCTCTTCTCCGCCCTTTGTGACCCATGCAACTTCCGGCGCAAATCCCTCAATATGATCCTTTTCTTTCTGAAGCAGTGTCTCTGGAATCAAGACCGGAAGATATACATTCTGTACCCCGGTATCCTTGAAGCGCTTGTCCAGATCAGCCTGAATATTCTCCCAGATTGCGTAACCATTTGGTAAATAGTTAAGACATCCTTTTACTCCTGAATAATCACATAACTCCGCTTCGCGGACCACGTCTGTGTACCACTGTGCAAAATCTTCATCACGAGATGTGATGGATTCTACTAATTTCTTTTCCTTTGCCATGTTTCTTCTCCTTTTCTTTCTATCATTTCCACTTAATCAAACTGAGCATCTGTGCATCTTTCTCATCTGCCCCGGATTTTTGCGCAAAATAAAACCGCCGAAACCCCAATTTTACTCGATTCTTACTCCATTGTCAACCTTGCCTTAGCGAATCAAAATATATGCAAAAAACGCCAGATACATCAGCAGGAACAATGTCCCTTCAAATTTCGAAAACTGCTTTTTGCTAAATGCACAAAGATACACGACAAGACTCGATGCAATCAGAATCAAGGTATCGTAAATTGCCGTAATTTGAACGGTAATTGGATGAATCGCCGCCGAAACACCCAGAATCAGCAAGATGTTAAACACATTCGAACCAACTACATTTCCAAGTGCAAGATCATTCTCTCCCTTTCCTGCTGCCACAAGTGAAGTAACCAGCTCCGGAAGCGAGGTTCCGAGTGCTACAATCGTCAATCCGATAAATGTCTGGCTAAGGCCAAACTGCAGCGCGATGTCCGTTGCACTGCTTACAACGATATTGCCACCTGCAACAATTCCAACCGCACCGCCCACAATATAAATGACGGTGCGAACCGGTGTAAGCACCTTGTATTCTTCTTCCGGCTCCCCGGCTTCCTCAATACTCTGTCTCGACCTGACGGCATCCATCACGGTTGAAGCCACAAAAACGATGAATAGCACAAATAAAATGATTCCGCCCATTCTGCCAAGCACAAATGTTCCCTCTCCTTTGATCACTTTGGAAATCTGCCAGCCGCCCATTGCCACAAACAAGATCACCGTAATAACAATCGAAAACGGAAATTCTTTTTTCAGCACCGACCACTTTGCGTGCAGCGGACGAATCGCCGCGCAGGCACCAAGCACAACTAATAAGTTGAAAATATTCGATCCGATGACATTGCTGACCGCCAGATCATTTGCTCCTTTGAGTGCTGCATTGATGCTGACGGACGCTTCCGGCATGCTCGTCCCAAATGCGACCACCGTCAGTCCGATCACAACGGATGGCACTTTCAGCAATTTCGCCACACTCGAACAACCATCCACAAAAAAATCTGCACCTTTAATCAGCAGAAAAAAACCAATCATTAATAATACATAAGTCATTTCCCGTTCCTCTTTTCCCATTCATTGACAATTAAAACAAAACTGTGCTTTAATAAGACTTAGTTTATACATCACCGTTCTATAAGTCAAGAAGAAAGCGAGGTTCCTATGAATTTACCGGATATCACTATATTATATGAAGATGCCCAAATCCTCGTATGCAAAAAGCCTGCCGGGATCGCCGTCCAGAGTGCACGCCTTAGCGCTCCCGATATGGTAAGCATATTAAAAAACCACCTGCATCAAAACAGCAGCTCCACCACGACGGAGCCTTACCTTGCCGTCATCCATCGACTGGATCAACCGGTAGAAGGTGTTCTCGTCTTTGCAAAAACCCCCTTCGCAGCGAAGGAATTAAATAAAGAAATGCAAAACGGCGGTTTCGGAAAACATTATCATGCATTGGTAAGCGAAGCACCACCCAAAAAGCAGGATACGATTGAAGATTATATGGTAAAAGATGGGCGGACAAATACTTCCCGGATATGTGCAAAAGGAGTGGCCGGGGCAAAGCTTGCAAGACTGACTTATCAGGTAATTCCACAGGATCACACCTCGGAGAGCGAAAATGACAGCACCCTTCTTGACATCACGCTCGACACCGGACGCCACCATCAGATCCGTGTGCAGATGGCGCACATGGGCTGTCCGATTGTCGGCGATCAAAAGTATGGGATCATTTCTCAGAGTCATGTAAAAACCAGGCTTGCACTCTGCGCCTACAAGCTTGAATTCCATCATCCAAAAACAAAAAAAGCAATGACCTTTTATTATGAGGAATAAGAAACGAAAACCGCCGCATGATTGTTATCACGCTGGCGGTTTTCATTTCCTATAGGATTACATCTCACCTACGGTGCTTTCCGGTTCTTCTGCAAGAGATTCTTCATATTTCTGTAAAATCATAGACTGAATTCTATTTCTCGTCTCAGAATTGATTGGATGTGCAATATCGCGATATTCCCCATCCAGTGCTTTCTTACTAGGCATTGCAATGAATAAGCCTTTCTCGCCTTCTATCACCTTGATATCATGCACTACGAACTCCTCATCAATTGTAATAGAAACGACTGCTTTTAACTTTCCTTCTTTTGTGACTTTCCTAACGCGTACATCTGTAATCTGCATCCCAAGTCTCCTTCCTCACGTTATGCTCTCTCTTGTACTGCAAGAACCAAATGCTCTCCTATAAGGCATATCTCTCATTCTTCTCAACTACTACTTTGATACCGTTCTCACCGACATGCCTTGTATTTGCACGAATCGTATCACGGCTTTCCACAATACAATTCTCGATGTAGGTGTTGTCCCCAAGATAAACGTCATTTAATATAATTGAATTCTTTATCACACAGTTGTTACCAACAAACGTCTTCTTGAACAATACGGAATTCTCGACGGTACCATTAATGATACTTCCGCTCGCAATCAGACTATTCTTAACCACAGATCCTGGATTGTATTTGACTGGCGGAAGATCTCCAACCTTCGAATAAATCTTCGGGAGTTCCTTGAAGAAGTAATTTCTTACTTCCGGTTTTAAGAAGTCCATGTTCGTCTTATAATAAGCATCCACTGTGGAAATATTGCTCCAATATGTATTCATTTTATATCCGTAAATCTTCTTCAGATTCTTATAACGGATCAAAATATCTGTAACAAAATCATGACGCTCTTCTTCTGCACAATGTTCTACCATATCAATGAGCTGGCGTCTGCGGATAACATAGATTCCGGTTGATACGGTGCTTGAATTTGCAACCATCGGTTTCTCTTCAAACTCTTCAATCCTGCAGCTCTCGTTCATACGGATTGTTCCAAATCTCGTCGCATCCTCACCGTTCTCTAAATCCTTGCACACAACGGTGATATCCGCTTTCTTCGCGATATGATATTCCAAAACCTTATTATAATCCAGCTTGTACGCTGCATCTCCGGATGCAATGATCACATATGGTTCATGACATCTTCTGAGAAAATCAAGATTCTGGTAAATTGCATCTGCTGTTCCGCGATACCAATCACCATTCTCCGCTGTAATCGTTGGTGTAAAAACGTACAGACCGCCTTGCTTTCTACCGAAATCCCACCATTTTGATGAATTCAGATGTTCATTGAGGGATCTGGCATTATACTGTGTCAGTACAGCCACTTTTTGAATATGAGAATTTGCCATATTACTGAGTGCAAAATCAATTGCCCGGTAGCTTCCCGCAATCGGCATCGCTGCCACGGCACGCTTCTGCGTCAATTCGCGCATCTTTCTATTATTCCCACCTGCTAAAATAATTCCTACTGCTCTCATACTCTCTCACCTGCCTTTATTAATGTCTCACCACTTGCCAGCACACAATCCTTGTAATCTTCTTTGGTTGTAACACCACTAATGGCTGTGTTCACACCGACTTGTATGTCGGCCGGTATTACGGAGTTCTCTCCGATTGTAACAAGTCCTCCCGCGTAGATGGCCGGTTTCTCCTTGTTCGGAACTTCACTGCCGATTCCGAGTGTAACATTATTACCAATCACGGAATCCTCTGCAATGATTGCTTTATTAATCACACAATTCTCTCCGATTGTAACATCACGCATGATAATCGAATCTTTGATGACCGTTCCTTTTCCTACTGTAACTCCCGCTCCAAGTACAGAGCCATGCACATCACCGTAGATCTCAGACTCATTGCTGATAATACTCTTCTCAATTACGGAATTCTCTGAAATATATTGCGGTGGAAGATTCGAACTGTTCGTATAAATCTTCCAGAACTCTTCATAGAGATTGAATTCAGGGATGATATCAATCAGCTCCATGTTCGCTTCCCAGTATGAACTCAATGTTCCAACGTCTTTCCAGTATCCGTTAAATTCATATGCCTGAAGATTCTTATTGTTTTCAAAGCAATACGGAATAATATGTTTACCAAAATCGCAGTTCGGCTGTTCTGATAATTTGATCAGTGCATTCTTCAGAACCGGCCAGCTGAATATGTAGATTCCCATCGATGCAAGATTGCTGCTTGGATTCTCAGGCTTCTCCTGAAATTCTGTAATCCTGCCCTCCTCGTCTGTCACGACAATTCCGAATCTGCTTGCCTCCTCCATCGGAACCGGCATCACTGCAATGGTCACGTCCGCATTGCTTGCCTTATGCTCGTCCAGCATCACTTCATAATCCATCTTATAAATGTGATCTCCGGAAAGAATTAATACGTAATCTGGATTGTATGTCTCCATGTACTCAAGATTCTGGTAAATAGCGTTGGCTGTTCCGGTATACCACTCACTATTCGTGCTCTTCTCGTACGGCGGAAGCACCGTTACTCCTCCGACATTGCGGTCCAGATCCCACGGAATACCAATTCCGATATGTGTATTCAATCTTAACGGTTGATACTGCGTCAACACTCCAACAGTGTCTACACCCGAATTAATACAGTTACTGAGCGGAAAATCAATAATACGGTACTTACCGCCAAATGATACCGCCGGCTTGGCAACTTTCGCTGTCAAAACTCCTAATCGACTGCCTTGTCCTCCTGCGAGCAACATGGCGATCATCTCTTTCTTAATCATGTCGTCACCTCATTTCTAGTTGATTGTAAATATTATAACATATTTTCTTTTCTGTGTGTATATTTTACAAAGAATTTTAATTTGCAAACCGCTTTTTGTTAATAGTACACAAAAATATGGACTTGGTTTTTCACACATATATAGTATAATATAAAAGACGAGAGAAAATTATGACTAATTTTAAAATATTTTTAAAAAAGGATGGCTATTTATGTATAAAATTAATTTCGGGAAACCAAATCACATTCACTTTATCGGTATCGGCGGCATCAGCATGAGCGGATTAGCTGAGATTTTATTGCAGGAAGGCTTTACCGTATCCGGTTCCGATTCCAAAGAAAGCGCACTGACAAAGCACTTAGAATCCAAAGGAGCTCAGATCTTTTACGGTCAGAAGGCTTCCAACATCATCGAAGGCATTGACGCCGTTGTCTACACAGCTGCAATCAATCGCGAGAATCCGGAACTGATTGAGGCAGTCGCGCAGAAGATTCCAATGCTGACACGTGCAGAACTTCTCGGACAGCTTATGAAAAATTACAAAACTCCGATCGCAGTTTCCGGAACACATGGCAAGACTACGACAACCTCTATGATTTCACACATTTTACTGCAGGGCAATCTGGATCCTACCATCTCTGTCGGCGGAATTCTTCAGGCAATCGGCGGCAACATCCGTGTCGGTGGTTCTGAGACCTTTATCACAGAAGCATGTGAATACACCAACAGCTTTTTACATTTCTTCCCTAAAATCGCAGTCATCTTAAATATTGAAGAAGATCATTTAGATTTCTTCAAGGACCTGGAAGATATCCGCCAGTCCTTCCACCAGTTCGCAGCACTCCTGCCATCTGACGGAACACTTGTAATCAATGGAAATATCACGGATTATCAGGAGATTTATGAAGGTCTTAACTGTAACGTTGTTACATATGGCACATCCAAAAATTGTGATTATTGTGCACGCGATATTACGTATGATGAAAAAGGAAATGTTTCCTTTGATTTATTAAAGCATGGCAAAAAGACAGACCATATCGTACTTGCCGTAAATGGTGATCACAATGTATCGAATGCATTATCAGCCATTGCGGTTGCTGATCTTCTTGATATTCCTATGGATACCACAAAAGCCGGACTTCTCTCCTTCCGCGGAACAGACCGTCGTTTCGAATACAAGGGCATGATGGACGGTGTTACCATTATCGATGACTACGCACATCACCCAACGGAGATCAAAGCCACTTTAACAGCCGCAAAACATTACCCTCACAAGAAATTATGGTGTGTCTTCCAGCCACATACTTATACCAGAACCAAAGCATTCTTCGGTGAATTCGCCGAAGCACTTTCACATGCCGACCACGTTGTTCTCGCAGACATTTATGCCGCAAGAGAAACCGATACATTAGGAATCTCTTCCGAAGATCTTGCGAAGAAAATCCAGGACCTTGGGGCAGATGCAACCTATTTCCCAAGCTTTGCCGAGATTGAAGAATTCTTAAAAGAAAATTGTGCCACAGGTGATTTGTTGATAACTATGGGTGCCGGAGATGTTGTGAACATCGGAGAAGACCTCTTAAAATAAAAGTTATCCACAGTTTCCACACAGCCTTTTCCACAAAAATGGACTTTTGCCAAATTTGAAGTGATGCTATAATACTCCTACACGAATTTTTGAGAGTAGAGGTCACCACCATGAAGGCATTAACATTAAAGAACAAACATCAGAGTAACGCGACAATCGTATCGAACGATTTTATCGATCACTATATGGTGAAAGCAAGTGGAGAATTTGTCAAAGTATATCTTATTTTATTAAGATATATTAATGATCCATGCGCAAGACTTACAATCTCCACGATTGCAGATTGTCTGAATGATACCGAGAGAGATATTCTGCGCGCATTTCACTTCTGGGAAAAAGCAGGACTGCTTCACCTTGAGCGGGATGCCGACGATAAGATTGTCAGCATTGAGATGGAGACGACGATTCCGGTTCCGGTAACGGAGAACCCGAACGCCGCTCAGATGATGGAGACGCAGGTGATTCCTGATTTGTCCGCTGTATTGACAGAGCCTGCACCGGCAGTTCCTGCAGCACCTGCTGTTTCTGCGAAGCAGAACACCATTCCGATGGATTCTTTCAAGGCTCAGAAAGAGATTAAATCCCTTCTATTTATTGCAGAACAGTATCTTGCTAAGACACTGACCAAGACAGATATTGAGACGATTACATACTTTTATGATGAGCTTGGATTCTCCGCTGATCTAGTGGAATATCTGATTGAATACTGTGTTGAGAACGGACATAAGAGTATGCGTTATATTCAGACCGTTGCCCTTTCCTGGGCCGATAAGAATATCACAACCGTGGAGGAGGCTAAGATGTCCTCGATGTCTTATCATAAGAATTGTTATACCGTTTTGAAGGCATTCGGAATCCACGGACGCTCTCCTGCTCCGGCAGAAGTTGCTTATATTAACAAATGGACGAATGAGTATGCATTTACAATGGATATCATCCAGGAGGCATGCGCAAGAACAATCGCTGCAACTCATCAGCCAAGTTTTGAATATACCGACAGCATTTTAGCGAACTGGATGAAAAAACAGGTACACTCCCTGTCTGATATTGCGCGCTTGGATATCGCTTTCCAAAGCAGCAAGAAGACAAAGAAGAGCGCCTCTTCTAAGAAGCCTCCAATCACAAAAGCGAATAATTTCCAGAGTCGCCAGTATGATATGGATTCTTTGGAGGAACAATTGTTACAGAGCAACTAACCATCCAGTAAAGGAGTATCACCAGTGGGATTAAAGCAGTCACAGTATGACGCGATTATGCGGGATTATCAACAGAAACAATTACAGGACCGGGACGTTCTTTCCAAACACCGGGAACAGGTATACGAAAAGGTTCCGGAATACAAATCCTTAGAAGATTCCATTGCGGTTCTTGCCGTTCAATACGGCAAACGTCTCCTGAACGGTGACGAATCAGCAACCGCTTCCCTCAAGGAAGAGCTTGCGATATTAAGAGACAGTAGAGAGCACCTTCTTGCTTCTGCCGGCTTCCCCGCAGACTATCTTGAGCCAGTCTATCAGTGCCCGGACTGTCAGGACACCGGATATATCGGTAACAAGAAATGCCATTGTTTTAAGAAGGCAATTACAAATTTACTCTATGCACAATCCAATTTAAGTAGTATACTGCAAAAGGAGAATTTTGATACATTTTCTCTTTCGTATTATTCTAACAATCACATTGACCCAAAAAGCAATCGTTCATCCCTGTCTGTTATGACAGATGCACTTGCTGCCTGTAAGAAATTTGTAACGACATTTGATCAGGAATTCCATAATATTTTTTTATATGGGGATACTGGTGTGGGAAAGACTTTTCTCTCCCACTGCATTGCAAAAGAACTTATGGATCAGGCTTACACTGTGATTTATTTTTCTGCCTCCGAGCTGTTTCAGGTAATGGCAAAGAGCAAATTCGAAAAAGATGTCGATGCAGTCTATATGTATGACTACATTTACGACTGCGACTTACTGATTATTGATGACCTTGGCACCGAGCTTACGAATGCCTTTGTCACATCCGAGTTATTCTCTTGTGTCAATGAGAGATTATTAAAACAGAAATCTACCATTATTTCCACGAATTTATCGCTGGACACATTGGTTGATACATACAGCGAACGTACATTTTCACGTATTACCAGCAGTTATACGATGCTAAAGCTAATCGGAGATGATGTTCGTATCACGAAAAAATTACGAAATTCCAGGGAGGAACAATAATGTTACATCGTTCAGAACGAAGCTTAGAAAATATTCCGGTAGGAGCACTTGGACTGATTCCAATCGACGGCTGTCAGGAGATGGGGGAAAAGGTCAATAACTATCTTGTGAAATGGAGAAAAGAAAGTGCCATTGAGCATAAAGATGACATCGCATTCTCCGGCTATGAGAGGGATAACTTTATCATCGAATCTCAGGTACCTCGATTCGGTTCCGGTGAGGCTAAAGGTATTATCAAAGAATCTGTACGAGGCAGGGATCTCTACCTGATGGTAGACGTATGTAACTATAATGTAACTTATTCTCTGACTGGAAATGTCAACCATATGTCTCCAGATGACCACTTCCAGAACCTGAAGCGTATCATCGCCGCTGTTGGTGGCAAGGGCAGGCGTATCAATGTGATTATGCCATTTCTTTACGAGAGCCGTCAGCACAAGAGAAGCGGACGTGAATCGCTCGACTGTGCACTTGCACTGCAGGAATTAGTGAAAATGGGAGTGGATAACATCCTTACATTTGACGCGCATGATCCACGTGTCCAGAACGCAATTCCGCTGAGTGGATTTGAGACAGTTCCTTCTACTTACCAGTTTGTAAAAAGTCTGCTCAAACATGTCGATGATTTGAAGATTGATACCGAACACATGATGGTCATCAGCCCAGACGAAGGTGGAACGCACCGTGCAATCTACCTTGCCAATGTGCTTGGTCTTGATATGGGTATGTTCTACAAACGCCGTGACTACGCCCGTATCGTAGACGGACGCAACCCAATTGTCGCGCACGAATTCCTTGGCTCTTCCGTGGAAGGAAAAGACGTAATCATCATTGATGATATGATTTCTTCGGGAGAAAGTATTCTGGATGTTGCCCGCGAATTAAAGAGAAGAAAGGCAAAGCGTGTATATGCTGCCGCTACATTTGGTCTCTTTACAAATGGATTAGACATTTTTGATAAAGCTTATGAAGAAGGATTGATTTCCGGAATCCTGACTACCAATCTGATTTATCAGACGCCTGAATTACTCAGCAAGCCTTACTACCTGAATTGTGATATGAGCAAATATATTGCACTTTTAATTGATACCTTAAATCATGATGGTTCCATCAGTGATCTGCTGAATCCAAATGAGAGAATCCAGCATGTATTGACGAAATACCGCAATGGAGAACATATTTAAATTTATAGTTGTTAACAAACGAGGGGCATATCGAAATTGGTATGCCCCTTTTTATTCATCATGAATTTTACACCCAGAAATTTACAGGCTCATAGTCCTGCAGTCTCGCCAGAAAGGCATCTTCCTGCAGCTTCTCCTGTATCTCGTCCAACGTCTCTACACTATCTGCAATGACCGTGTGGTAATGGAAGCCTGCCGTAACATTTTTTAACGGCGATGACTTTCCATCATAAAATTGCTCCATGTATCTCTTGACATCACGCCTTGATTTTAAATTCATTTCCGCACGGACAATTCCATATACCTTATGATACACAAATACATCCTTTACTTTTCCGCCAAGATCCACAATGTCTTGCAGCTCCTGTTCGATTTGTTCATCTGTATGGTTAACCTTAAAGACGCGCTGAATCTCTCCGTTTGCATGCAGCACATAGCCGCGGTTCGTTGCCATGATTTCGTATCCATTTGCACGGATAATCGCAATATCCTGTACAATAACCTGTCTGCTCACCATTAGGGTCTGGGACAGCTCTGCACCGGGAACAGGTTTTTGGCTTGTTTCCAGAATTTGTATGATTCGATTTCTTCTCTCTTCTCCACTCATATTATCTTCCTCTTCCATCTCGTCTATATTGCATGGAGATTTTTCAATGACAGATCAAGAATCGGTGCCGAATGTGTCAATGCACCGCTGGAAATATAGTCGACACCAAGATCTGTCAGTCTTGCAATATTTTCTTTTGTGACATTTCCGGATACCTCGACTTCGGCTTTTCCGTCGATAATCTGCATTGCCGTCTGCATTTCTTCATGTGTCATATTATCAAGCATGATGATATCCGCGCCGGCTTCTACCGCCTCTTTTACCATTTCCAGTGTCTCCACTTCCACTTCCACCTTACGCACGAATGGCGCATATGCTTTTGCCATTTCCACCGCTTTTTTTACTCCGCCTGCCGCTCCGATGTGATTATCTTTGAGCATCACGCCGTCAGTCAGATTATAGCGGTGATTATTTCCGCCTCCAATGCGCACTGCATATTTTTCGAAAATACGATTGTTCGGACTTGTTTTTCTTGTATCTAAAAGCTTCGTTTTGCTTCCCTTCAGGAGCTGTGCAACAAAATGTGTATACGTTGCGATTCCGCTCATACGCTGCAGATAATTCAGTGCTGTGCGCTCTCCGCTTAAAAGTACCCGGATATCACCTGTGATTTTTCCGACTTTTTGTCCATTGGATACGTGATCTCCATCCGTAACATAGAATTCGGCACACATTTTCCCGTCTAAAAGTGTAAATGTTTTTTCAAATACCTGCAGTCCACAGATAATTCCATCCTCCTTACAAATCAACTCTACTTCTCCGTTCTGTGCATAT
Source organism: Hespellia sp. (assembly GCA_028693555.1). Classification (GTDB taxonomy): domain Bacteria; phylum Bacillota; class Clostridia; order Lachnospirales; family Lachnospiraceae; genus Hespellia. The sequence goes on from JAQUVD010000023.1 coordinate 41,401, forward strand.
GGCATCACACTGTTCGTGGACACATCCTCGCTGGTAATATCCTCCTTCAATGCACTTAATATAAGCGGTTCTACATTTAATTTCATTGTTGCCTGATCAAACATTTATCCTATTTCCTTTCTTTTATTTACTCGCTCTATCTCGTCTTTTACCTGTTTTTGATATGATTTTTCCAGTGCTTCCACATCTCTGTAATCCTGCAAATTCACGGTTCCTGCTGCTTCGGTAATCGTTTCGTTTCCGCAAAAATAACTGCTTCCAATCGCCTTCGCCGCACGTTTCGCAAACACAAGACTTTCCAGCAAGGAATTACTAGCTAAACGATTTCGCCCATGAACACCATTACAGGCGGTCTCTCCCACTGCATACAGACGCTCCAGAGATGTCCGGCTGTTGTAGTCCACCTTTACACCACCCATAAAATAGTGCTGCGCCGGAACCACCGGAATACATTCTTTGGTTACATCATACCCCATTTTTCTACAATGTTCTACAATATTTGGAAAATGCTCCTGCAATTCCTTTTCCGGAATGGTCCGTAGATCTTCCCACACGTAATCCGTTCCGTCTTTTTCCATCTGCTTCAAAATGGCTTCTGTTAACACATCTCTTGGCAGAAGTTCATCCACAAAACGATTCATGTGTTTATCATACAGCTTCGCACCTTCTCCTCTTACAGATTCGGAAATGAGAAAGCTGCGTGTTTCGTCTGCATATAAGGTCGTCGGATGGATTTGAATGTAATTGATATTTTCCAGTTCCACTTTATGCCGGAGTGCAATTGCCAGCGCATCTCCAGTCAGATGCCTGAAATTCGTGGAATGCTGATATAATCCGCCGATTCCTCCCGTTGCCATAACCGTTACCTCTGCGATAATCTCTTCGATTGAATGATCGCTTTTCTCTGCAATAATCCCACAGCACTGACCATCATGACGGATGATATCAAGCATCCTTGTATTCTCAACAATCGTTACATTCGGAAGTTTTCGAACCTGTTCCAGCAGTTTGCTTGTAATCTCTTTCCCCGTCACATCCTCATGAAATAGAATTCTTTTTTGTGAGTGGGCTCCTTCTCTCGTAAACATCAGATTCCCCTGTGCATCCTTCTGAAAGCAGGCACCATATGATTCCAAATCAGACACTACATCCTGTGAGGAACGAATCATAATTTCCACGGATTTTTTGTCGTTCTCATAATGTCCCGCACGAAGTGTATCTTCAAAATAACTCTCATAATCTTCCTCGTTCTTCAGCATACACATGCCACCCTGTGCAAGAAATGAATCGCTGTTTTCTGCCTGTGATTTGGTAATCATCAAAATCTGTTTGTCTCTTGGAAGCTGAAGCGCGCAGTATAAGCCCGAACAGCCACTTCCAACAATTACTACATCCGTTTTTTTCATAACTACTTCGCCATCTCAAGCATCCTTGTAAGTGGTGCCATTGCCTTTCTTCGAACCTCTTCTGATACAAATACTTCATTGCATTCCGTTTCCAGACACATTTTCACCTTTTCAAGGGTCACCTTCTCCATATTCAGACAGACCTGTCCGCCGGAAATCGTGTAGAATCTCTTGTTCGGATTCTTCTTTTGAAGCTCATGGAACACACCTTTTACGGTTCCAATGATATACTCCTGATCGTCGTGCATGGTTGCATAGTCGATAATGCCGGACGTGCTTCCTATGTAATCCGCTTCCTCCAGCACTTCTTTTGGGCACTCCGGATGCGCTAAAAGTTTTGCCTGTGGATGCTCGTTCTTTGCCGCCCTCACAGCATCCACCGTAATTGCGTGATGTCTTGGGCAGTATCCCGGATTGAGAATCACATTTTTCTCCGGCACCTGCTCCGCCACATAACTGCCCAGATGCTGATCTGGAATAAAGAAAATATTTTTATTGGGAAGCTTCTTCACAATTTTAACTGCATTCGAAGACGTGACACACACATCAGAATAAGTCTTCGTCTCTGCTGTCGAGTTAATATAACATACCACTGCAACATCCGGATATTCCGCTCTTACTTTTTCAATGTCTTTTATTTCAATCATATGTGCCATGGGACAATCTGCTGTTGCATCCGGCATGAATACTCGTTTCTCAGGGTTCAGAATCTTCGCACTCTCCCCCATGAATTCCACCCCCGCAAAAATGATGGTTTGATTTTCCAGTTTTGTAGCAACCTTGCTGAGATAAAAAGAATCCCCTACATAATCTGCGATTTCCTGTACATCACCTGGAACATAATAATGAGCCAGAATCACCGCATTCTTTTCTTGTTTTAATTTCGTAATCTCTTCCGCTAATGTCATCTATTGCCTCCCGCCATGCATCATCCTACATGGTCTTTCTATTTCTTAATCGGTGTTACAATGGGCTATTATAGCACAAGTATTTACATCTGACAAGACAGTAGACATGACATATGCATTTTCTGACGGGCAAGCTTCAATTTTCTGACGGGTGAAATGCAGTTAGGGACGTAGTGTTTTTGAAAAACACTACGTCCCCAACCCCAGCCTTAAGCCGCTGGCAACGCCAACCAGACACAACACCACACTCGCAATCATATAGCCACCCGCCACGCCAATGCGTCCCTGCTCCAGTAAGGTGACCGACTCCAGTGAAAATGTGGAAAAGGTGGTAAACCCACCACACAATCCGGTTTTTAGAAACAAGACGGTCGATGCCGAAAATCCTTTTTTCTCTGCCGCCCCGGCAATGACTCCAATAAAAAATGCGCCAATTAGATTTGTGATCAGTGTCAATACCGGAAATGCCCCTTTCCATGGAATCTGACTGATCCCATAACGAAGCATTGCACCAACGGCGCCGCCTAACCCTACATATATAAAATTCATTTCTTCTCCTCATCTCAACACATTGTATGTTCTACACCACATCAATCTCCAGCAGCTTTGCCACTTCCATGGCCTGCACTGGCGAAATCTTACAACCACGCAATTCTTTCATATCGTCAGAAACAATGATATTCCCCATCTCGTTCTCCGAAAAATCAAATCCAGCCAAAATCGTCTGGAAGAAATTCGTCCCGTAGAACTTGCTGCCTTCTGCATCCCATCGCTTATACTTCACAACTCGCAAGGCTGCCTCGGTAAAATCACACTGCTGCATATGCACATTTTCGAACAGCGTGCCGCTCAGGTTTGCATACCGCATCTGGCACTCCACCAGACGGACATGCTTGAACACCGCTTCGTGGAAATCCGTTCCCAGACATTTACAATGATGGAATTCACACCTTCCGAAATACGCGCTGCCAAATCGGCTGTTTGAGAAATCACAGTTTTCAAAGATCACATCTACAAATGATGATTTTTCAAAATCACAGTCTAAAAAGCGGCACCGTTCCAATCTCCCTGCCGAAGCATCTAATTTGTAAAAGCTTTCCTCCGACACCTCTTCACCTGCCACAAGAAATCCCGTGAGCATCGCATCCTCTTCTGCATTTTCCTGCCACTGCTTTATGTCTTCGATTGTTACTGGTTCTGTCGGTACTCTGGGGATATTGATTCTTGTCTTCATCTATTCGCTAAACTCACCTTTCAAATATTCCTGCACTATTATATTGCTTTGCGTAAAATACCAAGCCATCTGATAGTCATTTACACACAAAGGAAATTCCGAACGGAATACCTCCATCATAATATCCAGAATTTTTCCATTTCTTACCTCATATACATCTACAATTAGTCTCGCATAAATTGATCCCATATATCGTTCGTCTGGCAGCTTGGTCTGTTCGTCAAGACTTTCTGTTACATCGTAAGACCCAACTTCCAATTCGTAATCATTGATTAACTCTGTATAATAGACATCTGGATCGCCACAATGATTTACACTTGCCGTATCCAATTCTAATTGAATTCCTTTTTTATCCATTTTATTTATAACATAGGTTTCCGTCTGTTTCACTTTTCTTGCCATTCCTACAATTGTGCTACAAACAAAAATCAAATCATCATACTTTATTCCATCAAAAAATGCTGAACGCTTTTTATCCATTGACCGCCCTGCTTTCCTTAAATCTTATATACTCCATCGCCTTCTTTGTACATAGCACCAATTGGTGCGTCGGATACCGAAATTTAATCAGCGTCCAAAAATCTGCCCTAGATATGGTTCCATTCAAATATTCTGTAATATAATTATAAATCTCATCATTCGCCATAGGTCCTTCTACGATATCATAATCATGTTTTTTTCCATTTCGGCATGCCACTATAAAATCCAGCCACTCTTCTGTCATTTCAGGAAATCTAAGAATCTTCAACTCATGATATGCTTTCTCGTAAAAATAGTACACATTTAACATGGGACTTCCCTTTCTTCTCGCTTTTGTCCTCGCCCATTTTTCAGCCTGTGTCGCAATCTCTGTTAGATAAAATCCGTATCCAAAATCTTTTGTAAATCCGCTCTCTAATAGTTTCACATCGTTCACCTTCTGATTACTACCATGAAATAGAAGTCTGTACGGCTCATCCGGTATGTTGATATGATTTGTCATAGAAATCCCCTTCTTTCCTGCTCATATGTTTTTATCATACCTTATTCCATATACAAAATCAATTATTGTTCTTCTTGAGTTTCCACAGCTTGTTTATGTTTTGGAAATTGGCTGAAACGCCATATGACTTTATGACAAAAAGACTTTCTTTCGATACGGGCATAACGCAGTTGAGGGCGTAGTACTTTTGCAAAGTACTACGCCCTCAACTAAACCATTTCCTATTGAAATTGTTTCTCCGAATAATGGTGCTCTTTCTCGAGCATCATATCCTTTACTTTCATCAATCTCACTTGGGAGCTTCTCTCATTCTCTCCAAGCTTCATCGTAATGTATTTGATGTTTGTCTCTGCGTCCGGAATAATTACATGCTCCAGCGCATTTACCCTACGTCTCGTCTTCTCGATCTCGGAAGCCATCAACTGGCAGGCTTTTTCCGTCTCTGCAAGTTTCAGCATCTGTGGCAGGATATCCGCAAGCGATTTCACTGCACCATCCAAATCACTGGATGTAAATGCAAATCCATAAGAATAGATGTCATTCTCATCTGCGGTTCTTGTCTGATAGTCAAATGTCGGAATGTCAACACTCATAACGTTCTTCTCTCCAACACTTAGATTCACTTCCTGCTTCGGTGCCATGAGCGCTGTGTTTAATGCTGCCTCTGACATCCCCGCTTTTGCAATGACGAAGTTCTTATTCGCAGATAAGATCCCTGCTTCCACTGTTTTGCGAAGCTCCATGTTCTCACGGACAAGGTCAAGGTACTGACGCATGAGTTCGTCCCGTTTATCCTTCAGTAATTTATGACCTCTGATTGCTGTGAGTCGTTTTTTCTTTAAACGAGTCAACTCCATACGGGTTGGATTTACCACCGTAGCTGCCATATCGCCACCTCCTATTTGCCGTAGTACAGATCCAGGAACTTGTCATCGATACGTTTGAGCTCGGTTCTTGGAAGCATCGAAAGCAGTTTCCATCCGATCTCCAGTGTCTCTTCAATCGAACGGTCGGTGTTGTATCCCTGTGATACATACTGCTCTTCAAATGCATCTGCAAATTTCGCATACATCAGGTCAATCTCAGTTAACGCAGCTTCACCTAAGATCACCATCAGCTCTTTTGCATCTTTTCCCCTTGCATACGCTGCAAATAACTGGTTCATGGTATTGGAGTGATCTGCTCTTGTCTTTCCCTCACCGATTCCTTTATCCTTCAGACGGGAAAGCGATGGAAGTACATCCACCGGCGGCTGCACGCCCTTACGGTAAAGGTCACGGCTTAAGATAATCTGTCCCTCTGTAATGTATCCGGTCAAGTCAGGGATCGGATGCGTCTTATCATCTTCCGGCATCGTCAGGATTGGAATCATCGTGATACTGCCCTTCTTGCCGTTTTGTCGTCCCGCTCTCTCATACAGAGAAGCAAGGTCCGTGTACATATAGCCCGGATATCCGCGACGGCCGGGAACTTCTTTACGGGCTGCGGATACCTCACGAAGTGCGTCTGCATAGTTCGTGATATCGGTCATAATGACAAGCACATGCATGTCTTTTTCAAATGCAAGATACTCCGCTGCAGTCAGTGCCATACGAGGTGTCGCAATACGCTCGATTGCCGGATCATTTGCGAGGTTGACGAACAGTACGGTTCTGTCGATCGCACCTGTCTCTTTAAAGCTCTCTACGAAGAAGTTTGACTCTTCAAATGTGATTCCCATTGCAGCAAATACAACGGCGAAGTTCTCATCTGTTCCACGTACCTTTGCCTGCTTTGCAATCTGCGCTGCAAGATTTGCATGTGGAAGTCCGGATGCAGAGAAGATTGGAAGCTTCTGTCCACGCACCAGTGTGTTCAGCCCGTCAATGGCAGATACACCTGTCTGGATAAACTCTTCCGGGTAGCTTCTTGCTGCCGGATTCATCGGAAGACCGTTGATATCTTTTCTCTCGTCCGGGAGAATCTCCGGTCCGCCATCCGTTGGACGACCAAGTCCGTCAAAGACACGGCCAAGCATATCCTCCGACACGCCAAGCTCCATGCTTCTTCCTAAGAATCTTACCTTACTGTTTGATAAGTTGATACCGGTCGCGCTCTCAAATAACTGCACCAGCGCATCATCACCGTTGATCTCGAGGACTTTACAACGACGGATTTCTCCGCTCGCAAGCTCAATCTCACCCAGCTCATCGTATTTTACATTTTCCACACCGTGTACCAGCATCAGTGGTCCGGCAACTTCCTGTATGGTTCTATATTCTTTTGGCATTTAGAAGTCCTCCTTTCCAATTGTGCCTGCAATCTGCACGGCCAGTTCATCCGCAATCTTCTTATATTCTTCCTCGATCTGATCCTCCAGTGTATACTTAAAACGTCCGATTCGCTCACGCACCGGCATCTGCAGCAATCCGTTCATTGACGCGCCCTGTTTAAGTGCTTCTGCGGATTTGTCATAAAATCCCATAACAAGCTTCATCATCAGATACTGTTTTTGAAGCGATGTATACGTGTCAATCTCATGGAAGGAATTCTGATGTAAGAAGTCCTCACGAATTGATCTTGCCGCTTCCATCTTCAGGCGGTCGCTGGCTGACAATGCATCCATACCTACCATCTTTACGATCTCTTCGAGCTCCGCTTCCTCCTGAAGAAGTGTCATCATCTTCTGACGATACTTCATCCAGTCCTCTGCAACTTTTTTGTTAAACCAGTCTTCCATGTTATCAAGATATAAAGAATAACTGTTGAGCCAGTTGATTGCCGGGAAATGTCTCTTATATGCAAGTGCGGAATCAAGTCCCCAGAACACCTTGACAATTCGAAGGGTTGCCTGTGATACCGGCTCGGAAATGTCACCTCCCGGAGGAGATACTGCTCCGATTACCGAAAGCGCACCCGTTCTTCCTTCCTTACCAAGTGAAACCACATGTCCGGCTCTCTCATAGAACTGTGCCAGACGGCTTCCAAGGTATGCAGGGTAACCTTCCTCACCCGGCATCTCTTCGAGACGTCCTGACATCTCACGAAGTGCCTCTGCCCATCGTGATGTTGAATCTGCCATCAGTGCTACGGAATATCCCATATCGCGGAAATATTCCGCAATCGTAATTCCGGTATAGATCGACGCCTCACGGGCCGCAACCGGCATATCCGATGTGTTCGCAATCAGAACGGTTCTCTGCATCAGAGACTGTCCTGTCTTTGGATCCTTCAATTCAGGGAATTCGTTTAATACGTCTGTCATCTCATTTCCACGCTCACCACAGCCGATATAGACTACGATGTCCGCCTCTGCCCACTTCGCAAGCTGATGCTGGATAACAGTCTTACCACTTCCGAACGGTCCCGGAACGGCTGCAACACCGCCCTTGGCGATTGGGAAAAATGTGTCAATGACGCGCTGTCCTGTCACAAGCGGCATCTCCGGCGGGAGCTTCTTTACATAAGGACGTCCACGACGAACCGGCCATCTCTGCATCATGGTAAGTTCTTTGTCGCCCTCTGCTGTCGCAATGACTGCAACGACCTCTTCTACTGTGAACTCACCCGATTTGATTTCTTTGACTGTCCCTTTGATTCCATAAGGAACCATAATCTTCTGCTCGACTACAATGGTCTCCTGAACGGTTCCGATGACATCGCCGGCCTCTACTTCGTCGCCAACTGCTGCTACGGGAACAAACTGCCATTTACGGTCGCGCTTGAGAGAAGGAACTTCCACACCTCTCTTCAGACTGTTGCCACTTACTTTCATGATATCATCCAAAGGTCTCTGGATTCCGTCATAGATACTGGTAATCAGACCAGGTCCAAGCTCTACCGACATCGGAACGCCCATAGACTCGACCGGTTCCCCGGGTCCGAGACCCGAAGTCTCCTCGTATACCTGAACGGATGCCTGATCTCCATGTATTTCAATGATCTCACCAATCAGTCTCTGATTGCTGACACGAACCACGTCGAACATATTTGCATCTCGCATTCCCTCTGCGATAACAAGAGGTCCTGCCACTTTTTTGATTGTACCTTTACTCATACTCATTATGACCAATCACCTTTCTTCCTGTACTCCACCTTTTTTATAATGAAGTTCGATTCACTAAGCTCGTAAGGACCTCGCTAAGTGCTCTGTGCGAATAATATATCGGCTCCGACGGCCTGTTCTACTGTCTTTTTGACATTTTCAACTGCCTCGCCGGTGTTTCCGCTTACACCCGGTATTAGAATAATCGCCGGTGTGACCTGCTGCTTATATCGCTCTATCTCGTGCCGCAGCTCTGCTGCAAGTGCTTCTGTCATATAGATGATTCCATATTTTCCACTCGCGAGCTGATGCAGTTTTTCTTTCGCTTCCTCCGGATCGGTAACAGGAACGATACTAAGACCTAATGTCGCGAAACCATAAATACTGTCGTAATCGCCCATCACTGCAATCTTATACATACATTTCCCTTACCCTTTCCCGAATCGCATCATCAGGAAATCCGTTCTGTTTGCCGGATAAAATAATGCGAACCGTCTTAATCTCGTTCTGTCTTGCAAGTACATAGGCCACAAGCGGACCAATTGTAAATGCTTTATATTTCTGAGGCTGTATCGTCTGAATCACGCGGTTATCACACCACCGTTCAAATGCGGATGGCGATTCCTTCAGTGCCTCTGCGCCGCCGGCATACGCTGTTCCCAAAAGGTATTCTGCAATTGCAGCTTCTCCGGCAAGTGCCGCTTTGCTCAATTGATCGACGCTTAAGCTGGCGCACTGCGCCATTGCGCGTCTCATAAATTCGATTGATTTTGCGGTCTTTGCTGACCTGACAGCAATCTTGATATCTGCAATCGCAACGGTGTCCTCGGCGTAGTTCTTCATGATGTCATCCTTCGCCTGTCTGCCCGCTTCATAGACTGCTTCCATTGTCGCCCGGTCGATAATTACGTCACACAGTTGTCCATCTCTCGTGTGAAGAAGTGTATCATATGCTTCTTTGGCTGCTGCCTGCATATTGTCCGGAAGCCTGATAAAATCCTTGTTCCGGATAATCTCAAGCATCTCTTCTCCCCCAATCTCACAGTCATCATAAAAGATTCCCGGATTTACTGTCTCTGTGCACACTTCCTTGATTGCTGCCTTCAGGTTATGGAACTGATTCGGATAAGATAATACATCAAACACAGACATATCCACCCGCATCTCACGCATCACTTCCCAGATCTTCTCTTCTTCCCTGGTGAGCATAGCCTCTGCATTCAGTCCCGTATCCGAATCTCCCCAGCCTTTATCTGCGATAAACTGCAGGCATTCTTCATAAGTCCTGCAGGCCATCAGCTGATCAATCGTCGCGTTGGAAAACAGCGTGACCTCCAATGCCCGGATACGTGCAACCGCGTAAGTATAATTTGTATCTGTCATGATATCGATTCCTTTCCTTACGCAAATAATAATTTATGAACCTGATCCGCAAGATCATCCTTAGCAGAGTGGAACATTGCACGAAGTGTGCAGTTTTCCTCAATTCCACCGTAGATCAGGATAAATCCGCCCTCAATATTACGTCCTTCTTTTTCTAATTCTAAGCTTCCGCCCTTTGCCTTTGCCGCCACCTGAATCTTCTCTTCAAAACCGGCCGGCATACGCTTTTGGTCTTCCGAAGAGAATGCAATCCTGCCCACTTCACCAAGCGCATATTTTGTAATCATCTTCTCTAACATCGCAAAATAGCTCCCGGTATCCTGACCGAACATTTCCTGATAAGCAGCCTCGAGCACTTCTGCAATCACTTCCTGCTTTGCTGCAAGAATCGTCTGCTTTCTAAGAAGCTCCATAGAGGATTGTGAGCGCTCTTTCTGATGAGCGACTGCCTCTTTCGACTTCTGCAGGACCTTTTCGCCCTGTGCCTTTGCTTCTTCTTTTGCCTGATCCAGAATTGCCTGTGCTTCTTCCTTCGCCTGTGCGATCATTGTCGTGGCAGAGCTGTTCGCTTCGTTTAGAATCTGATCTTTCATTTTATCTAATCCATTCATGTAAAAGCTCTCCTTTATTTTCTATTCAATGGAACATCCTCTTTGTTATCTGCGAAGGATTCTTAGACCTGAATTCCAGTCACTGCAATAATAGAAATTAAAAGTGCAAGAATGGCATAGGTCTCTACCATAGCCGGGAAAAGCATTGCTTTACCGAACTGATCCGGTTTCTTTGCTACGATTCCGATTGCTGCTGCTGATGTCATTCCCTGATATTTACCGGAGATCAGTCCCACGATTCCGATTGGAAGACATGCTGCCAGAATCATAAGTCCTGTCTTTGGATCTAAGTTTGCTGCGCCTCCGCCTATGAGACCGATCTTTGATAACGTGAGAAATCCAACCAGCAGACCATAGATACCCTGTGTACCTGGAAGTAACTGCATGATCAGTACCTTTGCAAATTTACTTGGGTCCTCTGTTACAACACCTGCTGCTGCCTGTCCTGCAATCCCTACTCCGATTGCTGATCCTGCACCTGCTAATAATACTGCTAAAGCTGCTCCTAATAACGCATAAACAATTCCTAATTCACTCATTGATTTGTCTCCTCCTTAAAATCTACGTATTTCGTATTTGTTTTAAACGGGTGGAAGGCTTTTCCTCCACCTTCATAGAATTTACCGAAAAATTCTACATACTGTAAACGGTTCGTGTGTACATAAGCTCCCAGCAGATTGATTGCCAGATTCAGTGTATGCCCCACGATAAATACCAGTATAAATCCGATTGCACCTAAGATTCCATCTCCAAACATGCTTCCCATCTGATTGACAACCGATGCAATAACTCCGGTTGCAAGACCGAGTGCTAGCAGTCTGGAATAAGATAGTACATCTGAGAGCCATCCGGTTACATTGTAAATGTCATACGCACCAAGTGCGATTCGCAGTCCAAAGTTCTTCGATGAACGTCCCGACATCAGAAGCAGCCCAAGGGCTCCGCCGATTGCCATAATCTTCGCCAGCAGATTCACTGCCGGTGGAAATACAATCTGTGAGCCAGCGATGGATGCGAAAATCTCACTCGGAATCAGCAGTAATAATAATCCGATCAGGAATACATACCAGATTCCAACATCACACACTGCATCGAGGTACTTCTTAGCCTTGATCTCCATATAGCCTTTGATTCCAAGACCCACAAGTAAGTGAATCGTACCAAATGCCATGGAATAGATCAGGAGCCTCATCGGGTCATCCAGCGGCACGAACCATGCTGCCCGGATTCCAACCTCGTGACCGAAAAATGTCTTCGAAACCACATTGATCACATCTCCGAAATAACCACCAAACATGATTCCCCAGAGCAGAGTTGATAATCCACACCAGAAAAACAGCTTGATGGATTTTCTCATAGCCCCCATACGAGGGAACTTCTTCAGCAGCACGAAACACGCAATCGATATGATTGCTCCGTATGCCGCATCGGAAAGCATCAGTCCGAAGAAGAACACATAAAAGAATGACATCACCGTTGTCGGATCAATCTCCCCTTTTTTCGGAAGTGCATAGGACTCTAAGATGGGCTCTGCCGACTCCGAGAATTGATTGTTCTTTAACAGAACCGGCGGCTCCTCCTCTTCTGCAATCTCTGCAACGTCCACGACACATCCATATCGGTTCTCTAAGATTCCTCTGATATCCTGAAAGGACTCTTTCGGGACATATCCCGTGATGAGGAATGTATTCTTCGTCTGTGGTAAAGTTCCAAGCACTTCGTATTTCTCAGCACGTATTCGATAGTAATCAGAAATCAGTCTTAAATCCTCCCGATATGCATCTGCTGCAATCAGGCGCTGCTGAATCTCTTCTATCATCTTATTCAATTGTTCTATCTGTTTCTCATAGGATTCTTTTTTCTGCACCGGCGTCTGCGTGACCACCTGTGATGGTCTTGCAAAGCCATGCTGTCTGATCGCCTCTTCTACCTGACCGGCTTCCTCTGACAGACAAAGAACCGTGAGATACGTCGCATCTCGATCTTTGGAAATAATCTCGATGTCCGCTCCCGTAAGATCGGGTGCACACTCTGCGATGATACCGTACAGATCTTCTAATGAATGATCGCCCGGCATCGTTCCTATGAACATCGCTGTCTTTCTGGTTCCCTTAAAGTTCATCGGGATATCAAGTGACAGCCATGGCTTCAAACCTTCGATACTGTTCTCAAGCCTGGAGATATTTGCCTGGTGTTCCGCAATCTCCTTGTTGCTTTTAACGATTCTGATTGCAACTCTGTGGATTTCTTCTCTGCGTTCAATTGCTTTTCCAAAATCATCACTCTCCACCAGTTCTTTCCCGGCGAGACTTGATAGCATCGACTGCTTCTTCGGAACATAATGCTGCAGGATCTCTAATGCCTGATCCGCAGTATTCGCAGCCTTTTCGAAACTGGTCCTCTGACTTACCGTGTCCATCTTCTCAAATGCCGCATCCTCTTCTATATCCTGCGTCATCTCCATGATACCAATGGATTGTAAATACTCGAGAACCGCTTTTCGTTCTTTCTTGAGTGCGCAGATACTTACCTTTTGCATCTGCAATACTGCCATATTCTGATTCCTCCCTTATCCGAAGCTAAATGAGTGCTTCCATTACAAGCGTCATTGCCTCTTCTTTTTTTCGTAAGGCCATCTCCTTGAGGAGTTCCACTTCCGCATCCATCTTCTGCTGTTCTTCCGACTGCCTTCTACTGCACTCACTCCGAACCACATCCATGTCTTGCCCGGCTTTTGCCTTCACACCTGCCAGATATTCTTCTTTTAAATGAATCGCATCCTGCTCTGCCTTCTCCAGAATCTCCTTCTGCCTGGCTTTTGCATCTGCTAAAATATTCTCGGCCTGCTTTTCCGTTTCTTTAATTGCCTGAATGGTTTCTTCTACCAATTCCCATTCACCACCTTTCTGCGAATCACTTTCGAATACCCTTATTATATGATGGTATCCGAAAATATACAATATTTTTTTGGCTATCTAAAAATTTTTGTGCAAATTGCTGTATAAAAGGGCCAACTACTCCCATTTCAAATGGTGTAGATGACCCTCTGTCTGCATATGCGCAAATTGATTCTGTCTGAGTGCTTCATAAAGCATGATTGCCACAGAATTTCCCAGATTCAGTGAACGGATTTCACCAATCATTGGAATCCTGACGCAGTTCTCCCTATTTTCTACCAATATCTCTTCCGGAATTCCGGCGCTTTCTTTTCCGAACATAAGATAGCAGTCCTCTTCATACTGAACATCTGTATAGACATGCTCGGCCTTTGTTGTCGCCATATAGATTTTAGCCCCCGGGTTTTTCTCAAGAAAATCTGCATAGTCAATGTAGGTCTTCACATCCAGATCTTTCCAGTAATCCATCCCCGCTCTTTTTAATGATTTCTCATTTAGTTTGAATCCCAATGGCTCAATCAGGTGCAGCCTTGTTCCTGTTGCCACACATGTGCGACCAATATTCCCCGTATTTGCCGGTATTTCCGGCTCATGTAATACAATATTCAGCATAATGAAGATCCTCTTCTTTTTGTTTTTATAATATATCCTGTCTTATTATTTGCAGATTTTGTTTAATTCATCCGGCTGAGGACGATCCATATATCGAACCTCTGCTCTGCCTGTGATAACACGCTCCTTCGCACCGGTTGTTTTTCCGATCAGTGCCGCTTTGATTCCACGCTCCTCCAGCTTTCGGATGAGTGCTTTTCCATCATCCGTATACATAAGAACTGCTCCTGTCGATGTCATCTGATATGGATTGAGATGATAGAACTCGCATACTTCAATCGTTTCCTGCCTGATTGTCATGTCCGGCAGCGATACAGACAGTCCTAATCCGGCAGCTTCCGCAACTTCCCAAAGTGCCGCGAAGATTCCGCCTTTGCCTATCTGCTGCATGGCACTCACGCCGTGACTTCTCGCTGTCTGAATTGCATCTACAGCAATCAGCTCCGATTTTGCCGACTGAATCTGACTGATAAATGTAGCAACAAATCTTTGTTTTAATTCTTCTTCCTTCTCCGACATCACCCGAAGCATTCCTTCTAATCCAACACTGCCAGTCAGTACGATATCCTGATTTGGCTGTGCATCTCTGCTCTGCCAGAGTTTTCCATTGGATGCCTGTCCCACTGCTGTGACCGTGACCATCGCGCTCATCAGCGCCGCACTCACTTCTGCTTCCGCGCAGGTAATCTGGATCTTCAGTTGACTGCACATCTCTTCCATATATTCTGTCATGGCTTTCAATCGGGACTCATAGGCATGTGGCGGCAGCATAATCTGAACACTGACACCGATTGCATCTGCACCTCTTGTTGCCAGGTCATTGACCGCTTTTGCAATCGCATAGGTGCCGATTTCTTTTGCATTTCCAATGACGGATGCCGTCGTAAAGACCGCCTGCCCGCTCGAATTTAATTGTATCGCACTGCACATTTCCGCCTCGGATGGTGAAAAGAGTGCTTCCTCTCTCTTCGTGTGCAGCGGTTTTAACAAAGACCTTCTAAGCACCGTCTGAGAAATATATTCTATTTTCATTCACTCCTCCTAAGCTTGCCACTGCTTCTCTTTGCTATTGCGCATTCAAAGCTTCATTAATCGCCTTTTGAATCGTATCCGCGTTCTGTGATGCAACTGCATTGCTCACAATGGCTGCTGCGTTTGCATTATCTGACTGAATACCGACATTATAGGTTAGTTTGGTTGCCTGATAATGGCTGGTATTGATGACATCTCTGCTGACTTCCACGCCATCCTGATAGACCACCTTCCAAAGCTGTGCATCCATCCCCTGATAAGGGCTGACCTGAAGGAAATAGCCAATCGGCTGATCCACGGTTACATAGGTTGTGCCTTCTAAATCTTCTGTCTGGAGTACTTCGCTTTCAAATTCGACCGTTCTTCCCGCAGCTCTGGTTTCTTTCCCATAGATATTAAAGGTCAGGTAGCCATTTTCCAAAACGCTTTCAATGTAAATGGGATTTTTATAATTATTTTTGAAGATAAAATCAAGCTGATTCTCTGCAATGGCAGCATCCCTTGACGGGTCCACATAATTTACCAGCATGGAATGCGGGTGTCTCTCCTCGATTTCAAGTTCTGCATAAAGCACGGCATTATAAAGAGTTGTTGACACCTGGCAGATACCGCCGCCATAAGTCTCAACTACCGCGCCACTTGCATAAGAGCCTGCCTTTTCGTAGCCGTTTTCTTCTGTCGTTGGCTTTAGTGCTTCCTCTACCGACACTGATTCCCCCGCTGCCACGATACGACCGCCAACATTCGTCGCACCCAATTCAACATTGTGAGCGTGTCCTGACCCATCTGCATTATAATAGGTTGTATAAGATCCCAGAAGATCCTGCATATCTTTGAGATCATCTTCCGTAACATCCGGTTCTTCTTCTGTCACTTTGACCTTAATCGTAGCATCCGTTCCGTTCCATCCCTTTTTCAACACTTTATTTGCATTGCTGATGGTCGCTTTCGCATCAATGACCTCACCAGCTTCTCCCGGTGTGATTACAGACGCGTCATTGCTTCTGCTCATTGAGGCATTCACAGGCGCTTTTAAAAGTGGCTCACACTGTGCAGTCAAAATGCCTGTCATCTGATCATCATTGACAATATACGAAATGGCAATCACCTGTTTTTCCTTCTTCAACGCCTTTGTCTGTCTCCAGCGTTTGAACACACTGCCCTTTCTTCCATAATTGTAGGCTTCCTCCACAACAGCTTTTTCATCCGCCACGGTCACGCCCAAATCTTGGGCAGATACTGCCACCATCCGGCCCTCGTCTAATTGAAGTGTCAGATTTGCTCCCTGATAGGATGCCGTCACTGCCTCCACTGCCGCTGTCGCTTCCTTGATCGACATGCCCGATACATCTGTGGTCCCAATATAGACACCCTGCAAAATCGTATCGGTTGTGTTCTTCTTTATGCTGATCCATAAAACCAATTGCACAATGAGAAAAACCACAAAAATGCATGCCAAAATCAGGCCTGCAAATGTGGCCTGTTTCTTTCGCTTTTGTTTCAGCATCCTTCTGCGTCTTGTACTCATCCTTGGTTTTGACATAACTCCTGTAATCCCTCTTTTATTTTTTTATACGAGATATGGGATGATCATTGTCCCAATCATCGCTGCGATAACGACGATAATGACAATTGCTACAATTCTTCTCGTGTTTTTATTATATAAATTCATTTATCCACCTCTTTGTATACTGATAATCCATTTCAGTTTATACTCTTTCCACCAATTTTGCAAGTCGGGGACGTTATTTTTTCATGAACAGATATAGGTTTTTGCCTGATAATTCAACGGATTTCGGTGTCTATAATCAAACAATATCATCTGACCGCCTATTTTTTCCAGGTGTGTCATTTTACGAAGCTGATTCTTATCAAACTGCTCGTAATTTTTTAGATATTTACGCTCTTCATTTTCTTTTTCATAGAAATGTCTGCTCTCTTCTTTTGTCACCCGATTTTCTCCTGCAAAATCCGGTCGGTTCTTCATGTTTTCACGCAGATAGAGGTCATATGTCAGAAGTTCGCGGTATTTCTCTTCATTTTCTGCATCGTATGTTTTTGCAAACGCAAGCAGAATTTCATATCTCGCAATGCGGGTATGGTTCATTCCATGCAATCCCTGCGTTTCATAGTATGCACTCAATTTCTCATACATTTCAAATGCGGTTGCAAATGCATGCTCCAGTGCTTCGATCGTATGTGCAAACTGACCGCTGTTGTAATAGACCTCGACCATGTCCTCTACACCTTTCAGTCTTATCACATCCTCATATGACAGCCATTTCGTCTGAAGTACCTCGAACGGTGGTCTGGTCTGATGCACCAGTTCATAATCCTCCAGCTTTTCTTCTATATAAGAACCCTTTAATACCTTCAAAAAACCCAGTTGAAGCTGTGCCGGCTTCAGTGCATATACCTCACAGAATGATTTTCCGAAACTGTCATAGTCTTCATATGGAAGTCCCGCAATCAGATCTAAATGCTGATGAATGTTCTCGGACCTTTTGATTCGCTTCACAACCTCTGCAACCTTTTCGAAATCCATCACGCGGTGAATCTCCTCGATGGTCTTTCGGTTCGTTGACTGAATTCCAATTTCGAGCTGAATCAATCCCGGGCGCATTGTGCTCATAAGCGCCAGCTCCTCTTCATTCAATAAATCTGCTGCCACTTCAAAATGGAAATTCGTGATGCCTTTATCATGCTCAACGATATAGTTCCAAATTGTGAGAGCATGCGCGTGATTACAATTGAAGGTACGGTCCACAAACTTTACCTGTGGCACTTCATGGTCAATAAAAAACTGCAGCTCCTTTTTTACCAATTCGATATTTCGAAAACGAAGCTTCTTATCAATGGAAGAAAGACAATAGCTGCATGAGAATGGGCAGCCTCGGCTCGTCTCGTAATAGATGATTTTGTTCTTGAAATCTTCCATGTGGTGATAGACAAAAGGCACCTCGCTCAGATCAATTGGGGACGTAGTACTTTTCAAAAGTACTACGTCCTGAATTGGATTTTGCCCGTCATTTTTTGATGCAGCACTCTTTCGGTACGAAATTCCGGAGATGCATTGCAAACTATTTTGTTTACCATTAAACATTTCAGCACAAACATAATATTTCATTAACTCCAAAAAGATCTTTTCTCCCTCGCCTTTCATTACTCCAGCCACTTCCGGATGCTCCAAAAGGAATTCCTCCGCATGATAGGACACTTCCGGACCGCCCACCCAAATGATGGTCTCCGGCAGAATTTTGTGTATCTCAATTATGATTGCCTCTACGTAAGTAATATTCCAGAGATAACAGGAAAAGCATAAGATATCCGGTTTCTTTTTGAAAATATCCATTAAAATATCATCTAT
>JAQUVD010000024.1 GCA_028693555.1 Hespellia sp.
AAGTACGTTCACCGGATGTATATCACAAGGCACTCTGCTATTGCCTGGGGATCAACGATGATACAAGAAAAAACGTGAATAGGATTTATGATTTTAAGAATGGCTGTGTAAAGCCAGAGTGTCTGCACGATGGTTGGCAGACCAGTGGAAGTGTAAGAGTGGTAAGAATGGCATTTAATCTATATTGTAATGGCACACCAAGCGTAGACGATTATGATGATGCAGAAAGTCAGATTAAGGAGTGTAGAGAGTATACAGTGGAAGAATTGTTTTGTTGCAGTTATGCCCCATTTTTTTGGCAGGCAATACAAATTCGATATCCTGAATATGCACATTACAATAGAAAACTGTATGCCCTTTTTGGAGGACAAGATTAATGTTGAAAATTAGATTGATGGGAACAAAAAACGATATTAAATGGTTTCAGAAAATTTTACAGAGACATACCAAAGTGGAGGTGACAGAATTTTCTGAAATATACCCCAATAAAGGAACGAATCGTTTTTACAGAATGTATGCGGAAGTACAGAAAACAAATGTAAAGGAAAAATAGCAGAATAGTAGAAAACAAAGGAGAGATCAATCATGTGCAAAATAATCGCAATAGCAAACCAAAAAGGAGCTTCCTGTATACTTTAAAGGGTAGCGGGAGTTGACAAAAAAAGAATACCTCAAGTAAATTTAGATTATTACTGACCGGGAAGTTGGTAAAAAATCTAAATCACGAGAGGTATCTAAGATGAATAGTAAAACAAGAAAGACAAAAAAGCAAGCAAGTGTAGTAAAATTCGAAATGAATGTTCTGTCAAAGGAAGAAATCGCTAAGCGGATTAAATCTATTGAAGAAAATCTCAAAGCATCAACGTGGAGAGAATTGGAAACACAAGGTAAATTTGCTAAGAATGACAAACTCTCTTTCATCTCAGATGAGATGCTTATAGTTGGATGCGATATAGGCAGTGAAACTCATTATATAAGAGCAATCGATGTCAGAGGAAGGGAACTGAGCAAAGGTGCCTTTGGATTCAGCAATACCGCAGAGGGATTTGCGAATGCCAAGGCATGGGTGCTGAACCTTGCAGCAGAAAACGATAAAAAACAGATAGTGTTAGGTCTTGAACCAACAGGTCACTACTGGTTTGCGTTGGCTGCATGGATGATTTCAAATGGAATCAGTGTAGTTCAGGTAAATCCATATGCTGTAAAGCAGAGCAAAGAAATTGAAGATAACAGTCAACTTAAAGATGACAGAAAAGATCCTAAGATCATTGCAAATCTTGTGAAAGATGGTAACTATGGTATGCCATATCTTCCAGAAGAAATCTATGCGGATATGAGAAGGCTTTCCATGTTCCGAGATCAGCTTACAGAGGATCGAATCAGAAACATCAATCGTCTGCATCGAGAACTGAAGATTTACTTTCCTGAATATATGAATGCATTTGGAAAAATTGATGGTCCATTCACTTTAGAAGTGTTAAAAACGGCACCAATTCCAACGGATATTATCACGCTTGGAACAGAGGGGCTCCGAAACATCTGGCATGAAGCGAAACTTAGAGGACGCGGTTATAACAAAGCCAGTGATATTGTGAACTATGCCCAAGGAAGTGTAGGATTAACAGATGGAACAAATGCAGGCAGGGAGGCAATCAAGTGGTTTGCTAAACAGATCATAGTTTTAGATGGACAGCTCTCAGAAGTAGAAGATATTCTCCATAAGAAATGTCTGGAGATACCGTATGCGGAAAACATTTTGGAAATCAATGGAGTGGGTGAAAACATTCTGGCTGGTATTCTTGCAGAGATGGGAGATATTAGTAGGTTTGACGATGTAAAAGAGATTCAGAAACTGAGTGGCATGGGGCTTGTAGCCTGTAGTTCGGGCAAACACAAGGGACAGACTAAAATCAGTCACAGAGGACGCAAAAGACTGAGATATTGGCTGTTTCAAGCTGCAAAGTCAGCAGTATCGCATGCGGACGAATATAAACAACTGCATGTGTATTATACGACAAGACCTGATAATCCACTAAAAAAGATGCAGTCACTGATTGTGATAGCTTGTAAGATATTAAGAGTTATTTATACGATTCTTAAGACAGGGACAAAGTATGATCCACAAAAGCTGTTGAAAGATATTCGATATCCAGAGAAGCAACAAGCAGAGAATGTAGCGTAAGAAATAGAATATAAGAAATATTCCAGAGCCTTGTCGAACCTCTGACAGAAACAGGGACGGAGGCTGGACAGGGTTCTGGACAAGAAACCCGTAAACGATGGAGTTTAATAAGAACTACATCTAACTGAAGACCAACCGCAACTGAAAGTAGTATAGCGTCCGCTGAATGAATCAGCACTACTCAAGGGAGAAGCTGGTCAGTAACAATCAAATAAAAACAAGAGCTGTAGCTGGCATCGGTTTTCACCATGGGGCGAGACCCCGTCTAGGAGCTTGGCTGGCACTCAGTGTATGAATAGATGGTACGAAGGAAGTTGGGACACGATCCCCTTAGACACGGAAGGTTCATCATCATAGTTGATCAGAGGGAAAATAGCCTTTATATAGCAAACGAAATGGATGCTTTTAAAGTTATACCTATTTTTCAACTATTCAGTACTTGATACTACGATATTCATCACTATCGGCTCTGTTTTAGAGGTAAATAAAAATCGTCAAAGCTAGTAAAATCAATAGATTTAGGCTTGACAGAATAGGAAGGTTGTAATTTGGAATGCGTGAAGGTATATGTGGATGTTACCGCTGAATTTTTTAAGGAAGGAATATTAACTCCAAAAAGTTTTATATGGAAAGGCGGCAAGGTATATGAAGTCCAAAGAATAAAAGATATGCGGAGAGTAGCCAGTCTTAAGGCAGGCGGTGTTGGAGTGCTCTATGCATGTGTAATAGATGGTAGAGAAAGTTATCTTTTTTACGAAGATAATAATCTCTGGTTTGTAGAAGGAAAAGTCTTTATTTAAAAAATCACAAAGTTAAAATCAGATATGGCAGATGCCATATAACAAAGACAATTAAAGTATGGCTTCATGATATTGGAGACGAATGGAATAAGCAGGACTGATACCTGTGAAGTCGGACTCACCGTGGACGCATGGGAAAGAAACCAGTTAAGGACTGGACTTTCTCATTGCGTCCTTTTTTTATTGCAACAATTTCATAGTAGTAGGAGTAATTTTCCGTCTTTAAGCGTTTACAGGGGTACAAAACGAAAGGATGGGAATAATTATGTTTAAAACCAATTATGATGCAGTTGAATTTGGAAAGAGATTGAAAATGGTTAGAAAGAAAGCAGGTATGACACAGGAGATGCTTGCAGAAGAATTAATATTGTCAGTGGACAGTATTTCAAGAATAGAAAATGGTAAAGTAATGTGTATGCCTGAGCATTTAGTACATATATGTGAAACTTTAAATATAACATCGGATTACCTGTATTTTGGTGAGAAAAAAATTGATGGTAATGAGAATAATAGGTTAACGCATATCAATCAAATGCTTGCAAACTGTAATGGACATGAAATAGAACGATTGAAAAAGATGATGGTCTTATTTTTGGATAGATAACGTGTCCATATTTTGGTATAATATAGCATATGTAAATACAAATGTGAGGAGAATTTAATAATAATGTTTGATAAAATCTGGAACAATGGACTTGTTTCTTTTGATACATGTAGTTTAGGCAGAATGTATGAATGGGAATCTAAATATGCAGTAAATATTAAGGATGCCTTATCGTATCTTTTGACAATAGGAAAACTGTGGGAAACACAAATAAATGTGCAAGAATTTTCAAATGAGAGAATAGCGATAAGAGAGGCTATATATGAGCAGAAGTATATAAGGGGAATTTTCAATAACTTGAAAAAGAGACCGATTCCCTGGAATAAAATTGATGGAACGTTGGGAAGGTGGGAGGAAAAAGGATTTTTAAAGCAGTTCAGGGAAGAAATAGAAAAAATACATGGTCAAAAAAATGTAACAGAAGCGGAGTATAATTGTATTGTTGAAAAATCGAAGTATTCTTCTTATGAAATAGATTTAGAGGCTTTGTTTGACAAGATTCTTAGGACAGATGAAGTGATATTGACTGAAGAGGAAAAACAGAAATTGAAGTTAAGATATGATACAGGAGAAATGTGCCCAGGTGCAGAAGATTCAAAGAAGAACAATGGAAATAAGTATAATGATTTATATATATGGAAACTGTTGCAGAAGAAATCTAAACTGGAACAGAAAGATATTATTTTTGTTACAGCAGATACCGCTAAGGGAGATTGGTTTATAGACAAAGAGCCACGTCCGGAATATCTTCAAGAATTTAGAGAAGAGACTGGGCAAGAGATATTGATTTTAACATTATCTGATTTCTGGAAACATTGTGAAAATTATTTGGATAATCAGGTGGATCAATTTATTGAAATTTCATCTATTAAAGATCAGATTGAAGAAAAGTATAATGTTTTCTATCAAGAAGATATCTGTGATAAAATAAATGAGCTACTTGCTGAATCAGATGTAATACAAGAACTATTGGAGGACGATGTTGACTGTTGTGTAGATATGCCAGTATTCGATGAACTGATAGAGACTACTATTGATAGTATAGACATAGAAGAATATGATGATGAAAATGTATATGTGACTGTTTATTTGCAGACAGAGGCAGGCTTTGAGGCAATGAATCATACGTCTGGGGAGGATTGGTCTGCTGGAAATAGTTCTGTTGTATTAGCAATTACAGTATCAGCAGAAATACCAGTTGTTTGGACATCCGAAGATACTGAGAGAAGGGTACTTGAGGATGAAATTATTGTCAATGAGATAACAGATATAGAGGTACTTCGTACTACAAACAACGAAAATGATCATGATGAGTACGCTGAAGATGACAGTGAATATGATGAAGATTATGAGGAAATGGAATACATAGAAGGAGATGAGTTGTTTTGAAAAGAAGAGCAGATTTATTGGTGAATGGAGTATATAAACGAATTACTATATGGGATGCTTTAGATATGAAAAAGAATCATCCAGATTTTTGGGAAGAGCATAAAGAAAAAATCTTTAGCATATGCAAAAAACCAGAGAATAAGGCGAGAATGGTTTTTCAGACGGGGAAAAATGGTGTTTTAAAGAATAGCTATTTTCGGTATTATAAGGAAGCAGATTTGGAACGTAGAGGAGAGGGAAGTGAAGAATCTTATAGACATGAATTATTCAAAGAATGTATTTCAAGAATTAAATGTTTGGAACTTAGATGGAAGGGTGAGGCATTAAGAATATATCCTGATGAAATATTGCAGGAGGAGACCATTATTATGGAAGATGGAAGTAAGAGAATAGTGGATTTACTTGTGCGATTTAATAAAGCGAATCCGTCTATTTATGTTGAAAAATGGGAAGGAAAGCTTGCCATTGAGATTAAGGATACACATGCAGTAGATGATAAAAAGATTAGCCAGATGAAACAAAAAGGTCTAGCCTGTTTGGAATTTACAGTTAATAAGTGGGGTGTTAAGGAGAACTTTAATAGTAAGGAAGAGGAAGAAAATCAGGTTGTGGATATAACAAATCGGTTAGAGGGGGGAAACAAAGGATACATTTTCGGGGAATTATTGGTTGATCCTATATCTAAAAAATACTTTAGCACAAAGTTGTATGAAGATGAAAAAAAGGAAAAAGAAAGAGTTGCAGCTGAACTGTATCATTTAAAAGATTTATATGAACAGTTACTTGATGACAACAAAAGTCTTAAAAATAGAGAAAAACAACTGGAAAAAGAAATAGAAGTACAAAAGAGTACGGTATCACGGTTGGAAACAAAAGCGCAAGCAATAGAATTAGAAAACTCAAGAATCAAGTCAAGTTTTTGGTATAAGATTTTTGGAAAGAATAAAGCACAGTAAAGATATTCATGCATATCAGTTCTTTGGTGGGGTTACCAGAATACTGATTCCTGATAATCTAAAAGTTGGTGTAATTAAAAACACCCGTACGGAATTGATATTAAATCGTTCCTACCAACTTGATCGCGTTGTGCAAGTCGTGTTACTTGACGATTCATGCACGTAGGGGAGAGTATTGGTACACCTGGTAGAGGCGGGGCAGTTGATATCTTATTTGGGCATGGAGTAAGAACGAAACATTTGAACATACTAATGTTATAAAAACATAACATCACTATTGACATTAGTCTTTTTAATGTTATAATAAGGGGACAAAGAAATGGAGGGATAATCATGAATGAATTATTAGGTGGACGTATTAAAGCGCTTCGCAATGCTGGAAATTATACACAGGCGCAGATTGCTGATAAAATCGGAGTAAGCAGACAGAAATATGCCCGTATCGAAAACGGTGCCAATAATATCGCGCTTGATGTCTTGACCAAAATAGCAGGAGTGTTAGGAGTATCGGTAGCAGATATTACAAGGGTGCTTGATGAAGCTCCGGCAGTAGAGTATAGAGCAGGAGATAAAGATTCATCTTCTGAGAAAATTTTTGATATGCTAGATCTCTTTTATGCAAACAAACATATGTATGTTAAGTTACAAAATGATATGGAAGGCTAAAGGAGGAGCATATGCAAGAATTAAGGAGAAGAGAAATTCGCATTAAAGCAGACTCTGTCAGAGAAAAATGCAAGGTCAGCAGATATGGAATAATTGATCTGTTTAAAGAGTGTGAAAGATTAGAATATAAACTAATTCGATATCCACTTGGAGAGGACGCAGATCTTGGATTTACATTGATTAAAGAAAATGATACCATCATCTTTACAAATACAAGTAGCCGGTTATCCAGAGAGATTTTCACATTGGCACATGAGATTGGACATGTGATTCTTCATATAAACAAGGGAGAGTCTTATATAGATGATAGTATTACAATCTCAGGCAGAAGCACGGATGAAAAAGAACAGGAGGCTAATTATTTTGCTGCATGTTTATTAATGCCAGCAGATGAGGTCGAAAAGTTTTTGGATCTCGAAGTAGCAGATTTTTGTAAACAAGGGCTATCGGCAATGGATATTGCAAGAATTATGTCAGAATTCAATGTTAGCTTTGATATGGCCTTGAATCGTTTAGAAAATTTGGGAAAAGTTAAAATGGATGAGCGTCTGAGACTGGACAGTGAAAGAAATCAGAGACGTGTTGGAAATCTTCTTCGTAGTGTGGGAGGCAATGCGAAGTTAAATGAGGCAAGTGAGTATATTGACATACCATATGAGTATATAGAATATGTAATATACAACTTTAATCATAACGCGATACCAAAAGAAACTTTGGAAAGGGCACTGGAATGTTTTCATCTTACAATGGACGATATCAGCGATAAGCTTGTTGAATATGAAGAGAAACAAGATGACTTGGATGATTTGATTGGAGGTTTGATAGATTGAGAGCCTCTTTAGATACAAATATAATTATACATTTTTATAAAGCCGGTCTCCAGGATATTCTGTTTAACTTTTTTGATGAAGGTGTATTTATATATGAACAGATAAGGGATATAGAACTGGAGAATCACGGGAAGGATATTCTGAATCAGGTTGATGAAGATATTGAATCCGGAAAAATAGTAAAGTATACAGACGAAAAATTGAAAGAACTCCATGTTTTTAAAATCTTTGAGTCGAATGTTCACGATAGCAGAATGTTATATGGAGCAGGAGATTTAGGCGAAGTGTATGCGATAGCACTTGCTCAGACACTTGGTGCATATTCTTTAGTTACGGATGATACCAAGCAGGGTGGCCCTTACATGTCGTTGATGCAGTTCGATGACGATATTATGCCATTTACCTTTGCGGATATTCTGATTCTTAGATACCTTTTTGGAAATATAGATGCATCAAAAACGGTAGAAGATTTTGATTTGATTAATACGAAATCTGAATTGAACTGGGCATTTAGAAGCCAGGTGACAAAATTTATAAAACGATTCTGGAAGGATCCATATCGACAGGATGATTTAAAATGGATGCAGGAATTAGTAATTCAGAAAAAAATAGCAGTTAAGACAAAATTCATAAAATTGCAAAAATTAATATGATGAATTAGGGACTTCTTAGGAGGTTCTTTTTAGTACTATAAAAGTGTAGTTGTTAGAGAGTAATTAACTCTGACATCTGCACTTATTTTATTATAAATGCTCGCTTAGGCAGGTTGATACTACGGAGCTTTCGTGTAACGAACTAAATTGGATCGTAATAAGTGTGGGTGGTTTTAGCAATTGCTGTTATACAAAACTAAAAATCAGGAGGTTGTTATTGATTAGCGTAGGAATTGATGTATCGAAAAGGATTTAAGTGAACTTGCATCCATGCTTTTACGATTTGATGAAGAAGTAAAAGTCGTCATGGAAGCAACAGGTATTTATCATCTTCCAGTTCTTACGTACTTACAGGAAAAAGATACTTTTGTAGCTGTTATTAATCCATATCTTATGAAAGTATACCGTAGTGGAGATTTAAGAAAAGCAAAAACGGATAAGATTGATTCCAGAATAATTGCTTTGAGCACTGGTTCACTATGACTGAATTTCAAGCATCGGAAGATACATATGGAGAGTTGAAACTTCTAGGTCAGCAATATCGCCATTACATGAAGTTACATATCAACTCATTACATGAACTGACGCATTTGTTTGCCATAATGACAGTCTATTTATTGTACACAACTTTAATAAACTTTAAAAACTTGCTAGAAAACTATTGACTTTTCTTAGCAGGTTTTCATGCAGAATTTTGAGGAAGACTTGCAAAGAAGCCGGGAGAGATTATACATATGTTTAGGATTGTGTAGTGCGATACATGGTCTTTTTTTATTTGATTTTTGATAGACATACAAGTTTGAAATATAAGTATGGAAACTCCTGCCATAAAAAAGACTAACCCTAGGGGTAGGTTACAAACCATAAGTTACATGATACAATAAAAAAAGTTTTGAAAAAACGCAAAATAGTGCGCTTTCGTTACGAAGTGTTCACTTTGAAAGTATATAGAAAAAACAGTAGGAAGGGGATTCGTACATGGAGGAACAATTTATCAAGGTTCCTGCTTTGTTTCAAAAACTAAAACAGGCGGAGAAAGAACATTGCCTTCTCTATATCAAAGCACTAGGCGGTTATGGGAAAAGCACAGCCGTACAGCATTATCTGCGGAAAAAACCGCATCTGACGATAAGTGGCGTGGAAGGCTTCTTCGATACCATGCCATTACCGGAGACCATCCACCAACCGGTGGTGGTCATTGACGATATTTCCTTTCTAAAAGAGGAAGAAAGCATAACTTATCTTGGGACCTTGCTAGAGCAGCCGGATATATGGTTCATTCTCATTGGCAGGAGTCCCCTGCCCCTGTGGTTACAGGAAAAACTGTTAAGCCGTAGAATCCTGTTCGCCGTAGAAAAGGATCTGATGTGGAATCCACAGCAGACAAGGAAGTTTCTTGCAGATTTTGAAGTTGAGGTCACACCAGAGGAAGCGGAGCAGATTGCAAAAGACACAGTGGGGCATGCAGTAACCATAAAGCTGTTGGCACAGCGTATGCGGGAAGGACTTCCCTATGGCGCAGAAGCGGCAGAAAAAACAAGAATTGATTTATACCATTACTTAGATTATGCCTTTTTCGAACAGTGGGATGAGGAATTGAAACAGGCGATGCTGCGGCTTGCCGGATTTGACAGCTTTACCCTTCCCATGGCACAGATGATAACCGGGTGTGAGAATACAAGCCTATTGCTTGAAAAAGCCATGACATTAAGTGAGTTTTTGCAAAGTGACGGGCAGGGGCGTTACCAGATGCGTTCCATCCTTCGGGAATACCTGATGTGGAAGCAAAACAGCGAACTGACCAAAGAGCAGTGTGACAACATCTATTACAACGCGGGACTTTACTTTGAACTGCAAGGCGATATCCGGCAGGCTTTGGCATGTTATGACAAAAGTAAAAGTCAGGGAAAGATAGCTGAGCTTTTGATTAAAAATTCCATGAAGCACCCAGGCAATGGACATTACTACGAAACCCGGCAGTATTACCTGAACCTGCCTAGAGAACAGGCGGAAAGCTCCCCAATTCTGATGGCAGGCTTATGCATGCTCCACTCCCTTCTGATGCAGACCGAGGAAAGTGAGCAGTGGTATGAAGCCCTGAAAGCCTTTGAACAAAAGCCGGGCATCCCGAACAATCAGAAGAAAGAGGCCAAAAGCCGTCTGGCCTACTTAGACATCGCATTGCCCCACAGAGGAAGTGTTGGACTTTCTAAAATACTGAAAAATGTAGCGATGCTATGCAGTAAGCGCTCAGTTTCACTTACGGAGTTTTCCATCACTAGCAATATGCCATCGGTGATGAATGGGGGGAAGGATTTCTGCGAGTGGAGCAAAATAGACAAGGAACTGGCAAAGACACTGAAAAAACCTGTTGAGCTGGTGCTGGGCAGTTTTGGAGCGGGACTAGTCAATGTTGCCTTAGCAGAAAGCGCTTTTGAAAAGGGCAGTATGGATCCTTATGAAATTCTGTCTCTGTTAAACAGTGGCTACACCATGGCCGATACCAAAGGAACGGCAGAGATGTGTTTTGCGATCATCGGCATTATGACGAGAATCCATATCAGTCGAAAACAGCCGCAGCTTGCTTTTTCTCTGCTCATGGATTTCAAGGAAAAGGTAATAAGAGAGGGACATCATCATCTGCTTCCTAATATCAATGCCTTATCGGTAGTCATAGAACTTTTCACAGGCAATGTGGAGGCAGCAAGCCGGTGGCTCACCAATGAAGCCCCCAATGAAAATGTAGAATTTTATATATTGGAACGATACCGTTATCTGGTCAAAATCAAGGCTTACCTCGCTTTTGGTCGGTTAGAGGAAGCGGTAAGTTTGATTGAACGACTGTCCTACTACTTTGAGCAGTATGACCGGTATTACCAGCAGATTGAAAACGGACTGCTCCGTGCTATTGTTCAGTACCGGATGAACCTTGGTGACTGGAAACAGAGCCTGACAAAAGCATTGCAAAAAGCAGAGGAATATCAGTTTGTTCCGGTGGTGGCAGAATACGGTGCAGCCCTGCAGCCTCTTTTAAAGGAAGCGGGAGAACTGAAAATTGCAAAAGAGTACGGGCAGAGACTTGAGCAGGCGGTCAAGGAGTTTGCATTAGCTTATCCCAAATATCTGGAGCCCACACAGACGCTTACAGAGCCGCTGACCAAAATGGAGGAAAAGCTCCTGCCCTTGCTGTGCAGTGGCGTGGCAATGGAGGAAATTGCCGCCCGGTGTGGGATTACCTACAATACAGTTAAATATCACAACCGAAATATTTACAGAAAACTGGGAGTAAAGAACAGGCAACAGGTACAGGTGGCAGCAAGGCAGCTTGGACTATACGGAGGCACATAAAGGTGAAATGGAAAAAAGGAAGGCGATGTCTGCCTTGTACTATATTATTATAAATTAAATATGAACTGATTTATGGAGGATTTTAGACAATGAAACAGAATTTTAAGCGAAAGCTATTGGCAGTTATTTTATCGGTTGCCACGGTGATAAGCCCAATTACAAACGTATATGCACAGGAGGAACAAGCCTCTTCACAGCAGCAGGAATCACCAATACAGGAAAACGAAAAAGCCCCTGCCATCACTAGCCCTGAGGGTCTCACAGCAGTCGTTGGACAAACTTTAAAGGAGGTTATTCTTCCGGAAGGATGGACTTGGGAAGACGATACAATCACGATCACAAATGCAGACGAGCAGTATCCGGCAAGGTTCAGCGCAGATGATACCACCTATGATTATACAGATGTGGAAGGTTATAATGCAGAAGGACATTATGTAGAGGCGCTCCTCTCTGTAGCTCTAAGTACAGAACCAATAGCACATGCAAGTGCAAGTGAAACAACAGTTACAACAGACGCTGAGTTTAAAGCAGCGTTCGCTGATTCAAGCATAAGTACAATTATGATAAATGGCACCTTTACAACTTCTTATGCCAATATAACGTCAGATAAGAAAATTATGATTCAGGCAGGAGCGAATTTAACATACAATACATCAAGTCCACTCTATGCAAATATTGAGATACAAGAGAACGGTACACTCACCATAAATGCTTATGATTATAGCACGAAAGTGCATATATATGGCACTGTTTCGAACAATGGTACCTTGGCAGTTACTGGTAGGGGGGCAATTTATAATCATTCCCAATTAGAAAATAATGGGACATTCACCTCTACAAGCGCAAAAGATATCTATTCCGATTATGGCTGCCTTACTGGGGACGGCAGTACACCAAGTACGCTCAAAATAAATATAGTAAAGGATACATCTGCATTACCTGTGGTATCTATTCCGGAAACCATTACAGTAGGTGACACCGTCATCCCAACAGTTACAAATCTTATTGAAGGTGTTGATATTTCAAAAGTATTTACTTATGAGTGGAGAAACAGCAGTGGCATTGTCTCTAAAGATTCCAGTTATAAAGTAACCTCCAGCATGAGTTTAATTAAAGTTATATTATCTAAAAAAAATCCATATGTCATGTTGACCTCGACTGGAACGAAAGGTTCAATTGACTCAAATGATAGTTCTGCAAAGCCAAAAGAAATTCAAACAGTATATGTAGATGGGGCAAGTGGAGATGACACGGACCTTGGCGAACTGGAAACAAAACCAGTTAAGACGATAGCACAAGCCATTCAGAACGTCAGCAACGGCGGCACAATTGTATTACTGTCTGATTGTAATTATACAAGCAATACAGGCGCTTATGCACCTTATCTTGACAAAACACTTACCATAAAGAGTGAAGCTTCTACGCCCTGCAATTTAAATATGAATCACAGCGCTGGCACGCTTTATGGAACATGGAATATACAAAACTCCAATACACTAACCTTTGAAAATATTAATTTTACTGGAAACACGGTATACTTTTCAGGACATCCCAGTTCAGCGAAAGCTGCGAGCCTTGTTTTGAAAGGTGTTAATACAGACAAAATCGCTGCAATTAGTAACTTTGGAAATGTGCAGGTTGAAAATGCAACGCTGACCACGACTATTAATTCTTCAACCAATCTTTCTATCAATAACGTAACTTTAGCAGGAACATTTTATACAGATGTTTTTAATGCTAGCGGAACAAATACAATCGTATGCCCTGCGAATGCTTCTTCAAATTCAATAATTAAGTCAAGCGCAGTGATAGAAAGTCCAATCACATTAAATGTGGCATCTGTTACACGTGGAAAGAAATTAATTGAACTTCCTTCCGAAAGTACGATTGATAGTTCGTCCTTTACTTTAGGGGATACTACAGACAATACTTATACCTTGAAAAAACGTAGTTTGTATGCAGGCACTTATATACAAATCGTACAAAATATAACCACCGGAGCAAATATGCATGTAGCATACGAACCTGTAGTTGGACAAGCGGTAATGGATTCTCCAAAAAGCGGTCCAAGATATATGGGCATTACATTCGATGATTCGGCTGTAAAAAGCTATGTGAATGCTACGGAAGGTTTCTGGAGTGGTTACAGTGATGCGGTCAACAAGATATGGCAAGTCGGAGATCAGCCGGAGTTTGTTGTGACTTTTGGGGTTGGCGAGGATAGTAATCTCTGCTTTGATGGCAGTTATGATTTTAGTAAGCTAACAGTATACTCGTGGAAAGACTTAACAAACACAGGGGATTCTTCGTATATACGGGAAAATATTAGTCCGGCAGTAATAGAAGTAAAAGAGGGACAGGGTGTAAGTAATGACGGACGTACCTGCACGGTGACACTCGTATATCCAGAGGTAAAGAAATTAGAGAATGTTGTGACTATTACAACAAAATCACTTGATAAAGTATATGATAAAACTGCTGTAAGTAACCCGGAAATAGAGGAAAAAGGCGGTACAAATCAAGTGGCTTTTACTTGGTATGAAAAAGAAAAAGACAGCTGGATTCTTATTCCATCCGCACCGTCCACTACAGGTATATATCGAGTAGTCGCAAGTGTGGCAGAAGATGATATCTATAACAGCGCTGAATCAGCGCCATTGGAATTTGTAATATCACAGGCAGTACCTTCTTATACAGTTCCGACAGACTTAACTGCTATGTATGGACAGACACTCGCAGATATTACACTTCCAAAAGGATTTACATTTGCAGATACCTCAAAAAGTGTTGGGGATGTGGGAAAACAGACCTTCAAGCTGACCTATACCCCGGAAGATACCAAAAACTATAAAACAGTTTCTGATATAGATGTCGACATTACTGTTTTAGCGAAAGAAAATAGTGATAAGAGTGAGACTGCCACTACAACAACTCAAAACACCAAGACAACCGGAGTAAAGACTGGTGATCATACCTTAGCAGGGCTATGGATCGCTATCCTTGCCCTAGCTGCTGGAGTGATAGGCATTATCGTAAAGAAGAGACGTTCCAAACGATAAAAAATCTTAACAAACGACTACAAATAATTAGCACTTAGGGTAAAAGCTTCCCTAAGTGCTAATTATTTGTAATTCCGTTGAGTTCTTGGGAAAAATAAGGTAAAATAAAAAGAAATCTATCGGATCACCCGGAAAGGAGAGCTATGGAAAAGAACAGCCTGCAGAAAAGGAAATATATGGGGATTTTATCAGGATGCATTGTTCTGTTTGTTTGCCTTTTCCTGATTCCCGGCACTACAGTATTCGCACAGGACGAAACAGATGAGCAACGGACGGTTCGTGTCGTTTTCCCGGAGCAGGACGGTATCTCTTTTAGTACGGAAAAAGGAGATTATGCCGGGTATACGTATGAGTATCTTCAGAAGATTGCTGAATTTACCGGATGGAATCTGGAATATATCACCTATCCGGATATGAGCAGCGATGATGCGATTATGGAAGCCATGGCGATGGTGGAGTCCGGAGATGCGGATCTGATGGGTGTGACCCTGAAGTCAGATGCTCTGGAAGAGATCTACGAGTATCCGGAAAAGAATTATGGCGTGGTCTACACCGTACTTTCGGTACTGGAAGAAAACACCGAATTGAACGAATCTAATTTTATGCTGAAGGCTCCACTGCGGGTGGCGGTGCTGGAGAAGGCAAAGACGCGTAAAAGTGAGCTGACTGACTATCTGGAACGGTCGGGAGTCACTTATGAGTTGGTGGACTGTAGTAGTGTTGATGAACAGTATCAGATGATGGT
Organism: Hespellia sp.; assembly: GCA_028693555.1. GTDB lineage: Bacteria > Bacillota > Clostridia > Lachnospirales > Lachnospiraceae > Hespellia. Next base: position 15,233 of record JAQUVD010000024.1, read on the forward strand.
GGAGGGGAAAGCAGATGCCATGCTGCGTTTGTCTCTCAGTTACATGAGCGGAACAAAACGAATTGCATCCTTTGCGCCGAGACCATTCTACTTTGTCAGCACGAAGGGAAATACCGAGCTCATGGAGGAACTCGATGAGACAATTGCACAGATCAGCGCAGCATTTCCATACTTTCAGGATGAACTGGCAGAAAAGTATTTCGGAGACAGCACGGGAGAGCTTGAGATTTCTGAGCAGGAGCAGGAATACCTTGGCGAGAAACAGACTCTGAATGTGCTCTGCACCATAAATGAAGCACCTTTTATATTTCAGGATAAAAAAGGAAACATTCAGGGAATGTCCATCGATGTCTGTAATGAATTTGCAAGGAAGGCCGGACTGGACGTGAAGTATACGGCGTACGATTACAGTCAGAATTTTGCCGACTTTTATGAAGCCGGGAATTACGATCTGGTTCTAGGGGTGCCGTTAAACGCCAGCTACGGTCCGAAACTCGGGCTGATTGGAACCACACCTTTTATGACAACGGATATGGTCATGTATGCAAAGGCTGAGAATATTGCCATGGACAGTAAGGAGCGTACGGTGGCGCTGGTAAATGGCTCGGATCAGGCAGACTCGCTTACAGCAAAGGAATTTGTCTACTATCAGACACTGGAAGAGTGTATGCGTGCGGTAAAGGACGGAAAAGCAGACTGCGGATATGCGAACAGCCGGAGTGTGGATTATTATAATGACGAATTGTATGCGAATCTTACTACGGTTCCGGTGCCGGGGACAGATCAGGGGATCGGATTTTTTGTGGCACAGGAAAATGATCCCAAGCTGGTGATTCTATTAAACCGCTACCTGCGTTCTGTGGATGCTACGGATATTTACACATATTACGCCCAGATACTGACGAGTGGGCACAAGAATACAATGGAATCCTTTGCGCGGCAGAATCCGATACAGGCAGTGATTATTGTCGGGCTTATTGCTGCTATGATTTTTTCCATTATGATGCTGCTTATATTCTATCGGGCGACACAGAAAAAGAATATCCAGCTTCAAAAGGCGAGTACAGCGAAGAGTGAATTTCTGTCGCGCATGAGCCATGATATGCGGACACCACTAAATGGAATGTTGGGAATGACTGCAATTCTGCAGGATGAAACAGATCTGATGGAGGTCAGAAGGAGGCTCAAGCAGATTGACTATTCGGGACAGTATCTCTTGAATCTGATTAACGACACCTTAGATGTAAACAAAATCGAGGCAGGCAAATTAGAACTTCATGCAAAACCAATCAATATCTCTGAATTTGTTGAAAATATGTTTTCCAATGCTAAAATGATTGCGGACAAGAAGAACATTCGGATTGTGACCAATATTGATGAGACAGGTACTTACGAATGGAAAAATGTCATTGCAGATGGACTGAGAGTGGAACAGATCTTTCTTAATTTGATTTCGAATGCAGTGAAATTCTCAGAAGAGGGGCAGAGCATTGAAGTCGAGTATAAAAGGGTAAAAGAAACTGATTGTGAAGTAACCGGACAGTTTGTGATTCAGGATCATGGAATCGGTATGAGACAAGAATTTATTCCACATTTATTCGAACCGTTTACGCAAGAAGGAAGAGTAAGCATGGAACGAGAAAGTGGAACGGGGCTTGGAATGTCGATTGTAAAACAATTGATTCAGTTAATGGGCGGTATCATTCGGGTAGAGAGTAAAGTGAACTGTGGTACAAAAATCACATTTACACTGACTGTTCCCATTTATCATGGTACAATTGAAAAGAGTCTTCCGGAAGGTAAGACGGAGTCATTAAAAGGAAAACGGATTCTTTTGTTTGAAGATCATCCGATTAACCGTGAAATTGCCATAACGCTTCTGAAAAAGAAAGAAGCCATTGTGGATGCGGCAGAGAATGGCGAGATTGGACTGGAAATCTTCACCGAATCGCAGGAAAATCAGTATGATGCGATATTGATGGATATTCGTATGCCTGTGATGGATGGGGTAGAGGCAACCAGAAGGATTCGAAGCCTGAATCGGAAAGATGCAAAGACCATTCCGATTATTGCGATGACTGCGAATGCATTTGAAGAAGATATCGAGAACTGTAAGGTTGCCGGAATGAACGACCACATTTCCAAACCGGTAGATCCGGAACGATTGTATGCAGTTCTGGAAAATGAAATACAAAAGCAGTTATAAAGGGGAATAAGTGAAAATGAAGGGGAAAATTATTGCAGCTTTCATGTGCGTCATTGCAATATGGGGAATTGCAGGAACGCAGAACGTGAAGGCGGAAATCGCATCGGATCAGGCGTTTGAAAATGCCACGTGGGAGCTGATCCATGAGGAATCGCTGCAGGGAACCGGCGGCGTGGCACAGTCCATGTGCTGCACGAAGGACTATATTGTGTGCATCGAAAATGTTTCGGATGCACCACAGGATCTTGATGTTGTCTATTATTTTTATAAAAACGATGTAGATGAAAATGGCAATCCGGTGGAGCAGTACTCGCTTGCGAAAACCATTTCCAACATGAGCTATGAACATGGAAACGGAATGGCATACAATCCAAAGACGGATGAGATTGTGATCAGTCTGTACACCAATAATGAGGGAGATGGGAACAAAGGCGCTGTGTATGTTATGGATGCCTCCACGTTTGACTTGAAGCGGAAGGTGCAGATCAGCACAGACTACAATATCCTGGGTATTGGCTATCTGGAAGACTCCGATCAATATGTGATTCAGACGAATGTAGAGGGCAATTACAGCTTCAAAATTCTGAATGCGGAGTTTCAGATTACGGAGGATCTGGGAGAATATGCAAAACCGTCGGAAGGTTCGAATTTTCAGGATTTGTGCGTAAATGGTGATTATATCATCAATTTTCCGTTAACCCTGAATTTGGGGATCGGAGATTTTATCCATATGTATTCTATTTCAAGACGGGCGATGGTAGCATCGAATCCAATCAACTGGAACTTTACGGGTGTCGTAGCGGATGAACCGGAGAGTATCTGTGAAGTTTCCCCGGGTGTATTCGTCGCGGTTGTCAATGTTGTGATGGAAGATGGCTCGCGGGCATTTCGGCTCTACAAGACCGCAATCCCATACAATTTTACCGTGACAACAAGTGTTTCAAATGGAACGATTACCGACAGCAGCTCCGTGCTGCGCGGGGACAGCTACCAGATTGCATTTGAACCGCTGAAAGATTACACGATTGATTCCGTCATGGTAGATGGCAAAAAAATGAACAGTGAAACATCTGAAAGTGATTATACATTTTCAGATGTGCAAAGCGATCACACAATCACAGTGAAGTACAAAGAGATGACATGGATGCAAAAGACCAGTGCATTCTTTGGAAAACTCAAGGCACAGATTCACATTCCAAAGAGCTTTGTAACGGGATTACTAATTGTGCTTGCGGTCATTGGTCTCCTTGCGCTATACTTGAGAATCCTTTACGTTCGGCGCATGCGAATCATCAAGAGAAGACGCGCCGCCAGAGCGAGAAGAAGGGCAATCCAGGAATATGAGCGCATGGATCCGGATGAACTGGAAGACCGGGAGATGCGGGAGTATATTGAATTAAAATAAAATGATGATAAAAATGAAAGAAAGTTGGGAGAAGAGAACATGAAATATGATGTGATTATAATTGGAGCAGGACCGGGTGGTATTTTTTCTGCCTACGAATTATTGAAAAAAAGACCGGAATTGAAAATCGCAGTATTCGAGGCTGGAAATTCACTCGAGAAGAGAAAATGTCCGATTGATGGGAAGAAGGTGAAATCCTGTATCAAATGCCCGACCTGTGCAATCATGAATGGATTTGGCGGTGCCGGTGCATTCTCCGATGGAAAATACAATATTACCAATGACTTTGGCGGTTCACTCTATCAATACATCGGGAAAGAAAAAGCGCTCGACCTGATGAAATATGTGGATGAGATTAACATGTCCCATGGCGGAGAGGGAACGAAGATGTATTCGACCTCCGGAAGTGAATTCAAAAAGATTTGCATGCAGAATAAGCTCAATCTCTTAGATGCATCGGTTCGTCATCTGGGAACGGATATCAATTATGTCGTACTCGAGAATCTATTTGCAGAATTAAAAGACAAAGCAACATTTTATTTCAACACACCAATTGAGAAAATCGAGGCGCTCGAAGATGGTTACCGCGTCTTTTATGGCAAGGAATCTGCGGATAGTAAAAAGTGTATTGTGTCGGTGGGCAGAAGTGGAAGCAAATGGATGGAGACGGTCTGTGATGATCTGGGAATTCCGACCCGTTCCAACCGTGTAGATCTTGGCGTGCGTGTAGAGCTGCCGGCAGTCATTTTCTCACATTTGACAGACAAGCTGTATGAGAGTAAAATCGTGTACCGCACAGAAAAATTCGAGGATGCAGTCCGCACCTTCTGCATGAATCCAAATGGAATCGTGGTAAATGAAAATACAAATGGAATTGTAACGGTAAATGGGCACAGCTTTGAGGATCCGGCGAGAAAGACAGACAATACGAACTTTGCACTCCTTGTCGCAAAGCATTTTTCAGAACCATTCAAAGACAGCAATGAATATGGTGAGAGTATTGCCAGACTGTCCAACATGCTCGGTGGAGGTGTAATCGTACAGCGTTTCGGGGATCTGGAACGCGGACGAAGAAGCACGGAAAAGCGAATCCTGGAAGGAACCGTTGTGCCGACACTCGATGCAACACCGGGGGATTTAAGTCTGGTACTGCCAAAACGTATTTTAGATGGAATTATCGAAATGCTTCATGCACTCGATAAAATTGCACCGGGAACTGCAAATGATGACACATTGCTTTACGGTGTGGAAGTGAAATTCTACAATATGGAAGTTGAACTTGATAATTGTCTGGAGACAACGTACAAAGGCCTTTATGTGATCGGTGATGGAAGTGGCGTGACACATTCATTGTCGCATGCATCGGCGAGTGGGGTATATGTAGCAGATGAGATATTAGAGACATTATAATTGCGCAAAATGATCTGCGAGGAGGTGCATCATGGAGAACCAGAACACGACCCAACCAAATTACGAGGAAGAATTAATACACATTATAGAGAGTGATGCGTCAGATAGCGAGATTCGTCAGCAGCTCGAAAAATACCATGAGAATGATATTGCGGGAGCACTGGAGACTCTGACAGTAGAAGAACGAAAGAAACTATATCGAATCTTAGGAGAGGGTACAGTTTCTGAGATCTTTACGTATCTGGAGGATGTCGGGAAATATATTGACGAGTTAGAGATAGAAAATGCTGCGGACATCCTTGAGAACATGGACTCGGATGATGCGGTAGATGTACTGGAAGAAGTAGATGATGATGTCCGTGAGCAGTTGATGGACTTAATGGACGATGAGAGCACGCAGGATATCAATCTGATTCGATCCTACGATGAAGATGAGATTGGTAGTGAGATGTCCACCAATTTTATTGAGATTAAGAAGAACCTTTCTGTAAAGCAGGCAATGAAGTCACTGATCAGCCAGGCAGAGGAGAACGATAACATTTCCAAGCTCTATGTCATTGATGACGATGGGACATTTTACGGGGCACTGGATTTGAAGGACTTGATTATCGCCCGTGAATATGATGATCTGGATGCGCTGATTAGTACCTCTTATCCATACGTGCATGCACATGAAGCCATTGATGAATGTATCGAGCGTATCAAGGATTATGCGGAGGATTCCATTCCTATCTTAGATGATGCTGATAAGCTGATTGGTGTTATCACCGCGCAGGACCTGATTGAAGTCGTGGATGATGAGATGGGTGACGATTACGCCAAGTTAGCCGGTTTGACGGCGGAGGAGGATCTGCACGAGACACTCTTTGAGAGTATGAAAAAGAGACTTCCGTGGCTGATCATTCTGCTATTTTTGGGAATGGTGGTATCGACGGTTGTTGGTTTGTTTGAGGAGGTCGTAGCACAGCTTGCTCTGATTGTCAGCTTTCAGTCATTAATTCTTGGTATGGCTGGAAATGTCGGAACACAGTCACTAGCTGTTACGATTCGAGTCCTGATGGGTGAGACGTTAAAACCTGGAGAAAAAGCTTCTCTGGTGTTCAAAGAGATGCGGATTGGCTTTTCAAACGGGTTACTGCTCGGTGCATTTGCGATGTGCATGATTGGATGCTATATTCATTTCTTGAAAGGAAAACCGCTGACCTACGCGTTTGCAGTATCCGGATGCGTCGGCGTGGCATTGATGGTTGCAATGATCATCTCCAGTATGGTCGGGACAATTGTTCCGCTGTTTTTCCACAAGATTAAGATTGACCCGGCGGTCGCGTCAGGTCCGTTGATTACAACCGTCAATGACCTCGTGGCGGTTATTACCTATTATGGACTTGCATGGATTTTACTGATTAACGTGCTGCAGCTTGTGGCGTAAGAGGAAAGGATTTGAGAAATAATGGAAACAGTTACTTTAGGAAATACAGGGATTACAGTAAATAAAAATGGATTTGGCGCACTTCCAATCCAGCGGATTACCACAGCAGATGCAACGCACCTTGCAAGAAAAGCATACGAAGCGGGAATCACATTCTTTGATACGGCAAGATGGTATTCGGACAGTGAAGAAAAATTAGGGGAAGCATTTGACGGAATTCGGCAGAACGTATATATCGCGACCAAGACAGGCGCACAGAATGGAGAAGATTTCAAGAAGGATTTGGCAACATCACTTCACAACCTGAGAACGGATTATATTGATCTCTATCAGTTCCACAATCCGGCGTTCGTGCCAAAGCCTGGAGATGGAACCGGACTTTATGAAGCGATGCTTGAGGCGAAAGAAGCCGGAAAGGTTCGCCATATCGGTATCACGAATCATCGCCTTGCAGTCGCAAAAGAAGCAATTGAGTCGGGTTTGTATGAGACTATCCAGTTCCCGTTCTGCTATCTTGCAGTTGATAAGGATATCGAATTGGTAGAGCTGTGTAAGAAACAGGGGATGGGATTTATTGCCATGAAGGCACTTTCCGGTGGATTGATTCACAATGCGAGAGCTGCCTATGCCTTCGAGGCACAGTTTGATCATGTGCTTCCAATCTGGGGCGTGCAGAAGGAATCGGAATTGGGTGAGTTTATTTCATTTATGAGTGAACCGCCAGTGATGGACGATGAAATCAAAGCGATCATCGCACACGATAAAGAAGAATTATCGGGAGATTTCTGCCGCGGCTGTGGATATTGCATGCCATGTCCAGTCGGTATTGAGATTAACCAGTGTGCGCGCATGTCACTGATGCTTCGCCGTGCACCGTCCGAGGACTGGCTGACAGAGGATTGGCAGGAGAAGATGAACAAGATTGAAGACTGTCTGGAATGCGGAAAATGTATGACAAAATGTCCGTACGAATTACATACACCGGAGCTTTTGAAGAAGAATTATGAGGATTATAAAAGCGTATTAAAAGGAGAAGTAAATGTTAGATAGAGCCAAATTTACAGAGACATTGGAAAGCGTAGCGGAAATTATCCGGACAGCGCCGGAGCCAATGACGGAAGAGGAAATCCTGAGCTATTTTACCGATATGGATTTGAACGAAGAGCAAAAGGGATTGGTCTTTACGTATTTAACGACGCCGCATGAAGAGGAGAAGACTTCACCGCAGGAGAGCACCCCGCCGCAGGGAGATACCTCACCACAGGAAAATGGTGAGGAAGAAATTCAGGTATCGCCGGTTCTTCAGATGTATCTGGATGAATTAAGTGAGCTTCCTGCCTATACAGAAGCCGAGGAGGATCAGTTCTATCGCAAGCTGGCAGCCGGAGATGCGACTGTGGTAAAGTCTCTTGCAGACTGCTGGCTTGGCAGAGTTCTCGAGATTGCGAAGAAGCACCGGGACGCCAAGGCAACACTGGAGGACCTCATACAGGAAGGAAATATGGGGCTGTTCTTAAAACTGCAGGAGCTTCTTGGAAGCAAAAGCCAGATAGACTTCAGAAGCCTGCTTTCGGACACCATTGAGAAAAGCATGTGGGACTTCATTGTAGAAAACGGGGAAATCGAAGAAGAAGGAAATGGTGTGGTAGGAAAGATGAGCCTTGTTCAGGAAGCGAAAAAGCTTCTGGAGGAGCAGCGGGGCAGAGGTGTTACAACGCAGGAGCTTTCGGATTATACGAAGATGCCGGTAGAGGAATTGCAGGGCGTTCTTGACTTGATAGAAAAAGCAAACAGACCATAAGAAAAACGGATTGGTATAACCACATACCAATCCGTTTTTTATGCTTGACTTTACAATGAAATAGCGTTAAGATTTTGACAAAGGAATGAAACTGGTATGACCAGACAAAAGAGGAGGAATGAGATATGTTATTTCAAGTTTATGGAGATGGAGCAATCTATCAATGGCTTGGCTGGATTCTCGTGTTTGCAGGTCTGATTCTTGCAAATGAGATCGCACGCCGCACCAAAATGGGAGGAATTTTTTTCTTCTTAATCCTGCCGGCAATTTTGACCGTATATTTTATTGCAATCTATGTATGTGCAGCGATGGGTCAGGAGTGGGCACTGAACAATCCAACCTATGTACACATGACGAGCTGGTTCCACTATGCGAAGCTTTATGCAGCAACCGTGGGATGTATCGGCTTTATGGCATTAAAGTACAAAAAAGGGATTGGAAAGACGGAGTGGTTTAAGGTATTTCCATTTGCGATTGTAGCCATTAACATCTTAATTGCTGTCGGCAGTGATTTTGAATCAGCAATCCGCGGATTCGCTGCAGTGGACGGATGGTGGAAGTCATCAGAGAATGTCATGCTGTACGGCGGCTGGCATAATGTATTTAACGGAATTGCCGGAATATTGAACATCTTATGTATGACTGGATGGTGGGGCATCTACGCATCGAAAGATAAAAAGGATATGCTCTGGCCGGATATGACATGGGTATTTATCATCGCATATGATATCTGGAACTTTGCTTATACATACAACTGTCTGCCAACTCATGCATGGTACTGCGGAGTAGCACTTCTGCTCGCACCAACTGTTGCCAATGCATTGTGGAACAAGGGCGGCTGGATTCAGAACCGTGCGAATACACTTGCAATCTGGTGTATGTTCGCGCAGGTATTCCCACTGTTTCAGGATCAGGGAATCTTCGCAGTCAAGAGTGTGCAGTACAACAATAACTTTGTACCGATTACCGTAGTCAGTGTACTTGCGCTCGTGGCAAATGTACTGGCACTGGGATACATCATTTACCGCTCTAAGAAATATAAGAAAAATCCTTATAAGAACGAAATCTTTGCCGGAACAAAGGACTTCGAGAAGGCTCTGGCGAGAGCGGAATAATCTGGAAAAAATTGGAAACATCAAGACATCCAAGAACCTCCATATTTCATATATAATTATCAGAAACGAAAGGATGATTAGATATGGAATATGGAGGTTTTTTATTGGAAAAGCAAGAGAGAAATGAAGCCGAGAATCGGACGATTACGAAGATGGCACAACACTGGCTTCAAAACAAAAAGATGCAGGTAAAGGAGGCAACTTACGTAAAATATTATAATATCCTCAACAATCATATTATGGAAGAGTTCAGTGACATACAGTGCACTGCTGTTACGACAAATGTCATGGAAGCGTACATTGAACAAAAGCTGACATCGGGAAAGCGGGATGGGAGACCACTTGCAGAAAAGACGGTAAAGGATATTGTCAGCGTGCTGAAAGATATCAGCGCATTTGCGTTGCGCCATAATATAGAAATCCCGTGCAGGTTTGACTTGATTAAAATACGGGTACCAAGCAGCCAAATCAATATACTGAGTGTGAAAGACGAACAGAAAATAAAAGCATACTTACAACAATCAGATGTGGAGTATCTGTGCGCAACCGGAATTCTTCTGAGTATGTATATGGGACTGCGTCTGGGGGAGGTCTGTGCGCTGAAAAAGCAGAATATTCTGCTCGATATTGGAGTGCTGCAGGTACGAAGCACCATGCAGCGCATTCAGGACATCAGTCCGAACCGCATCCATAAGACGAAGATCATTATAACAGAACCGAAAAGCCGCTCGTCAATCCGGGACATTCCAATCCCGGATTTTCTTACGCAGCGCCTGAAGCACTTCCACAAGATGACGGATGACACTTATATATTGACAGGCAGCCCTAATTATTATATTGAACCAAGAACACTCGAGAATATATTAAAAAAATATATGAGGGAATGCGGGATACAGGAAATCAATTATCATACCCTTCGGCACACATTTGCGACACGGTGTATAGAGGCTGGATTTGATGCAAAGACATTGAGTGAAATTCTGGGTCATTCCAGTGTGAATATCACGTTAAATCGGTATGTGCATTCTTCGATGGAGCGGAAACGGAAATGTATGATGGAATTGTGCTGAATTGTGAAAAAGAAGATAATGGGGAAAGATAAACCGCAGAGTAATCTACTCTGCGAAAAGGTTATATAATAACTTACATAATCTACAATAGTATACTAGTAATCCGGCTTATTTTCAACCAAATATCAAATTTCGACAATTTCTTTACGGAATTTACAACTTTCAACAGGTCAGCAAAGGTTTTCATAGAACTTTTGCTGATTTATTTTTATTATAATCCTTTTTACTACAATTTGCCATCTACAAAATTCGCAGAGTAGATTACTCTGCGAATTATGGAAGGAGGGTATTTCATGTGGTATGCACTTCAATGTGAAAAGGGATGGGAAGAATCCTGTCTGCAGATCTGTAAAAACCAAATAGATCCAACCGTTTTGCAAGATGCCTTTTTGCTTACGTATGAAAAGATGCGCAGATATGAAGGAAGATGGCATATGGAAACTGAGAATCTATTTCCGGAGTGCATCATTCTAGACAGTCAGGATGAGAGCGCACTCACAAAAGAGATTGAGAAACTTCCTATAAAAAAGAAACTCTTACGGATGTTCTCGCAAGAAGAACAGAACTTCATGCAGGAACTGTACGGTCGGAGTAAACATCTTCCGATGTCAAAAGGCATCATTCATGGTGGAGTCACCAAAGTAACAGAAGGTCCATTAATTGGAAGAGAGTCGTTATTCTGCAAGATCGATCGCCATAAGAGACTCGTGTTTTTGGTGAATCCAGATCAAGCATTTGGTAAAAATGTAAAAGCCGGACTAGAGATTGTGGAGAAAATGTAAATGAGTGAACAGTGGTATATCCTCTTTACACAGTCTGAAAGACAGAGCCAGTTGTGTGGCTTCCTCTGCAGGGAGGGTCTACATGCATTTGTTCCCATGCTGGAATATTATCGGCGGGATTGCAAGGCACTAGCCGAGAAACCAATGTTTCCCGGTTATATCTTCATCAAGTCGGAAAAGAGTCAGGAACAATTCGATGAATTTCTATTTTCTAACAAAGATAAGACTTGGGGATTGATCCGGCAATTAAAAAACGAAGGAACCTCAGCACTGACAGACACGGAGAAAATGTTCTTCGAAACGATTCTCGATGAGCAGGGTTCTGCAAGAATGTCATATGGCTATCTAAATCCGCATAAAAAGGCTGTGATTACACACGGACCGCTGCGAGCTTATGAAAATCTGATTAGCAAAGTGAACAAGAACGATGGATATGCTTATCTGAATTTTCAATTCATGGACAAGCCGGTGAAAGTCGGGCTGACGCTGATGCAGAAGCAGGAATTGAAGGCGAAGAAGCTTTATGACGAAGATATGGATGCAGCAGAACTACATAATAGTGAAGAAAAGAAACTTGTTGTGCAGGATGAGCATACATCCGAAGATGTTGAAATTGATTTAAATGATTTGATAAGTAAAATGACACAACTGTAGCTGGTTTACCGCATGGGTGTGGAATTTGATCATAGCTTTGCCGTTGGCTTCATTCCGAGGGAATGAGGAATGGCGAAGCTATGTCTTTTTGTTGAGATAGAGGGATAGAAGTAGATAGACGAAGGAAGGAAATAGAATTCATGTTTAATAAAGGGCAGAATGATGTAAAGCCATTTGAAACAAAAGTTTGGTTATCATCTCCGACGATGCACGGAGAAGAACTTCAATATATGACAGAAGCGTTTGAGACGAATTGGATGTCCACAGTGGGGGCGAATATCAACGAAGCTGAAAAAGGAATTTGCCAAAAAGTTGGTTGTAAATATGCGGTGGCACTTTCTGCCGGAACAGCAGCACTTCACATGGCAATGAAGCTGGCGGGGGAGGATCTCTACGGTGCGACAAAGCTTGGAAAAGGTGCATTGAATGAACACAGAGTTTTCTGTTCAGATATGACCTTTGATGCAACAGTAAATCCAGTCGTATACGAAGGTGGAATTCCAGTATTTATTGATACGGAATATGATACTTGGAATATGGATCCGATTGCACTGGAAAAAGCATTTGAGATTTATCCAGAAGTAAAAGTTGTGGTGATTGCACATCTATATGGAACGCCGGGGAAAATTGAGGAACTTCAGGCTGTGTGTGATAGATATGGTGCAGTCATTATTGAAGATGCAGCAGAAAGTTTAGGTGCAACCTATAAGGGAGTACAGACGGGAAACTTTGGTCAATATAATTGCATTTCTTTCAATGGGAATAAGATTATAACGGGGTCAGCAGGCGGGATGTTCCTGACAGACAACGAGAAAGATGCGAATAAAGTTCGAAAATGGTCAACGCAGTCACGTGAAAATGCATCGTGGTATCAGCATGAAGAACTGGGATATAACTATCGTATGAGCAATGTGGTCGCTGGTGTTGTTCGTGGACAGATTCCTTATTTAGAAGAACATGTTGCCCAGAAAAAAGTGATTTATGAGCGATATCAAGAAGGTTTAAAAGATTTGCCGATTGTGATGAATCCTTATGACGAAGAACAATCAGAACCTAATTTCTGGCTCAGCTGCATGATGATTCAACGTGATGCGATGTGCAGGCAGGTTCGAGGGGAACGCGATTCCCTCTATATTAGTGAGTCTGGAAAAAGCTGTCCAACAGAGATACTGGATGCAATTGAGAGTATCAATGCAGAAGGAAGACCGATATGGAAACCGATGCATATGCAGCCGATTTATCGTATGAATGGATTTGTAACCAAAGACGGAAATGGAAGAGCAAGGACGAATGCTTATATTGTCGGAGACGCGGTGGACGTTGGAATGGATATCTTCCAGAGAGGGGTGTGTTTGCCGAGTGATAATAAGATGACGGCGGAGCAGCAGGATGTAATTATTCAAGTTGTTAGAAAATGTTTTGAATGATTGGAGTGGAGGATTGATGTATGTATGCAATTTTTTTTAAACGAATAATAGATTTTATTTTGTCTGTAATAGCTTGTATCGTGCTGCTTCCTTTATTTTTGATTCTGACAATTACTGGCGCAATCGTGATGAAAGGAAATCCGTTCTTTATACAAAGAAGACCTGGAAAGATAGATGAGAAAACAGGTCAAGAACGCAGCATTTCCTTAATTAAATTCAGAACAATGACCAATGCAAAGGATTCGCGGGGAAAATTACTACTAGATGAAAAACGTCTTGTTCCTTACGGTCAATTTTTGAGAAGTACTTCTCTAGACGAACTTCCCTCCATTTGGAACATAGTGAAGGGAAATCTTGCAATTTGCGGTCCACGACCATTGCTTATGGAGTATCTCCCACGCTATTCACTAGAACAACGCCGCAGACACAAGGTTAGACCTGGGCTCACTGGATATGCACAGGCATATGGTAGAAACTCATTGACATGGGAAGAAAAGTTTGAGAAAGATATCTTTTATGTGGATCATATATCGCTGTGGCTTGATATTAAAATTGTTTTCAAGACAGTAGTAGTGGTATTAAAGCGAGAAGGAATTTCTTCAGAAAATTCGGTTACCATGGAAGAATTTGTGGGAACAAAGAACAATACAGATGAAAGTGTGAGGATATAAGTATGAAGATTTTATTTACCAGTGTTGGCAAAAGAGTTGAACTGATACAGGCTTTTAAGGAAGCTGCAGATAAAGTAAAAGTCAGTTTGGAAATCTATGGTGCAGATATATCGGAGTCAGCACCAGCACTTGCATTCTGCGACCATGTAGTTATTGTTCCTAAAATCAGAAATTTAGAATATATCCCAACACTAAAAGATATTTGTATCAAGGAACATATTGATGCGCTAATCCCCACAATTGATACAGATTTAATGCTGTTGGCGGAGAATAAAAATGATTTTGGCGATACAAAAGTCATAATCAGCAGTCGGGATAAAGTGGCGGTATGTAGGGATAAATGTCTTACTGCTGACTACTTTAATTCTGTTGGTTTACAAAGTCCACATCCAGTGAGTGATTGGACAGAATATAGAGGTGGCTATCCGGCTTTTATCAAACCGAAAGATGGAAGTTCTAGTATTTTTGCATATAAGGTTGAAAGAGAAGATGAATTAAGATCCTTTGCCGCAAAGGTTCCAGACTATATTATTCAGCCTTTTATTTCTGGAACAGAGTATACTGTTGATATTTTCTGTGATTTTGATGGGAATCCTGTGTATATCACGCCAAGAATCCGTCTTGCGGTCAGAGCGGGAGAGGTATTGAAAACAGAAATCGTGCAGGATGAGCAAATCATACAGGAAGCGAGGCAGTTGATTGCGGACTATAAGCCTTGCGGTCAGATTACAGTTCAGCTTATAAGAGATAAGTGGACCAAAGAAGATTACTATATTGAAATCAATCCTCGGTTTGGTGGTGGGGCTCCATTAGCAATGAAAGCTGGAGCGGACAGTGCAGAAGCAGTTTTGAGACTACTGAATGGCGAAAAATTAGCTTATAGAAGTGGTGCAGCAGAAGACGGTGCGGTGTTCAGCCGCTTTGATCAGAGTATTCGAGTAAAGTAAGAAAGTGAAAAAATGATTCAGATTGACAATATACTAGATGTTGAAAAATATATAAACGACATTGATGCGGTCATATTTGATTTGGATGACACCTTATATTCAGAGAAAGAATATGTACGAAGTGGATATCGATGTATTGCAAGATGGCTCGGAAAAACTGAAGTAGAGGAACAACTATGGAATTCTTTTCAACGTGGAGGAAAGGCGATTGACGAGGTACTCGAAGGAAAAGATCACTCTGAGGCACTACACATATATAGAAACCAACAGCCAGCGATTCATTTATACTCAGGTGTGGGTGAAATGATAGAACGAATTAGAAAGCAAATGAAAGTTGGTATTATTACTGATGGACGTCCTGAAGGTCAGCGAGCGAAAATAAAAGCATTAGGTCTACAGGTCGATAAAGTGATAGTGACCGATGAATTAGGTGGTGTTGAATATAGAAAGCCAAATCCATTGGCATTTGTAAAAATGCAAAAGGCATTTGATATACCATTTAAAAAGATGATATATGTCGGGGATAATTTGAGTAAGGATTTTATTGCACCTGAAAAATTGAAGATGAAATATATATATTTACGGAATGAAGAAGGACTGTATTATCAGCAAAAGGTATAAAAGTAAAATGTTGGGAGAGGAAAGAAAAACGATGAGCCTTACAGATAACTTAGAGAAGAATGAAGAAATGTATGGAACAGGCAGAATGCAGGAATATATCTTGGAATTATTGACGGAGATAGATGTATTTTGCAAAAAAAATGATATTAGATATAGTCTTTCGGCCGGAACATTGTTGGGGGCGGTTCGCCATAAAGGATTCATACCTTGGGATGATGATGTTGATATCATGTTTGATAGGATTAATTATGACAAATTTTTGGATTTATCGTCTAATCTTCCAAAGGATCTAGTGATTCAGCAAAAAATATGGGTTAAACGGATTACAAGAATAGATAATCCCAACATAGATAAGGAGATGGGCTGTGTCGATTTATTTGTTTTTGATGAAGTGCCCGATAATGTAATAAAAAGAAAGATTAAAACCTTTCTCATCCAATTATTGCAGGGCATGTTAAAAACAGAGCATGATTATAGCAAGTATACATTCAAAGAAAAGATTTTGGTCTTTGGAACTTGGTTTATTGGGTTACCATTTAACTATCAATTTAAACAGAAATTGTATGATAGGATATCGAGAATTGATAACACAGGAAAAAATAATATGATTAATGTTTACAATACACTTTTTGAATGTGTGCAAAGGTGTCGATTCGATCGGCGCATAATTGATAGCTATCTTGAGGTGATTTTTGAGGATAAGAAATTTACCATTATTTCGGGGTATGATGAATATTTGACTGAGCAATATGGTGACTATATGAAATTTCCACGTATTGAAGAGCGAAAGCCAGCACACATGAGATATTGAAGAGTAGCATATGTGGTAACGCGGTCTATTGGACTATTTTTGTGTCTAGGTAGTGTCTACTATGTGAGTTTTTTTGAAAAGAAAAGGGTTAAGGAAATAGACTACATCAAGCATTAAGAAGTCTATTTTATAATTAGAATAACAACTGTAAGTAATAAATAATTAGAGTATGCTAAGTAAGAGAGGAACTGAATTATGAGGAAAATTTGCTATGTGGTGACTGTACCTGGAACGATTCGAGCTTTTTTTGTTTCTCAATTAAATTATTTGAATGAAAACGGATTTGATGTAACTGTAATATGTTCATCAGGTAATGAATTAAAAGAGCTGCTAGATGAAAAAATTAGGATTATAACGGTGGATATTCCAAGAGGAATATCGTTGTTAAAAACAGTTAATGCAATAAAAAGACTATATCATATTTTTAAAAAATATAATTTTGATATTGTGCAATATTCTACCTCTAATGCAACTTTTTGCGCATCCATTGCTGCAAAATATGCAAAAATCAAGAGCAGAAATTACCATCTTATGGGGCTACGCTATTTGAGTGTACATGGCATCGGAAAAAAAATTTTAAAATTAGTTGAAAAGATATCTTGCGAATTGTCTACATCTATAGAATGTGTTAGCAAATCTAATCTTGAATTAGGCATAAATGACAAAATATTTAAACGTAACAAAGCAGTTGTAGTTTGGAATGGCAGTACAGGTGGAGTTGATTTA
Organism: Hespellia sp.; assembly: GCA_028693555.1. Taxonomy (GTDB): domain Bacteria; phylum Bacillota; class Clostridia; order Lachnospirales; family Lachnospiraceae; genus Hespellia. The sequence goes on from JAQUVD010000024.1 coordinate 32,308, forward strand.
AAACGTTTTGATGTAGATAAGCGTTCTGAATATCGAAACGAAATACGCAGCAACTATGGGTTACATGATGATTTTATATTTGGGTTTGTAGGACGTATTACTAGAGATAAAGGGGTTAATGAAATTCTTGAAGCTTTTTTGCAGATGGAAACTTCAAAATTAATGATGATAGGAAGTGCTGAAGGCACCCAAACTTTAAATCAGGAGTTATACCGTCAATCATTAAGCAATCCTAATATCATTTATACTGGAAAAGTGCCAGATGTGGAGAAATATTTTGCAACAATTGATGTATTGTTGCTTCCAAGCTACAGAGAAGGATTTGGTAATGTGATAATTGAAGCCGCTGCAATGGGGACACCCGCCATAGTAAGTGATATTCCGGGGCCGATTGATGCAATTCAAAGCGGTGTTACAGCACTAGTAATTGAATGTCAAAGTGTTCAGTCTTTGATAGAGAAAATGAATAAAATTCAATTACTTGATTATGTTGAAATGGGAAGAAGGGCATCAGAGTTTGCTAAGCAGAAATTTGATAGTGAACTTCTGTGTGAGAAGATACTGGAGCGAAAGAAGGGTTTATTAGGATGATAAAATGAAAATAGTTGAACTCCCTAGAAGTGAACGCTTTGTTCGCGGATATATACAGCATTATGACGAGAACAAGTATTGGAAATGTTGCAATCAAGTGCTTAAGAAGGAGAGGGAGACTCTGCGAACTGAAATTGATGTATATCAAGAGATGCAATGCTTTTAATAACGCCTCACTTGGGACGTATATGGTTTTCGGCGCAACTTTTGAGAGTAAAGATTGGCGCAGGTGCTATAGTTATTGATCATATTTCGACTAATGCAACTGTTGTAGCACAAAAATATCGTTTGATTTTGAATGGATATAGAAAATAGGGTAGGTGCAATGAATATTTTGATTTTTTCTGAAGCCGCATGGGATAACAAAAATTCTTTTGGTAATACAGTATCAAATTTTTTTGATGGAAATATATGGAAAAATGACACTTTTTGTAATTTTTATTGCAGAAATCAGATCCCTGACAATGAAATAGAAGTAAATTATTATAATCTTTCTGCAGTTGATATCGTCCGTGGCATGATAAAAGGAAGAATATTTGGCAGACGACTCTCTACAAAGGAATTAGAACAACAGAAGGCATCATTGGATAAAACACATAAAAATGAAAAGAGAAAAATCGATAAAATTCATCAAAAGTCTAATCATCTAATTTATTTACTACATGAGATGATTTGGATGAATAAGTTGTGGTTGAATTGTAATTTTAAAGCATTTGTTTCAGAGAATAATCCGGATATATTATTTGCATTTGCTGCGAGCCCATTTATTTTGTGGCCACTTATTAAATACTTAACAAAGAATACGCAATGCAAGATTGTTTTGCTTGTGGCAGATGAAGTATATGGGAATTATAATCGCCTTCCTTTTTATAGGAGAGGTTACCTGAAGAAATATCTGAAAAATTGTATTGTGACTGCTGATCGTATGTATGGAATTTCGGATGAGATGTCTGAACTTTATCACAACACTTTTGGAATTTCAATTAGAACACTTTATAAAGGCTGTGATCTTTCTTGTGAATTAAAAACAGAAGAAAGTCATCCTTTGAAAATGGTATATGCGGGGAATCTGTTGTGGGGGCGGGATAAGACGCTAGGGGCCCTTGCTAAAGTTTTAGAAAATATAAATAAAGAAGAAATTAAGGTAGTATTAGAGATATATACGGGAACTACAGTTACAAAAGAACTAAGTGAAAGGCTCAACATTAGCAATTCTTCAAAAATCATGGGAAGTAGGTCGTATGAAGAAATTAAACAAATTATGCATATGGCAGACATCACTATTCATGTGGAATCTTTTAATGAGAAACAAATACAGTTGGTGAAGTATTCGTTTTCTACTAAAATTATTGATTGTCTTCAGAGTGGTTCATGTGTGTTGGGCATAGGTCCATCAGGTATTGCATCAATAGAGTACCTGAAAAAAATCAATGGCGCTCATGTCATTGATGATTTATCAATGTTGAGCAATGCTGTTACTGAATTGGTTAAACATCCTCAAAATCTTTTACAGGATGCCAAATTCATCCGAAAATATGCATTAAGAAATCATGAAATTACAGCGGTGCAGGAGAAATTGAGAAAAGAACTATTGGAATTGATAGATTGACTAGAAGGTGAGAATATGAAAGTTTTACAGATTAATGCTGTGTATGGGCACGGAAGTACTGGAGTAATTGCAAAAGAGATATTGGACGAAGTTGTGTCTTCTGGAGGTGAAGCTTATGTCGCATCTGTAGAACCGGAAAATCATACAGATCTAAACAGGTTGTCTGGCTATATAACAATAGGAAATAAATTAGATAGAAATGTTCACGCTTTGCAGTCTCGTGTATTTGGAGAACAGGGCTTTTATTCAAAATTGGAAACAAGAAAACTTATTAAGAAAATTCAAAAGATAGATCCAGATATCATTCATTTGCACAATTTACATAATAATTATATAAATCTGGAGATACTATTTGGTTTTATTCGAGAATATAAGATGTACACCGTTATAACGTTGCACGATTGCTGGTTTTTCACAGGAAAATGTTGTCATTTTTTATATGATGATTGCGAGAAGTGGATGACAGGGTGTGATCATTGTCCAAGACAAAAGAAGGAACTTCCTAGTTATTTTGTTGATAGGTCTGCGAGGGATTATGAAAAGAAAAAAAAACTTATAGGTAGCAATCCATATGTTCATGTAGTGGGATGTTCTGCTTGGTTAACTGATTGTGCACGGAAATCAATCTTGAAAAGCAGAGTAGAACATACTATATATAATGGGATTGATTTATCTGTATTTAAACCTACTGACCGTGGAATGAAGAAGACAATTGGTCTTGAAGGAAAAAATATAGTTCTCGGAATGGCAAATAAGTGGTTGTCGGAGGAGAATTCTTCGACATTTGACTATATTGTTCCGAGACTAAATAAAAATACTGTTCTAATTCTTATAGGATGCACAAATGAGCAAATTGCAAATATAGCGGGAGAAAATATTTTGCTAGTAGGGTTTGTATATGATAGAACACAATTAGCAGAGTATTATTCTATGGCGGATGTTTTTGTAAATGTTACAAAAGTGGATTCGTTTCCCACAGTCAATATTGAGGCCTTGGGGTGTGGAACACCAGTTATTACCTATAATTCCGGTGGTAGTGCAGAAACTGTTGATATGAGCACCGGAGCAGTGGTCGTATACGGGGATTATGTTAATCTTATGAATCAAATTGATTCTTTTTTAGCAATTGGAAAAACGAAATATAAAGATAATTGTGTAAGACGGGCCAATAAGTATTACGATAAAAAGAATCAATTTCGTGAGTACATTGAATTGTATGAGCATATTTTGGGGAGCACTTTATGAATATATTTTCTATGATATATATTGTGGTAATTGCCTTTGGAATCATTTCTAAGGTGTCTAGGCAGGGAAGAAAATATTTTTGCATTAGCAGTGGCATAGTATATTTTTTACTAGCTGCGCTAAGAAGTAGTCAGGTTGGTGGTGACTCTTTTAATTATAGATATATGTTTGAAACGTTGGCTGGGAAGAATATGGGTATGGCTTGGGGATATTCTGAAAAGGATCCAGTTTTCTATGCGCTTTTGTCGGTTTTGGGTAGAGTTACAGATAATTATACTGTCCTGTTTGCTATTGTTGCAGCATTTTTTGGAATAGCCGTTTGGTATTATATATATAGGTACTCTGATGATCCGGTATTAAGTGTGATAGTATTATTGGCGTTTAATCTATATCAATTTTCCCTTACAGGAATGAGACAAACAATTGCAATGTCCTTTATTGTGTTCGCTATGATTGCAATTAATGAGGAGAAAAAATTACTTCCATATATTCTAATTATCATAAGTGGGTTGTTTCACTCGTCAGCTTTAGTGTGCTTGGTAATTCCTATTTTGAGACATTTTCCGATCAAGGTAAATAAGATACGCAGTGCAACTATTCCACTTGCTTTTTGCTTTTTGTTTAGAGAAAATATTGCACAGTTACTTGTTGGTTTCATTTCAGAGAGAGGATATGGCGTTTCTATTTCGCAATCCGGATACATAATGATGCTGGTTATATTTGTTATATATATAATGGCAGCTGTATTTGTAAAGGAATATGCTGATTTTAATGAGAATTATCATATTCAATATTGGATCGCAATAGGAGCAGTGTTCTTTGAAACTTTAGTTACAGCACAGAATATCTTTTTCAGGATTGCTTTTTATTTTTTGTTGGTATTTATTACGTTGGTCCCTAACGTTGCATGCCGTGCAAGAAATGATGCTACCCGTAGAATTCTTACTGTAGGCTTGTATGTTGTCTTTTCAATACAATACCTTTTCTATACAGTAGGATCATGTTACATTTTGCCATATACGACATTCTGGCAGATATAGGGAGGAAAGATGGAATTAGTTAGTGTGATTGTTCCTATTTATAATGCAGAGATACATCTTAATGATTGTATTGAAAGTATTGTAAATCAAACGCATGAAAATTTGGAAATAATATTGGTAGACGATGGCTCTTGTGATCAATCTGGTGCAATATGTGATGCATTTGCAGAGAAAGATAATCGTATCATAGTGCACCATTTAAAAAATGGAGGTGTAGCGAGGGCGAGAAATTATGGAATCGAATGTGCAAGGGGAAAATTTATTGTATTCTCTGATAGTGATGACAGAATGGAAAGAGATTTTATTGAGAGGGCTGTCGTAGATATTCAAGGCGTGGATTATGTATCATGTGCATTTAATACAACGAATGACAATGGTGAGAAACATGTGATTGATTATATGGATCATTTTGAAGTAGAAGTAACATATAATGAGTATTTGGAATGTATGCTCGACTATCAAGCGGGTGCTTATTGGGGGGCTAACTGGGGTAAACTGTATCGTAGTAAATTAATTCAAGAACATGAAATTAGATTTGAGTCAGGGGTTGCTTTTGCGGAAGATTTCCGTTTTAATCTGGAATACTTAAAATACGTGAATGGAATTGCACTAATACATGTTCCTGTCTACAATTATAGAGTAGATACGGACGATTCATTATCAAAAAAGAAAAGAGACATTGAACAATATTGGAGAGAATATTTAGAACTATATCATAGATATATAGAACTATACTCGGCTCACGGTATTTTGGAACAATTCCAAAATAAATTATCTGAATTTCTAGTAGGTGCCTATGTTTCAATTATAAAAGAGGGCGTCTATAATGGTTCTTTGAAGTGGGCAAACGCTACTTCTATGTGCAAAAAAATTACTGCTAGTCCAGAGATTGAACATGCTGTTAGTTTTTATAGAAGTATGGAAGGCAGGGCTAATTGGTATGCTAGGTTGATTTCACATCATAAGGGTCAACTGATAGCATTCATGTTGCTATTTGCAAAAAAGTTTAGAAGTTTAACTATTAATAAGTGTTGGGAGAAATAAAATCGAAATGACATCTGAAATTTTGAACTATTGTAAAAAAAATAAAATAGAATGTATATTCTTGGATTTTTTTGGAACCATTGTGCAAAGAAATTGTGCTCCAGAAGAAGTTAAATATTTATGGGCAAAAAAATTGGCTTTAGAACTTAAATATTCTGTTGATGAAGAATGGCTACTAATGATTAGAAAAAAATCAGAACAGGCTGTTCGTTTCAGAGCAAAAGCGAACGAATTCAATTATCTAGAATTAACGGATGAAATATATAGGAGAATAATTGATTTGAATAGTATTTTTGAATCAAAATATAATGCTATAGATTTTTATAATATTTCCCATAATGTTGAAATACAGGCTGAATTAGAAAGTCAAAACTATATTAGGAATACAATTGATCTGATTAATGAGGCTTATTTAAGAAAAATACATGTTAATATTATTTCTGATTTCTATCTCGGAGAGAAGGAGCTAAAGATTTTCTTGGGCAAAGAAGAAGTATATAAGAAAATAGAAAATATCTTTGTTTCATCTGATTGCAGAATGTCTAAGTTTTCGGGGGGGATGTATGAGTATGCCTGTAGGCAAGTTGGCTTCAAGGTAGAACAGTGTATTATGGTTGGGGATAATCCCGAATCTGACATCCAAAATGCGGAAGCACATGGAATAAGGGGATTTCTACTAAATTATTCGGATGGAGAAAATCAAAGAAAACGTTTGGATACAAGGCTTGAATATATATCTAAAAAAAATATTTCTGGTGTATATGGCTATTCAAACTATTGTTTCTTGTTGTATTTATATATAGAACGGCTCTATAAGAGTCTGATTTGTGAAGATATTCAAGATATCTATTTCTTATCTAGAGAAGGTGAATTTTTAAAAGAACTATTTGATTTGTACATTAGCAAAAGGAATGATGACAGAATCCATACACACTACTTATATGTGTCGAGGAAGGCAACATACCCTGCAACACTTAAAGCACTTGGTGAAGAAAAATTTGAGTTGTTGAGAAAGTTTCGGGAGTTTTCAATCATGGATTTTTTTGAAAACATCGGAATGGCATCTGTAGTTTCAAAACTTGAGTTGAAGAAGTTTGAAATTGAGAAACCGATTGATAATTTTTTTGATTCCCTGGTTTATCAAAAAATATGTGAAAGAAAGGATTTTCAGGAGTTGTATGAGTCTTCACGAGTTCAATATAATCGCTTGTTTAGAAAGTACTGCAAACAGGAAGGACTGATAACAAATCATACAGTAGCCGTAGCGGATGTGGGTTGGAATGGTACAATGCAGGACAATATCTATAATGCTCTTGGGGGGATTGGCTGTGTAGGCTTTTATATTGGTCTCATAAATTCGGCATATTCATTCCAGCAGAGTAAAAAAAGAGGATTAATTTTTTCTGAGAATCCCCAGAATTCCTCCGATTTAGAGCTGTGGAAGTATGATCATGTATTTCTAGAACGTATTCTTTGGGCCAGTCATGGGGCTACGGATTATTATAAAGAAGAAAATAATCATGTTTGCCCAGTGTTTAAAGATTATCCTAGTGAAGAGACAAATTATAAACTGATGAAACCAATACAGGAAGAAATTTTGAAAAAATTCGAGGAATTGGACAATGTTTTTTTGCAGTCATCTTACAGTGCGGAAAATGTATATAAAGATTTTTTGGATTACCATTTACATATGCTTTTTATTGTTAATAATCAGCAATTAGAATTGCAAAGAAAAATGATTAAAGGGCAGATGCAAAATTTCGGACATATTTCGACTGCTGGGGATTCTATTGGAACAACATTTTCAAAAAAAAGAATCCTAAAAAAAATTTGGAATAATTTACGGATATTTAAGAATTCTGAGATAATGTTTCGAATTCTATTAAATTATAATCAGAAGTTTGCAATTAAAATGCTATATTGTTTTCGGTATTTGAGAAGGAAACGGAGAAAATGGAGTAAGGATACCTAATTAGAATACTTTAAGAAACATCTGGGAATATCTATGGTCTATGTAAATAATTGTTTATCTGCAAATGCATGCTTAATGAAAACTGCAAAAAAACGGGGATCGGACAAAAGTGAAGGCGATTAAAACAGAAAAGACTAATTTTCAATGAACAGAAAAACCGAGAAGAATGGGGCGTCACAAAAACAAATATTGTGGAACGAGTAAGAGAGAGTGGGTTGATTTCATCGGTAAAAGTTCTAAGAATGATGTTAATATTGAGAGTAAGAAATTACAGGAGTTTTACCTAAAAAATTAAGATTGGATTGATAGTATGAAAATAGCAATAGCTACATTCGCGGATTTGCCAAATCCACCATCTAAAGGTGGAGCGGTAGAATCCCTAATTGACGATTTATGCAAAATAAATGAGAAAAAGAATCAGCTTTCCTTAGATGTGTTTAGCGTTTATGATAGTGCTGCGGTTGAATTGGCAAAAGATTACAGAAATACGGAATTCATATACTATCGGAGATATAAAAATAGAAGAATAAGCAAAAAGAATATTGTGCATAAATTATTCGATAAATCCATTCCAGATAGAACGATGCAAGAACTGATTAAATTGATCAATCTGAATTGTTATGATTATGTATTGGTTACTAGCATCAATTATGAGATGGAGTACATATTCCAAAAGATTAATTCAAGAGTAATATGGTATTTACACGGTGATCCGATATCTGTTCTTTCAAGAGAAGCAATAAAGAGGATTACAAATCACTGTTATGCAGTTATTACGGTTTCTGATTTTGTTAATAGTCGGATTACCAGTGTTGATTCTAAGTGCAAAGTAATGACAATTAGGAATTGCACAGATTTGTTACCGGTTCAGCCAAAAGAAGAATTTGCAGTCAGGCAGGAAATAAGAGGGGAAATAGGTGTTCGGGATAGTGACAAGTTGTTTGTTTATATAGGTAGAATTACACCAATTAAGGGAATATATGAATTGGTAGAAGCTTTTGTTATTGCTAATATAAAAAACACAAAATTGTTAATAGTTGGAGCACCATCTGATGAAAGTGAAAAGATATACCTAAAAAAAATAAAGAGTATAGCGAATCAAAATGTCATCTACTGGGGATATGCTGCACACGGCTCTTTAAACAAATTGTATTGTGCGGCAGATTGTATTGTTGCGCCGTCTGTGTGTCAGGAGGCAGCGCTTCTTATTGCTTTAGAGGCGGCTATTTGCCACAGATTTCTAATTGCTACTAAAATTGGTGGTATCCCAGAGTATGCAGATGATAATACCATTTTGGTTGAATACAATGAAAGGTTTGTCAACAACTTAGCAGATGCAATGCAATATATTTGTGCATCTGCTTATCATATAGTGCAAAAGAAGATAGAGAGCAATCCAGTAGAAAAGTATTATGATGATTTCTGCAATGTTCTTCTGCAGTTTACCAAGGAGGACATTTAGGCATGTCAAGAATGACAAATACAATTAGAAACACTGCAATTGGGTTTGCAGCGCAGTTCGTAGTTATTCTTTTGAATTTTATAAATCGGACAATTTTCATTCAATATTTAGGGGCGGAATATTTAGGTTTAAGTGGGCTATTCTCTAATATTCTATCAATGCTGTCATTGGCTGAATTAGGAATTGGTGTTGCAATATCTTTTAGCTTATATAAGCCCTTGGGGGAGAATGATCTCAGAAAAACAAAAGCACTGATGAACTTCTATCAGTTGGCTTATAGAATCATCGGAGTTGTTATTCTGATTTTGGGTTTATGTTTGATACCGTTCCTTGACTATTTGATTAAAGACAAGCCAGATATATCTCATTTTTCTTTGATATATGTACTGTTTCTTGTAAACACAGTTGTATCTTATTTCTTTACATACAAGAGATCTTTACTGTCTGCGGATCAGAAGGAATATATAAATTCTGTCAATCGGACAATTTTTGCTGTTGTTCAGTGTATTGGACAATTTCTAGTCTTATTACTGACTAGAAATTATTTGTTGTATTTAACAGTTGTAATTATTTGCACACTCGGGTCAAATATAAGAATCTCTTATCAATGCGACAAGATGTATCCATACTTGAGGAATAATCAGGAAAAGCTTACCAAAGAAGAAACAAAGTCATTGTTGAAATATGTTGCCGCTCAGATGTCTCATAAAGTGGGTGGAATTGTTGTTAGTGGTACAGATAATATTTTGACAACATCGCTTGTCAGTGGTGGACTTGTGATTGTCGGGGTATATTCGAACTACCTTTTGCTTATAAACACTATAAGGAGTGTTATTACGATGTTTTTTACCTCCGTAACTGCTAGTATTGGTAACTTGAATGCGGAAAGTAATGCAGAAAAATCTAAAGAAGTTTTCAATAAAATGTTTTTTTTGAATATGTGTTTTTACGGAATTACAGCGAACTGCATTTTTAATCTTGCAAATGACTTTATTCGATTGTGGCTTAGCGATGACTACCTGTTATCAACTGGTGTGGTAATAATAATTAGCATTAATTATTATATATCTGGTATGCGTCAGACCTGCCAGACATACAACACTACGTTAGGATTATTTTGGAATGACAGATTTAAACCATGGATTGAAGCAGTGATTAATTTAGTTTTTTCTATTGCGTTAATACATTACTTTGGATTTATGGGTGTTCTTTTTGGAACATTGATTAGTACAGTTGCAACTAGTTTTTGGGTTGAACCGTACATTTTGTATAAGCATGGTTTTAAAATGAAGCTTATAGATTATTTTATTCGTTATGGACAGTATACAGCTATTACACTTTTAGCAACTATACTTGCGTTCTATTTTACAAAGATTCTTGAAGTGGGTTCATTTTTTATGTGGATTGTAAAAGCAGCAATAGTTGGAGGCACTTCACTAGGAATGGTGGCTTTATGCTTTCGTTCAAAACCGGAATTCATTGAACTGAAAATAATTGCTAAAGATATTCTACGGAAATTTGTTAGAAGTGAAAATAATGGAAAATAATATGTCAGTATTTGAAAATGTAACTTTAATGACTACAAGTGATACGGGATTTTTTTGGAACATATTCTTGAAACATTTTTGATAACGAATATTGGAGGGATATGCAACTTTTCTTGTGATGAGAAGGCACAGGACGATATACGGCATGCTTGCCAATACTACAAGATAACATAAAAATCGACTTCAGTCGATGAAAATAAAATATATTCAATCGGCTTCGCCGTAAAGTTTGATGATTTGTCAAGCTTTTTGGCAAAAAAGTGGGTAATTTTATACTAAAGAAATAAAGAGCTTGAAAAAATAATGGCTAAGAGTTCTGAGACCTTATTATAAATAACAGAAGGAAGGGTGAATTACAATGAAAGTATTAATATTAAACTCTGGTATGGGTAGTCGCATGGGAATTCTTACATCAGAACACCCCAAATGCATGACGGAAATTTCTGCAAAGGAGACCATTTTGTCACGTCAATTGAAACAAATTTCAGAACTGGGAATTAAGGAGGTTGTAATTACAACGGGGGTATTTGACAGTGTTTTGATTCAGTACTGCAAGAGTTTAGACCTACCACTTCAAATTACATATGTAAAAAATCCAGAATACAAAGATACAAATTATATTTATTCTATTTACTGTGCAAAGGAATATCTTGATGATGATATTATTCTGATGCATGGTGATCTTGTGTTTGAGAATACAGTTTTTGACTCGGTTGTTAATTCTGAAAACAGCTGCATGACAGTAAGCACAACTTTACCATTACCTGAAAAAGATTTTAAAGCAGTAGTTCGCAACAATCAAATTGTAAGTGTTGGAATTGATTTCTTTAATGAAGCTGTTTCTGCACAGCCACTTTACAAACTAGGTAAAGAGGATTGGAAAGTATGGATGGATAATATTGTGAAATATTGCGAATCTGATAATAAAAAATGTTATGCAGAAAATGCTTTTAATGAAGTATCTGATACCTGTAAGATTTATCCACTTGATGTGAAAAATCAGCTTTGCAGTGAGATTGATAATCCAGAAGATCTTGCGGTGGTTACAAAAACTTTACAAGAAGTAGAGAATAGAACTGTATATATGTGCTTTTCAACAGATATTATTCACAGCGGTCATATTTCTATCATTAAAAAAGCACAGCATTTAGGGAAACTGATTATTGGTGTTCTTTCTGACGAAGCAATTGTAAGCTACAAACGTTTTCCTCTTTTGCCATATTCTGAAAGAAAATCAATGTTTGAAAACATTGCCGGCGTTTACAGGGTTGTTGAGCAGAAAACACTTAGTTATAAAGAAAACCTTGAAAAGTATCAGCCAACATTTGTCGTGCATGGAAATGACTGGGTAAATGGTTTACAGAAACCAATTCGTGATGAAGTAACATCTATCTTGGCTTCATACGGTGGACAGTTGGTTGAATTCCCATACTCTAATGATGAAAAATATCAGGATTTGGATAAGCGTGCCAAAGCAGAATTATCTACACCAGATGTACGTCGTGCCAGATTGAAAAAAGTCTTAGCGATGAAAAAGACAATCAGTGCAATGGAAACACATAGTGGTCTGACCGGTCTTATTGTAGAAAATACGGTCGTAGAAGAAGAGGGTGGAGCAAAACAGTTTGATGCTATGTGGATTAGCTCTTTATGTGATTCCACAGCAAAGGGAAAACCAGATATCGAATTAGTAGATATGACTTCAAGATTCCGTACAATTGATGATGTCTGTGAAGTGACAACAAAACCAATTATTTTTGATGGAGATACAGGCGGACTTACAGAGCATTTTGTATATACGGTTCGTTCATTGGAACGAATGGGAGTCTCAATGATTATTATTGAAGACAAAACTGGTTTAAAGAAAAATTCCTTGTTTGGAACAGAAGTGGCACAGACTCAGGCTTCGATTCCAGATTTCTGTGCAAAGATTGCAGCAGGTAAAAAGGCTCAGAGAACAAAAGACTTCATGATTTGTGCACGTATTGAAAGTCTCATCCTTGAGCAGGGAATGGACGATGCACTTGAAAGAGCTTTTGCATTTGTAGGAGCTGGAGCGGATGCAATTATGATTCATAGTAGAAAGAAAGATCCTTCAGAAATTATTGAATTTGTTGAAAAATTTCGTGCAAAAGATGAAACAACTCCTATTGTTGTTGTACCAACCTCTTTCAATACTGTCACAGAAGAAGAATTCGAAGAACGTGGAGTTAATGTTATTATCTATGCGAATCAATTGACAAGAACAGCTTTCCCTGCAATGCAGAATGCAGCAAAATTGATTCTTAAAAACCATAGGGCAAAAGAATGTGATGATATCTGCATGCCATTTAAAGAGATTATCAGCCTGATTCCAGAGGATATGTAAGGGTATAAATATGAACGAGACTGTAATTGAAATAAAGAATAATGAGTATTCAGTTTTAGAACAATTATTTATCGACAGAGGATATAAAAATATTTTATTGGTTTGTGGGCGTTCAATAGAACGTCTGCAAATCAATAAGTTTTTTTGTGATTTAGAGGATAAAGGAGTTGTTCGCTTTGTTAGATTTAGCGACTTTCAGCCTAATCCCAAATATGAATCTGTTGTAAACGGCATTAAAGTTTACAAGGAGAAATTGTGTGATGCAATTCTTGCCGTTGGAGGCGGAAGCGCTATGGATGTTGCTAAATGTATTAAATTATTTCTAAACATGGACCATCGTCAGAATTACCTAAAACAGGAGATAGTGGCAAATGATATTCCGTTACTTGCAGTTCCAACAACATCTGGAACTGGAAGTGAAGCTACTCGTTTTGCAGTTATCTATTATGATGGCGAAAAGCAGTCAGTGTCTGATTATAGCTGTATTCCATCAGTTGTTGTATTTGATCCATCAGTGCTTTCATCTGTTCCAGACTACCAGAGAAAGGCAACGATGTTAGATGCATTTTGCCATGCAATCGAGTCATTTTGGTCTGTGAATTCAACAGAAGAAAGTAAAAAAAATTCAAAATTAGCTATCAAACAGATTTTAGAAAATATGGATTCATATTTCGCAAATGATAGTAATGGTAATGCTTGTATGCTAGAAGCATCTAATAACGCAGGAAAAGCAATTAATATCACACAGACGACAGCAGGTCATGCTATGTGCTACAAGCTTACCAGTTTATATGGTCTTTCTCATGGACATGCTGCGGCTTTGTGCATATCTAAGATTTGGCCATATATGATTGAAAATACTGATAAGTGTATTGATTCCAGAGGAGAGGGATATTTAAAAATCATGTTTAATGAATTGGCAGGAGTATTTTGCTGTACAAATTCTATGGAAGCTGCCAATCGTTTTAATTGTATTGTGGAATCATTGAATTTATCAAAGCCGTATGCGTTGCCAGAGGAGTTAGAAGAATTAAAAAATTCTGTTAATATGACAAGATTAAAAAACAATCCAATTATGTTAGATGCACAAACCATTGAATTGTTGTATAGAAAGATCATTGAGGTGTTGAGTGAATACAAAAAACAAATTTGATACAAGGTCAACAGATAGAATTTTGTGGATTGATATGGCAAAAGGATTGGGCGTTGTTCTAGTAATATATGGTCATATGTTGTATGCCACAAATCTGGGGGTGAATAAGCTTATTTATGCTTTCCATGTGCCAGTGTTTTTTATTTTATCAGGCTATGTGTATGAATTCAGTATAGCGAGTATAAAGGAAAATATTATAAAAAAATTAATAGATTAATTGTTCCAACAATAATTATGTACATATTGTCACTGCCTATTTTTTTTTCTAACTCTTGATAACCCTGATTTTGCTACTATAGTTAAAAGAATTACCTTTTATGATGGGTGTATTCCTTTCGATGATCCATTATGGTTTTTTTGATACTGTTCTATTGTTATATTGTTATAATAGCATTGTACAATTTAAAAGAAAAATTATGGGCTATTTTTATTGTGGAAGCTTTATGTTTTGCGAACTTATAAAAGGACTATTAAAAGAACATAATGTAAAACTATTAAAAAAATGTTATTATTTTTGACAAATAATTCAATTGTTATAATTGGAACACATTATTTATTTGTGAAAGTGTTCAGTAAATTGGCACTTTTACTGAAACTAAATCAATATAGTATGACGGTGAATCTATTTGTATCACTTATAGTTTTATGTCTTATTATTGCAGCGTATATACCAATTTGTTATTGGTATACACATATGCTAAAAAAATTAAAGGGAGATAAAAGAAATGAAAGTTGAAAAATTAGTAGAGATTATTGGCTCTGATTTTTACACAGGTGTTCCGGATTCTCAACTGAAAGCACTTTGTAATTATTTAATGAATACATATGGAATTGATCCTAAGCATCATGTTATTGCAGCAAATGAAGGAAACTGTACTGCATTAGCAGCAGGTTATCATTTATCTACGGGAAAAGTACCAGTTGTGTATATGCAGAATAGCGGAGAGGGGAATATTATTAATCCGGTAGTATCTCTACTTAATGACAAAGTATATGCCATTCCTGTTGTTTTCGTCGTTGGTTGGAGAGGAGAACCAGAATTACATGATGAGCCACAGCATATCTATCAGGGAGAAGTTACTTTAAAACTGCTTGAAGATATGGATATCAAGCCATTTGTTATTGGGCAAGAAACAACAGAAGACGAATTAAAGGCAGCGATGGACGAATTTAAGGAAATCCTGTCTACTGGTAAAAATGTTGCTTTTGTTATCAGAAAAGGTGCACTTTCTTATGATGGGAAGATAGAATATAAGAACGATAATCATATGGTACGAGAGGACATCATTAAGCATATAGTTGCTGCATCTGGAGAAGATCCGATTGTATCAACTACTGGAAAGGCAAGTCGTGAATTATTCGAAACACGAGAAGCTAATAATCAGAGTCACAAATATGATTTCTTAACAGTTGGTTCAATGGGACATAGTTCATCAATTGCCCTTGGAGTTGCGCTCAATAAACCAAACACAAAAGTGTGGTGTGTAGATGGTGATGGTGCAGTTTTAATGCATATGGGAGCAATGGCAGTAATGGGTGCAAATAAACCTAGTAATATTATTCATGTTGTCATCAACAATGGTGCTCATGAGACTGTAGGTGGAATGCCAACAGTAGCTTCAGAGATAGATGTAGTTGCTGTTGCAAAAGCTTGTGGATACCCAAGAGCAATAAGTGTAGATACTTTTGAGGCTCTTGATTCAGCATTAAAAGATGCAAAAGAATCTAAGGAATTATGCTTGATTGAAGTGAAATGTTCGATTGGCGCAAGAGATGATTTGGGAAGACCAACAACTACTGCACTTGAGAATAAAGAGAACTTTATGGAGTATTTAAAGAGATTTAACTGATATCTAATACTAGAAGTTATGTTGAGTTGATTAAGGAGATAAAGAAAATGAATTTATACAACGATATCCCAGAACAAATGAAGGGAAAAACACTAATGATTACTGGCGGAACCGGTTCTTTCGGATCCACCGTACTGACCCGCTTTTTAACTTCGGATATTGGAGAGATCCGTATCTTCAGCCGAGATGAAAAGAAGCAAGATGATCTTCGACATGAGTTACAGGCTCGTTTTCCAGAGCATGCGGACAAGGTGTCTTTTCACATAGGTGATGTAAGAGATATGCAGTCTATTCGCTATGCAATGCATGGTGTGGATTTTATTTTCCATGCGGCTGCATTAAAGCAGGTTCCTTCCTGCGAGTTCTTTCCGATTGAAGCTGTGAAAACCAATGTACTTGGTACGGAGAATGTGTTGACTGCAGCTATCGAAGAAGGGGTTAAGACAGTTGTATGCTTGTCTACTGACAAAGCAGCATATCCGGTTAATGCGATGGGGACATCCAAAGCTATGATGGAGAAGGTTATTGTTGCCAAAGCAAGGACAAGCAAGAATACGAAAATCTGCTGTACCCGTTATGGCAACGTTATGTGTTCTCGTGGTTCTGTAATCCCTCTTTGGATTGACCAGATTAAGGCAGGTAACCCTATTACCATCACAGAACCGTCCATGACAAGATTTATCATGTCTCTTGATGAAGCTGTTGATCTGGTTCTCTTCGCATTTGAAAACGGGGTGGGTGGAGATATTCTCGTACAGAAAGCTCCTGCTTGTACAATCGAGACTCAGGCTAAGGCGGCTATGCAACTGTTTGGTGGCAAGGAAGAGAATATCAAGGTGATCGGTATCCGCCACGGTGAGAAGATGTACGAAACATTGCTGACAAACGAAGAGTGTGCTCACGCTATTGATATGGGAAATTTCTACCGCGTTCCTTGCGATACAAGAGGTCTTAACTATGACAAGTATTTCAGGGATGGAGATGTTGAGAGAAATACATTAACTGAGTTTAATAGTAACAATACAGATTTGCTAGATGTTAGTAAAACGGTTGAGAAGATTAATAGTTTAGCTTATATTCAGGAAAGATTGGCTGAGGAGTAATGAATCAAATCAATGAATTACCGAAACACAAATATATATCGATCAGCAAGGGTATCTGAGACTATCTTTGGTCATCCACATCATTTGGTTAATGAAGGTAGTTTCTACCGTCTTGCTGAACTGAACATCATTAATAAAGGAAACATAGATTCTTGCGTTATTGATGATAAGAAAGCTCTGATTAAGTACACAAATGGAGAAGTGATAACTTTGGGGATTGCCTAGCATGGACTTGTGCGAGTACGATAAAATGGGCAATGTTAGCACCGTTCAAATTTTTCACTTTACCATACTTTTCGCTCTGTAGAAAAGGGGAATTGTGTGGTAAAATAAGGCATTCAGTTTTGTATTTTGAATTGGGTGAGCAGGGTAAAAGCATTAAGAGATGTAGGCTGAGAAGAACATATGCTTTTTCTATGGGAGGGTAAACTTCATGACAGACCAGAAACTTGATTTTTTTTTCGTGAATGGGCAATGATTCTTAAAAATCTTACAGATTTTGTCGGAGTAGATGAAATTAAAGGAATCAAGTTCACTGTCAAAACAGAGGATGTGAGTGGACATCAACGACCACATGTACATGTTTCAACTACAAGCGCAGAGATGTCTATAGCAATTGACGATGCAGAGATTTTGGTGTGCAGCGGAAAGATATCGCCGCTACAGAAAAACTTGCTATAAAATGGATGAAGGATTATAAGGACATAATTGTTAAAGTGTGGAATGAAGATTCTAATGGTCTTACAATAGAAGTAGCTTAAAATCGGTCAGTCATAAAGGAGATGCGCTGAGTGTATGTAGATGAGATATGAGATTTCAAAAGTATCAATATGGCACGCGAGCTTAGTATTGCAGGAGAATTTGTCTATGATTCTGCAAGAAAAGCAATATCTTTGCTTGGCTATTTCAGATCCAACAGATACAAGCACTGTTCCATCTTGCTTGCTCAAACATAATCATATTGAATTAGAGGAATATGTAAAAGGATATTCAGGAAAAAGTTTACCATCAAATGGAAGAAGTCTTCTTGGGGTGTTTAGTGAATATTATAACAATTATCGTTACGCAAATTATGTGCCTGGTGACAACAGTAAAAAACTAGAATATGTATTTGTTGGATTTCTAAAAAAATTGAACAGCAAGTTTGATTTTGAAGAATCATGTGCAGCAGTTCAATTCGAACCGTTTAAGCAGTTTTACATAAATGGATTGGGTAAAATTGCAAAATACTATTATGATTTGATTGCAGTTAAAGCTAGAAAAATAGGTACTTATACGTATGAGCTTGACTCATATACAAATGCTGCCAGAGTATTCTGGTCTACAGACCGAAGATCTTTATACAAGCAAATGGTTATTGAACAAGAAGCTGTAAAAGAGTTGCTTGTTCATTTATACAAAGATCATGGAGATTGTGGAGTTTTCAAACTACTTAATGAAATCCAATCATTAGAATTTGATGATGCACTTGTGAATGACTACCTAGCCGATTTGTGTGAAGGAAAAGTGAATGATTGGCTTATAGATTGGGTGGATGATCTACACGAAGAAATGGAAAGCAAAGAAGACAAAAAAGAACATCACGAACTATTATCATTGATTGGGAATACATCTGTATTATTTGATTTTGAGGATGAAGACGTAGATGAAGCTAGAGGGGAAGTGGATGAGTAAGAAACTAATAATTCTCGGTTCCGGTGGCTGCGGAAAAACTGTGTCTAACATAGCAGAACAGCTGGGATATACTATCAAGTTCTTAGATGATGCGATACCAGAAGCACCCCCTGTCTTCCTTTATATCATTCATCGTCAAGGAAACTTTCTTCATTCCTGCCTTCGGGAATAAAGGGGGCAGGATTGAGTGGATTAATACACTCCAATCCCAAGGAGCTAAAATCGCCACCCTCATTCATCCAAAAACACTGACGTTGTGGTTGAACGTGGTTGTATTATCAACTTAGGCGCCATAGTCGATCATGGACGTGTTATAGAAGAAGGAGTACATATCTGCATAGGCGCTATAGTGAAAGGTGAAAACCGAGTTGAGAGGCTTACAAAGATAGAAGCCGGAGAAGTAATAGAGAGAAGACGATGGCCAGTTAAATAAATACTCCTGTGAAGGAACACAGGGGAATTAGATCAGATGAGAGTTGGTCGACACAGGAGGAAAACAAAATGAATTTTAAATGGAAAGAGAATGGTCGGACGAAAATGACTATCGGTTTAGGTACTAGACCTGAGATCATACGTTTAGCCGCAGTTATAAAAAGATGTAGAGCATATTTTGACGTTTGTGTGGTTTACTACAACCAAAACTGGGACAAAAACTTAAGTACGGTATTCTGGGAAGACTTTGAACTGAAAAACAATGTGGGCGAATTTGGTCCAGATATGATCATCCCGGTTGTGGGAGACAACCTTGGTGTAACCTGTGGAAATATTATGGCTTGTTCCTACGAGATTCTTTCTGAACTGCAGCCAGATGCTTACCTGGTACTTGGAGATACAAACTCTTGTCTTTCTGCTATTTCTGCAAAGCGTCTTCACATTCCGCTGTTCCACATGGAAGCCGGCAACCGGTGCAAAGATGAGTGCCTTCCTGAGGAAACAAACAGACGTATTGTGGATGTGATCTCAGATGTTAATCTTGCTTATAGTGAATATGCTAGAAAGTACTTAGCGGATACAGGTCTTCCGAAAGAAAGAACTTACGTGACTGGGTCTCCTATGGCAGAGGTACTTAGAGGGAATCTTAAGAAAATTGAGTCTTCGGATGTGTTGGAACGCTTAGGTCTTGAAGAGAACAAGTATATCCTCCTCAGCGCCCATCGTGAGGAGAACATTGATACAGAAAAGAACTTCCTTTCTCTTTTCAACGCTATCAATGCGCTGGCTGAAACGTATGATATGCCTATTCTTTACAGCTGTCATCCTCGTAGTAAGAATAGACTTGAGAAGAGTGGATTCAAGCTTGACCCAAGAGTAAGAGTAAGCGAGCCTCTGGGTTTTAATGATTACAACAAACTGCAGATGAACGCTCTGGCTATCGTATCTGATTCTGGTACACTTCCGGAAGAGAGCAGCTTCTATCTTTCTATTGGTCATCCAATCGCAGCTGTGTGCATCAGAACAAGTACAGAGAGACCTGAGGCTCTTGAAGCAGGCAATTTCATTCTGGCTGGTATTACTACAAAAGAACTTCTGAATGCTACAGAAATGGCAATCGACATGAAGCAGAAGGGTATCCTCGGTAAGCCATGTCCTGATTACATCGACGAGACAGTATCCATGAAGGTTGTTCGTATCATCCAGGGATATGTAAATGTCGTGAATCGTTTTGTATGGAGAAAAGATGCCAAGTAGGTGGCAGACCAGAAGTGAAATAGAACACCCCACGCAAAAAGCGTGGAAATAGAACACGTAGTAAGCGAGGAAGAAAAAATGAATATATTGGTAACCGGTGCAAAGGGGATGGTAGGAACCGCTCTTTGCAACAATCTGAAGAATATCAGAGACGGGAAAAACAGAACAAGGGATATCAAGATTGAGGAAATCTATGAGTACGATATGGACAACACAAAGGAGCCGTTGGATGAATATTGCCAGAAGGCAGATTTTGTCTTTAATCTCGCTGGCGTAAATCGTCCAGAGAATCCGGAAGATTTTATGAAGGGCAACTTTGGTTTCGCAAGTGACCTTCTTGAAGGATTGAAAAAATACAACAACAAAGCGACTATCATGCTTAGTAGTAGTATTCAGGCTACACTTGCAGGAAGATTTGGTGATTCAGAATATGGCAGAAGCAAGAAAGCAGGAGAAGAGCTGTTCTTCCAGTACGCCAAAGAGACTGGTGCTAAGGTTGCTGTGTATAGATTTGCAAATCTGATGGGCCACTCCCGTCCGAAATACAATTCTGCAATTTCCACATTCTGCTGGGCTGTTGCAAATGATGAAGAGTTCACTGTGAATGATAGAAGTACAGAACTGGAAGTCCTTTACATCGATGACTTGGTCGAGGGAATGTTTGACCTTCTCGAAGGCAAAGAGCCTCGTTGCGAGTTTGATGGCATAGAGTCTGTTTTGACTGAGAATGGTAAATACTGCTGTGTACCTGTAACACACAAGGTTACACTTGGAGAAATCGTGGATCTTTTGCAGCAGTTCAAAGACCAGCCGACTACTCTGATGATGCCAAAGATGCCAAATGGTTCTTTTGCGAAGAAGCTTTACAGTCTCTACGTAACCTACCTGCCAACCGATAAGTTCAAGTATGCGATGAAGATGAATGTGGATGACAGAGGTTCTTTCACAGAGCTGGTACATACAGAAGATTGTGGACAGATGTCAATCAACATTAGTAAACCGGGAATTACGAAAGGACAGCACTGGCATAATTCCAAATGGGAATTATTTATTGTAGTTGCCGGACACGGCTTGATTCAAGAACGAAATATCAATACCGGCGAAAAGGTAGAGTTTGAAGTATCGGGAGATAAGATTGAAGCCATTCATATGATTCCAGGATGGACACATAATATTATCAATTTATCTGATACAGAAAATCTGGTGACGGTAATGACTTGTAATGAGGTATTTAATCCTGGTAGACCAGATACATTTGGGGAAGCAGTGTAGAACATGATAAATAACCCAGAATCACAATGAGGGAATGCTAACTCGTGATTCTGGGGTGTGACCAAGTATTTACTCAAATTCTATCTCTTCATTTACCTTTTGATTAACATCAATCCTATTCTGAATATCAATCTTGTTAACGAGCCAACCATTTAATGTGCAATTCCTGATAAACTCATCAATACGATTAACTCCATTAATTTCTTTTAGTGTTACAACGACTCCAAACCGAACGCCAACGCCATCTAGAGGATCTAAACGATTGTTAGTCTTTATTTCCATTCCCCAATTTTTATTTTGATAAGATATTTTTGCTCTCATATTAGCTTTAGGTTTTTCGGCAATATACTTAACATTGTCCCATTTTCTAAATCGATCTCTCGCTGTGCCTTCAAGGAGAAAATTCTTTTCTGTATTCAGCACATCATCCTGATTTTGTTTGTCACCTTTAATATCTTTCAATTTCCCATTATTATCTATTCGTCCAAAATGAAGATTCAACTCTGTATTTGTATAATCTACTCCTTGTGCTCTATCACACATTGGAAAATAGCACATCGTCGCTCTTGCGATGTATGGGTATTTTTCATTCTTAAGCGGAATTGGGAATTGATAATTATATGTATTCCATTTTTCGCTTACATCTGATACTAAGAATTTGATTTCATCCTCTTTTGTTTGAATTATGTCGTCAATCTTTATAGGCACAACTCCATGTCCATAAAGAGCCACTTCTTCCGGTGAAGGTTTTTCATTCCAATCTCTAGCTGCATCAATAATAATAGCCTTTGCTACTTCGCGGTTTACCCCTATAACATCAATCAAATATGATAGTTTTCTTGCAATCCATGGTGCCGCATATGACGTTCCGGCAACATGTGCCTCCCCCAAAGGTTCACATACTGTAATGTATTGTTCTTCGCTTCCACCATAATAACTAACATCTGGCTTTGCAAAAAAGGAGAGTGCAAGACCTCTTCTTGTATATTTTGTGGATAAGCCAGTTCTTGTAACCGCATTTACAACCATGCTATTTATGGAATCTGCTGGCGATCCAATTTTCACTACCGATGCATTTGGTTTATTCGTTCCGGCCACTACGAATATAATATCATTTTCAAATTGAATTTGATCTAAAACAGCAGCTTCTGCAGAAATATAATTATCATTAATTTCTTGATTACTACCCAATGAAATGTTCCAAACTTTGATATCCTTATTATTTGCAATGATTTGTTTTATTTGTTTAGTAATTGTAAAAGAAGAAAATTTAGCACCGACAGCTACGCCGAAATGTCGGACCCTAAATCGACCACAACCATCATCTAACCAAGGATTGAGTCTTGCACCATCTACAATAATCGAAGAAACAGAAGTACCATGGCGATAATCGTCTGTACTTTTAGGTAAATTATCGTCAACCATATCAACATAATCTACCCAGTCGCTAAAATATACGCTTTGATCAAACAAAGTATCTATAACACCAATTGTAGGTTCTATCGTTGGTTCCGGCATATACATGGAATTTTGTTTATACTCTTGTATAAAATTTTCCGGAGATAATTCAGCGATGTCTACAGTAGCCATGGATACAAGATATGGTGCTTTTTCATATAATAATTTTAATTGGTTTTCATCTAAATACACAGTTTGATTATCTAAAATTCTACTTGTCAAAATATCTATACCGATACTCTTAAATAGTTTTTTTGTATCTGTTCGAATGTTGTAAAGAGTAACGATGCTTCTTTTTAATTCCTGACTTGCCATATCCACTTCAAAATCCTCGATATAGGATACATCAGCAATTATCTGTTTGATTTTAGACTTGCTTGTGGAAAACTGCTCATATGGAATTCTGTCCATTATTTTTCGATTATCGAAAATCGTTTTATTGATTCCATCTGGAAAAAACTTCGTCAAAACATTGTTTGTTGTTAGAAGTAATTCTATGGTATTATCTAAATCTCCAATATCGAGAAAATATGTTATGATATGTTTATTCTTTTCTTCATTAAATTTAGCACCTACAATCGCCATATTAGAATCTGTGCCTTTGAGAAGCCCCGAGATTCGATTACTTTTGGCCACTATTTTGTTATAATAAACACTCATTAAAATTCCTTCAAATGGTTTTTTCTCAGTATTCCAAAAAGTTTTTATTTGATTCAATTGACCAACGAATTTTATTAATTGAGCACTTGTAACGTTTTGTTTACTATTCATGGAAACTCCACGTCCATTAACGCTTTTCGGTGCTTGGATAAATCTTTTTCCTTTTAATTCTAATACATCATTCATGTGAATCTTCCCCCTTCTTATTTAACTTTCTAGCAACGGTACTCTTCGGTTCGCCTTTTAGTCGCTCAATTTCTCTCACGGTAAATCCTTTTTTGTAAAGTTCCGCAATAGTAGTCTGTTCAAGATTACCTACTAAATTATTATAAAGTCTTCTCAGGTAATCATATTCAAGATTCATATCACTAAACGCAAGCGATGTCTTTATCAGATTTTTCAGTTCCCCTGGATATGGCAAAGTATTTGCTGTTTTTAATACTTTTCTAAATAATCTTATATCTTTAGGAAGACCCTTGAAATTTTTAACAAAATCTGAAAAGAAATTTTCGGCAACCTCTATTAAATCATCTCTACTGTATCGATCAAAATTAATTATAGCATCAAAACGACGTGTTAATGCTTTATCAAATTTGGAATAAAGATTAGTTGTCGCGATTATTACAATTTCTTTGTTTAAATCTGTTAGCCTATCAAGTTCTCTTAAAATAGTAGAAGTTACTCTCCCCATTTCACGTACATCATTACTATTAACCCGATCCAAAGCAATCACATCAATTTCGTCAAATAAAACAACAACCCTATTTGATTGTGGAAGTTTATTTATTTCAGAAAATACACTTGTAATATTTTTATTTGTTTGTCCTAGCTTGCTATCGATTAAACTGTCAAAATCCACATAATAGATTGTCCTTTCAAGCAACCGGGCAACATGTTTTGCTGCCTCAGTTTTCCCACTGCCCGGCAGACCCTCAAAAAGAAATTTATTAATTCCTATATTATGATTAACCGCATTAATAATACCTTTTATATCATCTGATAGGTCTACTGGTAAATTTAACGGCGACAAATCTCTAGTATCTAGTTGTTTCAAAAAAGCGCTTTCAAAATCACTTGCTTGTGGTGTATATAAATTTGACTCAGCTATTAAACCCATTACATATTCAGCCAATTGATAATCTCCAATACTATCGAAATATCTAGCAATACTTATTGCCTCATTCCTAAACGCATTCTCATTTCTTTCAACATGATATTTTATTAAATTAATTACATTCTGCTTTTTCATAAGAATGTACCTCCTGTTTTTGCTTGTTTCATATTATACCACGACGTGGGACATAAAGATATACTAATGGGACACTTTTATGATTTTTAATTATATTATTTCTCTATAAGTATTATTCTATTTATGGCATAAGCCATATCTGTATTTTCTGCCATCAGGGCATCAGAGATTAGCAATCATTCAATGCTTAATACCAAGAGAAACAGAGAGGATACTAAGCGAACGCTGTCTCAGTATTTAGAACATCCGTGTAGAAAACTTCGGTCTGTAGAAAATTTTGAAAACTAAAATTTGAAAATGTTGTCAAAAGATGAGTGCGGTGATATAATTTATTGTGTGGTGTTAAAAAGAATCTGGAACAAAGTATTCTTTTTAATGCTATTTTTTTCGGAAAAGATAAAGTGGATTAAGAAAATGGAGGGGCAGAAATGATAGAAAAAAATTTTTCGCCATACATTTATATTGAATCAGAAATGTATGGTAATCAATATTGGAAAAAGAAAAGAAAAAGAATAAATAAAACACTAAAAGAACTAATTGATTTGGACGCTGACCTCAACGAGTATTGCAACGAAATAAATGGTCCTTTTTCGGGTAAAATGAAAAAGAAGCTTGCGATACTGGCGACTAGGGAGATACAGAATATCTATTACTACGATCATAAAAATTCGGTTCGGAGAGGTGTGAGTAAAAAAGAAATATCAAAATTGATGCTTCGCTGCCCGAAACGGATGTCGTGTTATAGTGCAATTATTATATATGTATTATTGAAGGACATAGATGAACATGGGGGATTTTCAAGGATGGTCAAAATTTTGACAAAGGAAAAGGGGGATAAACTTGTGCTTAATCGGATATTAAAGAATACATACAATGTAATTAGGCAAATGAATAGTAGTCCTCGAAGTGATTTCTTGAAGGAATGTATATGTATCATTGAAGAAAAGGAGGGTACAATAAAGCAACTTAGGAATAACAAGAAAATTAAGACAATAGAATCAAAAGAGTGGAAAATGATACCTGTAATAGAAACGAGGGATTATGGAAAATCATCATGATAAATTTCAAATTTATATATCAGGGTTATTCTCTTCGGTTATTGCAACTGTTATAGCAAAGGAATTGATTGGGACTGCGAGTTACAAAATCGAAAAGAATAATAACGAATTGATTATTAAATCAATTCATCAGGCAGATATAAATATTGTTGTAAAGTATCTTGCATTTATTGTTATATTTGTTGGAATATGGATGCTTCTGTCAATAGTTGTTTTGCCAATCTTATTTAGAGTGAATGAAGGAAAAGACAAACAATCCAATAACATAATTACGAGAGAGCAAAAAAAAAGATTATTTTACGGATGGATTAAAAGGCTTAATACTATGCAGAATGAACATAAGATTTCAGAACCGTTGGTTGCTGTTCTAGATATAAAGGAAATAGAACAGTGGTTTCGTGTGGTCGATGGAAGCATATTAGGAAAGAAGAAAAACTATAAAAAGTTTATCAGCATTTGGAATATTCAAACCAGCATATCTGATAATGGATTTCAAACGGATAATATTAAACAGTATGAATTTGAAATTTTACTTGATGGTATTATTCTATTTTTGAAAAAGATACAAAATCAAGATTATTACAAAGACTATGAATTACTGAAAGAAAATTTAGAAGGAATGAAAAGGAAGTGCAATTCATTAAAAAAATTTAAAAATATGAAAGTGAAAATAAAATAGGAAACGTCCTATGACCATTGACTTGAAAGAGTGCATCTATGCACGCCGTTGAAAAAACGAAGAGGGGAATATGTCAGATGAATAAAAATACAAAGCAGTTACATAAGGAACGTAATAAATTAATGGAACTATTAAGAGGAAAGAGAGAATTGTTATGATTACAGAAGAATTTAAGAACATAATAGATAGAGATATAGAATTAATTGAGCAAACTTTGAGTATGGTGCATATTCCGGGAAATCTGCGCATCCGTTCCAAAGGAACGGAGCGCTATTCCGCTAGGAACTGAGCGTAGCTCAGCTGGTTGTTAGTTACTGTTGGTTATTCGTCGATCACGACCTGGAAAATCA
>JAQUVD010000025.1 GCA_028693555.1 Hespellia sp.
AAACCGAGGATCTATATAAATATATATGAAATTGCTTAATCTTGTTGTGATGAGCCGTGTGCATGAATTGTGCACGCACGGTTCTGTGAGGGGGTAGTGTTGTGAGGCATTATCCTACTCGACCGCTCAGAAACTTGATGTATTGCGGAAGGGCATATGAGCAGATTGTACCGGTGAAGGATCGTTATAAAAAGCAAATGGTTAAGATTCCAAAACCAGAATTTTACACCTTTTATAATGGATTAGACTGGAAAGAAAAGGAAACGGTATTAAAGATTTCAGATGCGTTCCAAGTACAGGATGATGATCCAACGCTAGAACTGCAGGTGAAAGTGATTAATATCAATCCGGATATGGGTCATGATCTTCTTGAAAAGTGTCCGACATTAAAAGAGTATGGAATCTTCATAGATACAATTCGGAAGTACCAGGAATCAGAAGGAAAAGATGATTTATCATCAGCGATAGAAAAGGCAATCGAAGAATGTGTGAATCAGGGAATTCTTGTAGATTATTTAGAAAAGAAGGGAAGCGAGGTCAGGAATATGTTAATAGCAGAATATGATTATGATATGGACATTGAGGTACAGCGCGAAGAAGCACATATGCTTGGGAAGGCAGAAGGAAAGGCGGAGGATATATTGGAACTTCTGGAAGAATACGGAGAAATACCTGAGGCACTTATTCATACTATTAAAGGGCAACAAGATTTAGATGTGCTAAAAAGATGGCACAAGTTGGCGGCGAAATCTAGCTCGATAGAAGAGTTTAAAGATAAGATAGATCGTTAGTCTATGTTGATAAGTATACAAGAGGTAAAGAGAATGACAATGGAAGAGATGAAGAATCTGAGCCAGGAGATGATTCAGGCATTGGAGGAAGTACTGCGAACGGGAGCATCTGCTTATAGGGCGCAGCCCAAACATACGATAGAAGACTATTATGCACTGCCGGATAATAAACGAGTGGAGCTGATAGATGGAGAGGTTTTTGAGATGGCAGTGCCGCAAACGACACACCAAGCATTACTGCGGAATTTGTCTTTTCAGATGGAATCATTTATTCGACAGGGGAACGGAAGATGCCAGTTGTTCTTTGCGCCTACCGATGTCCAGTTAGACGAGCAGGATGATACTACGATGGTACAGCCGGATTTACTCATTGTCTGTGATAAGAATAAGATTACAGAAAAGTGTATTGTAGGTGCGCCTGACTTTATCATTGAGATACTTTCGCCATCGACTCGTGAGAAGGACGCATTTATCAAGGCGAATAAGTATCGTCAGACTGGAGTCAGGGAGTATTGGATGGTAGATATCGACAAGAGACGAGTGATTCAATATTACTTTGAAGAAGACTGCCTTCCGACAATCTGTGGATTTGACCAGGCAGTCCCCGTGCGGATTTATGGCGGAGACTTGCAGATTGTGTTTGAGGCTTAATGTTTCTTCATATAATACCACTTGTACACTGCGCATCCGATGATGATTGCATATCCGATCCAGCTATACACATCCGGAAGCTGATCCAAGAACACGAATCCGAGCAGCGCAGCGAATACAACCTGCGTATAGTCGAATACCGAAATCTCTTTCGCTGGTGCAAATGTATAGGCTTTGGTAATAAATAGCTGTCCCCCGGTTGCTGCGCCTCCGGCGAGAAGCAGGTATCCAAGCTGCCACATCGCCATCGGCTGATAGTTAAATACAATAAATGGTACGCATACAAGGCAGGAAAATACGGAGAAAAACATAATGATTACCGGTCCACGTTCGCCACGCTGTCCGAGCTTTCTGACAAAAGTGTAGGCAAGTCCGGCAAATAGCCCGCCAAGAGCTCCAATGACGGCGTAAATCGATGTAATATCAAAAGACGGTTTGATGATAAAAAGTGATCCTGCAAAAGCGACCGCAACAGTAATCCACTCCACAATATTTGCCTTTTCTTTTAAAATGAAATAGGAGGCAATAATGGCAAAGAATGGTGATAATTTGTTTAACATATTTGCATCGGAAATATTTAATTTATCAATTGCGTAGAAGTTGAAAATCAGACCGATTGTTCCACATGCTGCACGCAAAAACAGGGATGGAAGATTCCCTTTCTGAATATGAAATTTCTTTTCCGTGCGCAGAAGCATGACGCATGAGACAGCAGCGGCAACTGCATTTCGAAAAAATGCTTTCTGCATCGTCGGCAAATCGCCGGACAGCCTTACAAAAAATGTCATGAGTGCAAAGAAAAAACCTGCACAGATAATATATAGAATTCCTTTAAATTTGTTCATGTGATAGAATCTCCCTAATTTTTCGTTAGACAGATGAAATGTTCCTTAGTTTCATCTGACCGATACTATTATAGCGAAGTATACGAAATAGTGCAAATTGCTTTTTGGTGTGTTAAACTAGGTAAAACAAAATGCATGAAAGAGAGAAATAAAGGAATGGAGAAATTTCCAACAATAAAAGCACTGATATTTGACATGGATGGTCTCATCTTCGATTCAGAGCGCGTAGTGCAGCGTTCATGGAATCAGGCGGGACAGATTCTCGGCTATGGTCTGATTGGAGAACACATCTATCATACGCTTGGCTTTAACGTGGTTCGCAGGACTGCGTATATGAAGGAGACATTTGGACCGGATTTTCCAATGGACGATTTTAATACGATCACTCGGAGAATCTTTCACGAGATTGCTGAAAAAGAAGGTGTTTCAATGAAGCCGGGAGTGAAAGAATTGTTCATGTTTGCGAAGAAAAAAGAATGGAAGCTGGCGGTGGCAACCTCATCTAGAAGAGAGCATTCGACATCGTTATTAAAGTCTGCAGGCATCTGGGATTACCTTGATGGCGCGATATTTGGTGATATGGTAACAGTTGCCAAGCCGGATCCTGAGATTTATCTGAAAGCGGCTGAAATCATTGGGGCAGAGCCGGAGCACTGTATTGCGCTGGAAGATTCTCCGGCAGGAATTCAGTCTTCACATGCGGCGGGAATGTATCCGATTATGGTTCCGGATCTAGTGCAGCCAACGGACGAGATCAGAATATTGTGTTGGAAATGTGTGGAAAGTCTAGAGACAGTGATAGAAATATTGGGCGATTGAGAAATCAGATTTACTGGTACCCGATCGTTTCACAAATAAAAAGAGTGGAAAGCCTTTCATATTAAGACTTTCCACTCTTTTAATCTAATGCGGAAGATGGGACTTGAACCCACACATGGAAACCCACACAAGAACCTGAATCTTGCTCGTCTGCCAATTCCGACACTTCCGCTCGCAAAAGCTATTCTATCACAAAACCCCTATATAAGTAAAGAGAAAAATGAAAAAGATGAAAAGTTGTTGACAAATGCTTTTATTATGATATACTTTGAAAGTCAAAGCATTTTAAAACCAAAGTAAACGGGGAGAAACATATGCGAGGAAAGATCATTGGGACGGGCTCGTTTGCACCGGCCAAAGTATTAGATAATAACGATCTGGCAAATCTTGTCGATACAAATGACGAATGGATTCGTGAAAGAACCGGAGTTGTCAGAAGACATATCATAGAGGATGAGAGCGTCACTTCAATGGGGACGGCAGCCGCAGAGCAGGCACTTAAAGACAGTGGAATGAAAGCAGAAGAAATTGATTTGATCATTGCGTCAACCATTTCCTCGAATGTAATTCTGCCGTGTGCAGCGTGTGAGATACAAAAAGGAATTGGAGCCGTGAATGCGACGTGCTTTGATCTGAATGCGGCGTGCACGGGATTTGTATTCGCCTATAATACGGCGCAGGCATACATTGCAGCAGGCATTTATAAGAATGTATTGGTTGTTGGAGTGGAAGCACTTTCGAATCTGCTAAACTGGGAAGACCGCGGAACCTGTATTCTGTTTGGGGATGGAGCCGGAGCGGCGGTCCTTACTGCTGAGGAAGGAACGATACTTCCGATGGTAACACATTCCGACGGCAGCCGGGGGGAGGCACTGACCTGTAATAGCCGCCACAACAAAGACTGGCAGGAGCATTTGGAGGATGACAGTACATACCTTCAGATGCACGGACAGGAAGTATTCAAGTTTGCAGTTCGAAAAGTACCGGAAGTGATCGGTGAAGTACTGGAGCAGGCAGACATTTCCATAGAAGAGATTGATTTATTTGTATTGCATCAGGCGAATCGGCGTATCGTGGAGTCTGTTGCTAAGAAATTAAAACAGCCGATTGAGAAATTCCCTATGAATATGCATGAGTATGGAAATACATCATCTGCAAGTGTGGGTATCTTATTAGATGAACTAAACCGTGAAGGAAAACTAAAGGCAGGGCAGAAGATTCTGCTTGCAGGATTCGGCGCAGGACTTTCCTGGGGGGCAAGCCTTATAGAGTGGTAGGTAATTACCGGGATGACCCGGATTACAATATAAAAATAAAAAACAAAAAAGAATGGAGAACAGACATATGTTAGAAAAGATTAAAGGATTAGTAGCAGAGAATTTAAACGCAAAGGCAGAGGACATTACAGAGGCAACAAAATTTGTTGACGATCTTGGAGCAGACTCCTTAGACCTTGTAGAATTAGTTATGGCATTTGAGGAAGAATTCGAAGTTTCAATTCCGGAGGATGAGGTAGCAAATCTTGTGACTGTTGGTGATGTCGTAAAATACGTAGAAGCAAACAAATAATATTCATGAAATCCGAACCAAGCTCTGCCTGGTTCGATAGAAAGGTTGTCAAAATGAAAACAAAAGTGACCGAATTACTGGGAATAGAATATCCGATTATCCAAGGCGGAATGTCATGGGTTGCTGAGTATCATCTTGCAGCCGGCGTATCTGAGGCCGGTGGGCTTGGAATTATCGCGGCAGCGAATGCACCGGCTGAGTGGGTACGTGATCAGATCCAAAAAGTAAAAGAATTAACAGATAAGCCATTCGGCGTAAATATTATGCTGATGAGTGACAATGCAGAAGAAGTTGCAAAGATTGTAGTAGAAGAAAAAGTGCCTGTTGTTACAACGGGAGCCGGTTCGCCGGAACGTTTCATGAAAATGTGGAAGGAAGCCGGCGTGAAGGTTATTCCGGTAGTCGCTTCCGTTGCACTTGCAAAACGTATGGAGCGATGCGGTGCCGACGCAGTGGTAGCAGAAGGAACAGAAGCCGGTGGTCACATCGGCGAGAATACAACAATGGTACTGGTACCACAGGTTGTAGATGCAGTCACAATTCCAGTTATCGCAGCAGGCGGTATTGCAGACGGAAGAGGGATGGCAGCAGCCTATGTCCTTGGAGCGCAGGGCGTACAGATTGGAACTTATTTCGTAGTCGTAAAGGAGTCCATTGTACACGAGAATTACAAAAATGCCGTGATTAAGGCAAAAGATATCGATTCCAGAGTAACGGGAAGAACGACCGGACATCCGGTCCGCGCACTCAGAAATCAGATGACAAAGATGTATCTAGAGAAAGAGAAAGAAGGCGCAACATTAGAAGAGCTGGAACTCTTAACACTCGGCGGACTTCGCAAAGCAGTTGTTGACGGAGATGTGATAAACGGAAGCGTCATGGCTGGGCAGATTGCCGGATTAGTGAAAGAGGAAATGAGCTGTAAGGAATTAATTCGGAAATTAGTATCAGAAACAGATGCACTGATTGGAGGAAACGGTCTATATGAGTAAGATTGCATTTATTTTCCCGGGGCAGGGCGCACAGAAAGCCGGCATGGGAGCGGACTTTTATGAAAATAGTGAGTTAGCAAAAGATATTTACGACAAAGCGAGTGAGTGCTTAGGGCTTGATATGAAGGCCTTATGTTTTGAGGAAAATGAGCTTCTTGATCAGACCGAATATACACAGGCTGCGCTTGTGACAACATGCCTTGCGATGGAGAAAGTGGTGGAAGAGAAGGGTCTTGTCCCACAGGTCACCGCAGGATTGAGTCTCGGGGAGTATGCAGCGATTGCAGTAGCCGGAGGAATGAGCGCAGAAGATGCAATCAGAACGGTAAGAAAACGTGGGATTCTCATGCAGACGGCAGTTCCGGCAGGAGAAGGCGCAATGGCGGCCATTCTCGGGATGAAGGGTGATGCAATTGAAGAAGTGATTGCAGACATCGATGGTGTCACGGTTGCAAATTATAACTGTCCGGGACAGATTGTAATCACAGGCCGCACCGATGCAGTAGAGACAGCGAACGCAAAGCTTCTCGAACATGGTGCAAAGCGCGCGATCTTATTAAATGTAAGTGGACCTTTTCATTCACCGATGTTAAAGGGCGCGGGAAAAGAGCTTGGCAAGGTTCTCGCAGATATTAAAATGGATCATCTTACGATCCCATATGTCACCAATGTTACCGCAGAATATGTGAGCGACGTTACTAAGACAAAAGAACTGTTAGAGGCACAGGTTGCTTCCTCTGTTCGATGGGAGCAGAGTATCCTCACGATGATCGCAGATGGCGTAGATACATTTGTAGAAATCGGTCCGGGCAGAACGTTAGCCGGATTTATGAAGAAAATTAATCGCGATGTGAAGATGTATAACATTGCCACATGGGACGATGTAGATAAAGTAATTGGAGAAATAGGATAAGGGGAAAATCATGATGTTAGAAAATAAAGTTGCAATTGTAACCGGCGCATCCCGCGGAATCGGAAGAGCTGTTGCAGTGAAGCTTGCAGGTCAGGGAGCGATGGTTGTGATTAATTACAACGGTTCCAAAGAACGTGCCGAAGCAGTGAAGCAGGAAATCGAGCAGGCAGGTGGCAAAGCGGAGCTTATGCAGTGCGACGTGTCAGACTTTGAAGAAGCGGAAGGATTTATCAAAGCGGTGCAGAACAAGTTTGGCAGCATTGATATCTTAGTTAACAACGCAGGGATCACAAAAGACGGTCTGATCATGAGAATGTCTGAGGCTGATTACGATGCTGTCTTAAATACGAACCTGAAGGGAACTTTTAATTGTATCCGACATGCGGCAAAATTCATGCTGAAGCAGCGCGCGGGCCGCATCATCAATATGGCTTCAGTCGTGGGTGTGATGGGAAATGCGGGACAGGCAAACTATGCGTCATCCAAAGCGGGCGTAATCGGTCTGACCAAGACCGTTGCGAGAGAATTTGCATCGCGTGGTGTGACAGCGAACGCAATCGCACCGGGATTCATTGAGACGGAAATGACAGAGGTCTTAAGTGATGCAGTAAAGAGCGCATCAGAGGGGATGATTCCTCTTGGCAAATTTGGAAAAGCAGAAGACGTAGCAAACGCAGTCCTTTTTCTGGCATCGGATGAAGCCGGATATATCACAGGACAAGTATTAAATGTAGATGGCGGAATCTGCATGTAGCACACGAGCGATGCGTTATATAAGATAGATTTGCGTGCAAGCTTGCTTGCAAAAGCAAAGATAGCTTGTATAACATATGGCGACAGCCATGACCGAGATGCAGCGAAGCGAAATCGAGGTGCATCGTGAATGGAATTCAAATAAAGGAGAGCAAAAATGGAGAAGAGACGAGTTGTAGTGACAGGACTTGGTGCAATTACACCAATTGGTAATAATGTTGAGAGCTTCTGGTCAGGTATCAAAGAAGGCAGAGTCGGAATCGGACCAATCACAAAATTTGATGCAGCGGAATATAAAGTACATATTGCAGCAGAGGTAAAGGATTTTGTGGCAAAAGATTATATGGATTTCAAGGCAGCCAAGAGAATGGAATTATTCTCACAGTACGCAGTTGCAGCAGCAAAAGAAGCATTTGTGGATGCAGGAATTGATATGGCACAGGAAGATTCTTTCCGTGCAGGTGTTATTGTAGGTTCCGGAGTCGGAAGTCTTCAACAGATTGAGACAAATTACATGAAAATCGTAGAAAAAGGACCAAACCGCGTATCACCGCTTATGGTTCCGATGATGATCTCGAACATGGCAGCAGGAAATGTATCCATTCAGCTTGGCCTTCGTGGAAAATGTACGAATGTCGTAACCGCATGTGCTTCCGGAACAAACTGTATCGGTGATGCATTCAGAGCCATTGAGTATGACGATGCAGACATCATGGTGGCCGGTGGAACAGAGGGAAGTATCTGTCCGACAGGCGTAGCAGGATTTGCCGGTCTGACAGCACTTACAACGAGTGAAGATCCAATGAGAGCATCGATTCCATTTGACAAGGACAGAAGTGGGTTTGTTCTCGGTGAAGGTGCCGGAATTGTTGTACTGGAGGAGCTGGAGCACGCGAAAAAACGTGGTGCACAGATTTATGCAGAGCTTGTCGGATACGGTGCGACAGGAGATGCCTACCACATTACATCACCTGCGGAAGATGGCGCAGGCGCAGGCATGGCAATGAAGCTGGCAATGAAAGAAGCCGGAGCAGATCCTTCTGATGTAACATACATCAATGCACATGGCACAAGCACACATCATAATGATCTGTTTGAGACACGCGCAATCAAGTATGCATTTGGGGATGCGGCAAAAGATGTTGTAATTAATTCAACAAAATCTATGATCGGACATCTTCTGGGGGCTGCCGGTGGAGTGGAATTTGTGGTATGTGTGAAATCCATCATGGACGGATTCATTCATCAGACGGTTGGCACAAAGACAACGGATGAAGAGTGTGATCTGAATTATGCAATCGATGCACCGATCGAAAAAAATGTAGAGTATGCGATGAGCAACTCGCTCGGATTCGGTGGACATAACGCATCATTACTTTTGAAGAAATATGCAGCAGAATAAAAGTAAAGTCATGAAAAGAAAGGTTTGGAATAATTATGAAATATGATCAGGTTGAAAAATTAATTGATGCGGTTTCAAAATCGGATTTAACTGCGTTCTGTTTTGAAGAAGAGGGCGTGAAGCTGTCTCTGAAAAAAGAAGAAAAGACGGTTGTAATTGAGAGTCAGGGAATGTCGGCAGCAGCTACAGCCGGAAACCAGACAGTAGGAAGTCAGACAGTAGGAGCAGCCGTGTCAGGTGCGACGGAAACAGTGCAGCCGGAGGCAGCCGGTCAGGTCGTGACATCTCCGCTTGTGGGCATGTTTTATGCCGCTCCATCAGAAGACGCAGAGGACTTCGTAAAGGTGGGAGACAGCGTTGAAGTTGGACAGGTTCTTGCCATTGTAGAGGCGATGAAGCTGATGAACGAAATTGATAGTGAGTTTGCCGGAACGGTCACAGAGGTATTGGTTCAGAACGGACAGGCAGTCGAATATGGACAGCCACTTTTTAGAATTGCATAGGAGAGCATAGATGAAACATTTAGATATCAATCAGATGAAAGAAATTATTCCACACAGACATCCATTTTTATTGGTGGATTATATTGAAGATTACGAGCCGGGTAAATATGCGGTAGGTTACAAATGTGTATCCTATCGTGAAGAGTTCTTTGCGGGACATTTCCCTCAGGAACCGGTAATGCCGGGAGTGCTGACGGTCGAAGCTCTTGCGCAGGTCGGCGCAGTTGCAATTCTGAGCATGGAGGAATATAAAGGAAAGACGGCATATTTTGGTGGAATCAAGAACTGTAAATTCAAGGGGAAAATCGTTCCCGGAGATAAAGTCCGTCTGGAGACGAAGATCATCAAGCGACGCGGTCCGGTTGGCGTTGGCGAAGCAATCGCCAGTGTAGACGGCAAGACGGTCGTTATCGCGGAACTGACATTTATGATTGGATAATAGTCATCAGGAGAGGAATATCATGATTAATAAAGTATTAATTGCCAACAGAGGAGAAATTGCGGTGCGCATTATTCGCGCCTGCCGTGAAATGGGGATTCAGACGGTAGCGGTCTATTCCGAAGCGGACAGAGAAGCCCTGCACACGCAGCTTGCCGATGAAGCAATCTGTATCGGACCTGCTGCGTCGAGTGAGAGCTATCTGAGCATGGAGCGAATCGTCAGTGCGACCAT
Source organism: Hespellia sp. (assembly GCA_028693555.1). Taxonomy (GTDB): domain Bacteria; phylum Bacillota; class Clostridia; order Lachnospirales; family Lachnospiraceae; genus Hespellia. The sequence continues at coordinate 9,912 of JAQUVD010000025.1, forward strand.
CGTATCCGGTGCAGATGCCATTCATCCAGGGTTTGGATTCTTATCAGAAAACAGCAAATTTGCAGAGCTTTGTGCGCAGTGCAACATTACCTTTATTGGACCGAGTGCGGAAATTATGCGCAAGATGGGGCATAAGTCTCAGGCACGAAATACGATGATCAGTGCCGGAGTTCCAGTCATTCCGGGCAGTACAGAGGCTATTTACGATGCGAAGACAGGTGCAGAGATTGCAGCGAAAATAGGGTATCCGGTTATTGTAAAGGCTGCACTTGGCGGCGGTGGAAAAGGAATGCGTGTTGCCGAGACACCGGAAGAATTTGAGAATAGTTTCAACACGGCACAGAAGGAAACACAGGCAGCGTTTGCGGACAACACCATGTATATCGAGCATTTTGTACAGCATCCGAGACATATTGAATTTCAGATCTTAGCTGACAATTATGGAAATGTCATCCATCTTGGCGAGCGTGACTGTTCGGTTCAGCGAAATCATCAGAAGATGATCGAAGAGTCGCCATCGGTCGCGATTTCCGAGGAAAAGCGAAAAGAGATGGGGGAGGCTGCGGTCAAAGCGGCGAAAGCTGCAAACTATACGAACGCGGGCACCATTGAGTTCCTTCTTGAGAAAACGGGTAATTTCTACTTTATGGAAATGAATACGCGAATTCAGGTAGAGCATCCGGTCACAGAGTGGGTGACGGGAATCGATCTGATTAAAGAACAGATTCGCATCGCATCCGGTGAGCGTTTGAGCTATACACAGGAGGATGTGAAAATTACGGGACATGCCATCGAGTGCAGAATCAATGCAGAGAATCCGGCGAAGAATTTCCGCCCAAGCCCAGGAACTATTACAGATATGTATCTGCCGGGTGGAAAAGGTGTTCGAATTGACGCTGCAATTTACAGCGGATACACGGTGACGCCATATTATGATTCCATGCTGGCTAAATTGATCGTGCATGCAAAGAACCGGGATGAAGCAATCAAGAAAATGCGAAGCGCGCTGGGTGAAGTCATCATTGAGGGAATTGATACGAACGTGGATTATCAGTACGAAATATTCCATAATGAGAAGTTTGTCAGCGGAGATATCGATATTGAGTTTATCAACCAAATGGAGTAGGTGTTTTGAGGGGATTTTTGTGGTTGTAATTGTTGCTTGAAATCGTTGCTTAAAACATTACGATAAGCCTTCTAAAACAGATAAAAATGGAAGATTAGGCTTCCATTTTTATCTTAAGTCTTATCTTCATTGCGCAAGATGATTTCAATTATCAATTACAACCGCAAAAATCACTCAAGACAGCCAACATAAGGACGGCTCGATGTCCGTAAGTGTACTCACACAACAAGGCTGCGGAATGCTAAGCCTCTGCGAGTTTACAGAATCATTTATATGTCTGTCTTGAGTTTATAGGATGATCTTGGGTAGAATTGGCATCGTATACATCTTGGGGCTATGGAGGTGAGACTTAAAAATAATGGAGCACTATCGCGACATTATTTTCGTACTAAAAGGCTCATCGCAATGTGCAGCCCCAACGTATACGAGGTCGATTCTACCCAAGATCATCCGGAAACCCAAGAATATCAAAAAAATAGATTATAAAAAGGAGCAAAAACATGAAATTACACAATATGTTCAAGAAGACCACAGGCAGGACGCACTATATTTCCCTGCATGAGTTAAAGCCGGAAGTTCCGGAAGGACTGCTGAGGAAATGTAATAAATGTGGAGCGGCAATTATCGCCGATGATGTAAAAGACGGTTTCTATATCTGTCCGAAATGTCATGGATATTTTCGTGTACATGCATATCGTAGAATTGATATGATTGCAGATGAAGGCTCCTTTGAAGAATGGGATCAGGGACTTGTAACGAAAAATCCGCTGGACTTTAAAGGGTATGAGCAGAAGCTTGAGCTGTTAAAAGAGAAAACAAATCTGGAAGAAGCGATTGTGACGGGGAAGGTGACAATTGGAGGACATCCGGCAGTGCTCGGAGTCTGTGATGGACGGTTTCTCATGGCAAGCATGGGTGAGGTTGTCGGAGAGAAAATCACAAGAGCTGTTGAGCGTGCGACGAAGGAGAAGCTTCCGGTTATCTTATTTGCCTGTTCGGGCGGAGCCAGAATGCAGGAGGGCATCGTCTCTCTGATGCAGATGGCAAAGACGTCTGCTGTGCTCAAGCGCCACAGCGATGCAGGACAACTCTACATTTCCGTGCTGACAGATCCGACGACCGGCGGTGTGACCGCAAGCTTTGCGATGCTTGGAGATATTATTCTTGCAGAGCCCAAGGCGTTGATTGGCTTTGCGGGACCGCGTGTCATTGAACAGACGATTGGGGAGAAGCTGCCAAAAGGATTTCAAAGAGCGGAATTTCTGGTGGAGCATGGCTTTGTTGACCGCATCGTAGAGCGTGAAGATCAGAAAGAAGTGCTGACACAGATTCTGGAAATGCATGAAACCAAAGCAATGAGCACTGAAATCAATACAGATGCAACGACACCAATTCCGGCAGCATCGGAAGAGGATGAAAATGCGCAGTTGGCAACCTGGGATCGCGTACAGTTATCCCGTCACAAGAATCGTCCGGTTGGACAGATGTATATCGACAGTATGTTTACGGAATTTATTGAGTTTCATGGTGACCGCTATTACAAAGATGATAAGGCAATCATCGGGGGTATTGCAAAGTTCCACGGCATGCCGGTAACGGTGATTGCGCAGGCAAAGGGTATGAACACGAAGGAAAATATCGAGCGTAACTTCGGAATGCCATCGCCGGATGGCTACCGCAAGGCACTTCGTTTGATGAAGCAGGCGGAGAAGTTTCATCGTCCGGTAATCTGCTTTGTCGATACACCGGGAGCATTCTGTGGATTAGAGGCAGAAGAGCGCGGACAGGGCGAGGCAATCGCCCGAAACATATATGAAATGTCAGGACTGTCAGTACCGGTTCTCTCTATTGTAATTGGAGAAGGCGGAAGCGGCGGAGCGCTCGCGATGGCAGTTGCAGATGAGGTCTGGATGCTGGAGAACTCCATCTACTCGATTCTCTCGCCAGAAGGATTCGCAAGCATCCTGTGGAAAGACAGCAAGCGTGCGGCAGAAGCAGCGGAAGTGATGAAGCTGACAGCAAAAGATTTAAAAGAAATGGGCATCATTGAGCACATCATTGCAGAACCAGAAAGTTTTAACACAGATAATTTTATTCAGGTGACGGAGAAAATGGAGGAAGACATCGTACATTTTCTTGAAACATATACAAAGATGAGCAGGGAAGAACTGGTAGAAAAGAGATACCGGAGATTCCGCAATATGTAACCGTGTCAGGAGATAGAGGAGAATACTATGAAATTACCGGAACTGAAAATAGGGGATAAAGTTGCAAGGCTGCCGATCATCCAGGGGGGAATGGGAGTCGGCATCAGCCTTGGAAATCTGGCAGGTGCCGTTGCAAAAGAAGGCGGAGTCGGCATTATTTCTACTGCCCAGATTGGGTTTCGCGAACCGGATTTTGAGACAAATCGGCTAGAAGCAAATAGTCGGGCAATCAAAAAGGAATTTGACAAGGCAAGGAAAATTGCGCCGGAGGGCATCATTGGTTTTAATATTATGGTGGCGCTGCGCGAGTATAAGCAGCATGTTCTCGATGCAATCAAAGCAGGTGCAGATCTGATTATTTCCGGAGCCGGTCTGCCAACTGCACTTCCGGAAATCGCAGGAGATTCCGATGTGAAGCTTGCACCCATTGTATCGACCGAGAAATCAGCCCGCGTTATTTTAAAGTACTGGGATAAGAAATATAATCGGACTGCAGACATGATCGTGATAGAAGGACCAAAGGCTGGCGGACATCTTGGATTTACGACGGAGCAGCTGGAGGAATATACGCCGGAGGCACTGCATGCGGATGCGCAGACAACAGCGATTAGTCAGGGAAGAGCAAGCTATGAGTCCGAAACGCAGAAAATCATGGAACTTGTGGAAACCTATGAAGAAAAATATCAATGTCACATCCCTGTTGTGTTTGCAGGCGGGATTTCGTGCAGCGCAGATGTAAATGATGCGATTGCACGGGGAGCTGACGGAGTGCAGGTGGCGACAAGATTTGTGACAACACAGGAGTGTGATGCAGACATCCGATACAAGGAGGCGTATATCAATGCGTCCAAAGAGGATATTGTCATTGTAAAAAGTCCTGTTGGAATGCCGGGAAGAGCCATCTTGAATCCTTTCATGAAACGTGTTAAAGTAGAGGGGAAAGTGGAACACAGCCCCTGTCACGGATGTCTTGCAAGGTGTAATCCGGCAGAGATTCCATATTGTATTACGGATGGATTAATCGCAGCGGCAAAGGGTGATGTGGATCATGCCCTGTTATTTTGCGGAGCAGATGCGTACAAAGCGACAAGAATAGAGACGGTGAGGGAGGTTCTAAACTCTTTGGCCGGGTAGGAGAACCATGAGGGAAACGGACGAATATAAGAAGATTAATAATGTGCTGGTTCATTTATTCAATGAAATTCTAGAATTGGAAGAGAAAGCAATTATCACAGAAGAATTCAAGGATATCAGCAACAATGATATGCACATTATCGAGGCGGTCGGACTGGGGGAACAGAACACGATGTCCGCAATCGCCAAGAAATTGAATATAACGGCAGGATCACTCACAACCTCTATGAACAGTCTGGTCAACAAGAAGTACGTGACGAGAGAGCGCAGCGAAGAAGACCGCCGGGTAGTGTATATCCGCCTGCTGGATAAAGGAATCAAAGCCTACAACCACCACAAGGAATATCATGAGCAGATGACGGACGCCGTGGTGAATGGACTGGAAGAGGATGAAATGAATGTTCTGGTCAAGACGCTGGATCGTTTGTCAGAGTTTTTTGCAAAGTATTAAGAAAAGGGGACAGAGGGATTGTCCTCTTTTCTTTTTGGATAAAATGCACAAAAAAAACTGCTTCTCTTTATGGAAATTGTAATATTTACAAAAAACAAAAGAAGTGATATGATTGATGCATCACAAGAAATCAGTAAGAGAAAGGAGTCATGAACAATTCAATGACGACATTAAAAAAACAGGCATATAAAGCGCTGAAGCAGCAGGTGATGGACGCGGAACCGGGAACGATTCTCAGTGTTCGTAAGAGTGCAGGTGAATTGGGGCTGAGCTATACACCGGTTCGTGAAGCACTGGTGGAACTGCAGAGCGAGGGCGTGCTGGAAGTGATTCCGAATGTAGGTTTCTCTGTGGTCAAGATTGACATGAGAGCAATTCAGAATATTTATCAAAGCCGTGAATGTGTAGAGCAGTATGTCCTGCCAAAAATAATTGACAAGATTGGCACAGACGATATCATGATTCTCCGGGCTTACATTATCAGACAGAAGAAGGCGATGGAACAGGGGGATATTTCTCGATATACAGAGGTGGATGCACAATTTCATATTTACCTGATTGATTTATTACAGAACAGGCAGCTTTCCGATTTTTATCAGAGTATTCGCAATCAATACCGGATGGGCTCTAAGAAAATCGTGAAAAAGCATAGCAGTATTCCGATCGAGGAGCATGAAAGATTCCTTGATCTTGTAGAAGCACAGAAGTATCAGGAAGCACTGTCGTGTATGCAGGAACACTTGGATGCAGCGATTGAACGCATGAAGGAAGGTTATGTTCAGATAGGCGTGTAAACGAAAAAACTATCTGAACATATTTTCAAAGACAAGTGATGCATCACTTAGCATCACATAAAATCGCTAGAAAGGAAAGGGTGGAGAAATGAATTTACCAAAAAGGGTGACGCTCTGTGAGGTAGTCACAAGAGACGGATTCCAAACAGCGCCGGAGATTTACCCGGTGGAGGAAAAAGTAAGAATTATAGAGGAGGTTGTAGATGCCGGATGTCAATCGATAGAGGTCGGAGCGTTCTCAACCTATGAAACCATGTACAAGATGAAGGATACGGATCAGGTGTTTGAAAAACTCCATAAAAAAGAGGGCGTGGAATACAGAGGTCTTGTATATTTCCCAGATGATGTAAGGCGCGCAGCCGCATGTGGCTGCCAGAAAATCAAGTTAAATGTGTCAGCGAGTATGGAGCACAACAAAGCAGGCGCAGGATGTTCACCGCTGGAGGCCATGAAGACATTTGCGGAGTCCGGGCGGGTCGCAAGAGACAATCATATGGGGTTTGCCGGTTCAATCTCTCTTCCGTTTGCATCACAGTGGGAAGGGATCATACCATTTGATTTTATCAAAGAAATCGTGAAGGTATTTCAGGATGCAGGAGCAACACAGGTCTCGCTTTCTGATTCAGCAGGGCTGGGAACGCCAAAGATGGTTTATGAAAGAACGATGGCACTTCGAGACGCATTTCCGGATATGGAGTGGATGCTTCACATGCACAACACGAGAGGTATGGGACTTGCAAATGTGGTAGCAGCAATGGAGGCAGGCATTACACGAATTGATACGTCGCTCGCAGGGCTTGGCGGATGTCCTTACATAAAAGGAGCAACCGGTAATATTTCCACAGAGGATGTACTGTTCATGCTCGACTCGATGGGGATAGAGACCGGAATGGATTTTGAAAAAATCATGGACGCCGGAGCGAAAATCGTAAAGCTTGTAAAGGGAGAAGGCATTGACAGCTATCAGCAGAGGATTCGGACATTATCTGCAAAGTAACAAAAGAACGAGTGATCAATGGGTAACACCATTATCATATAAAAGAACAAGTAAACAGTGAACTTAAGGAGGTAATCACTATGGCTAATTGGAGTTTTCCAAACGAAGGGCAGATGGAATCTGCAAAGAAGATGTACTATCAGACAATGACGAAGAAAGATGTAGAAGAGAGACTGGAAAAGGATGATATTATCATCATTCCGGTAGGATCTACAGAAAATCACGGTAATTCAGGTCCGATCGGAGAGGATACATTTATTGTATCACGTGTGGCAGAGATGGTAGCAGAGAAGGTTGGCTGTACAGTAGCAGAACCAGTGTGGTATGGCTCACATCCATTCCATCACATCGGTCAGCCATGTACCATTCCGCTTCCGGATGATGTATTTTGTGCATATTTAAGAGCACTCATCACAGGATTCTGGAATACAGGCTTTCGTAAGATTATTTTTATCAGTATGCATGGACAGGAGTATTCTCTGCCTGTAGCAATTCAGGAATGGGGCAAGAAATATCAGGTTCCGGCTATGATCTACTTCGTAGATTTTCCACGTGTTATGGCACAGACATTAATGGACAAAGAACATGGCGGTCCATTTACAAGACCATTCCAGCATGCATGTGAAGCGGAACAGAGCATCTCACTTGCATTATTCCCAGAGTACTGTGATATGGAGCATGCAGAAGATACAGATGTACATGGAATTCTTCCGGCAGGACATGTGGACCGTGGCGGAGACATTTATGGAAATCCGATCCCTGGACACTGCGTGGTCGGTAATGCAGGTATTGAGTGCGTGACAGCACCGCAGGGAGTTCTTGGACATGCAACAGAAGCAGATCCGAAGAAAGCAACAGACTGTATTGAAAAAGTATGTGATTATCTTGTTCAGTTACACCATGACATTTTAGAAGCATGCCCGGTTGGCGTATTGCCGGATGCGAAATACATGAGCCAGAGAGATCCGGAAGAAATCGAAAAGCTTTTAAAAGGACCTACAAAAGGCGGAAAACATATCTATACGATTGCATGGCCTTGCTAAGATATATTTGCAGGACACAGGTGTGCGGTCTCTTACTATAGGAGACCGCACAAAAATCAATGCTGATAACTCAGAATCATGCTCATACAGCATTCTCTAAATTGCCGGAAGATTCCGGGGACTTAGAGAGGGCTGTGTGGGAGTTCGAAAAAAGGAGAAGAAAAAGATGGCGGATACAATGAAAGCTTTAGTATATCAGGGACCCGGAAAGCTGGAAGTAGAGACAAGGCAGATTCCGATTCCACAAAAAGGAGAAGTGCAGATCAAGATAAAAAAAGTATCAATCTGTGGTTCGGATTTGGGAGCGTATCGTTTTGCTTCCGATCGTTTTGCACCTCCACTGGTGCTGGGACATGAGTTCTCGGGAGATATCACACAGGTTGGCGAAGGTGTAACAACGCTGAAGGAAGGACAGAGAGTTACTGTAAATCCGATGGTGCTCTGCAATGACTGTTATTTCTGTAAAAGAGGAGAGGGAAACCTCTGCGGCAATCGTAAGAGTATGGGAACAGCGATTGGCGGAACACAGACAGATGGCGCGATGAGAGAGTATGTGACCGTTCCGGACTGGATGGTCGTACCGGTGGCAGACAATGTATCGTATGAAGCGGCAGCACTGTTAGAACCATGTGGTGTAACACTTGCATGTGCAAAAAAAGAAATGAGTCGGGATGAAAAATCTACCGTCGTACTCGGAGCCGGACCAATTGGACTTTTAATAGTAAAATTCCTAAAAGCGCTTGGAATTGAAAAAGTCATTGTGTCAGATATCATTGATAAACGCCTTGCAAAAGCAAAAGAGTGTGGAGCGGATTATATCATCAATTCCAAAAAGGAAGATGCGGTTCTCGCAGTCAAGAAACTGACTGATGGTTACGGTGCTGACCGTGTGATTAATGCCGCGGGAGAATTTCTGATCAACCAGTCATTTGAAATGGTGAAAAACGGTGGAACAAGCGTGCTGGTTGCACTTGCTCATAAAAAAGTGGAAATCGATCCAATGGAAATCGTAGGCAGAGGACTGAAGTTTGTCGGAAGCTATATGTTTACAACAGAAATGAAAGAAGCAGCACAGATGCTGGCGGATGAAAAGCTGGTCGTTGAAGATCTGATTACGTCTACTTACACGCTGGAAAACGGAAAAGCAGCCTTTGATGTATTAAATACCCCTGACAATGAGGAAATCAAAGTGCAGATAGAATTATAAAACGAGAGGAGATTACATTATGAAAGCATATTGTTATGTAGCACCATTTACAATTGAGGAACAGGAGAGAGAGATTCCACAGCCCGGAAAAAATGAGGTGAGAATCCGAGTAAAAGCAGTATCCATCTGCGGTTCAGATACAGGTGGATTCAAGGGGACGAGTGCGATGCGTGTAGCACCGCTTGTGATGGGACATGAATTTTCCGGAGTGGTAGACCAGTACGGAGAGGGCGTGACAAATCCATCCGTTCCTGTTGGCGGCAGAGTCGTGGTATATCCGAATATTCAGTGTGAGAAATGTCCAGACTGTGAAGCGGGTCTTCCAAACCTTTGTGAAGAGAGATTTATTCCCGGAACAACAATGCCGGCAGGTGGATATGATGGAGCAATGGCAGATTATGTGGTGGTACCTGCAGATAAGCTGATTCCAATCTCGGATCAGATTAGCTTTGAGGAAGGTTCTATGTTCGAGCCAACCTCCGTCGCACTGCGCGGTGTCAAGATGCTCAGCGATGTAAAAGATAAGGTGGTTACGGTATTCGGAGCCGGACCAATTGGACTTCTTGCACTGCAGTGTCTAAAATATCTTGGCGCAAAAGATGTCATCAGTATTGATTTGAATGATCAGAGACTTGAAACAGCAAAAGAATGTGGTGCTTCTTATACGATCAACAGTAAAAATGAAGACCCGGTCGCACGTGTTATGGAAATTACGAATGGAAAAGGAGCAGATGCAGGCGCAGACTGCGTTGGAATAGCAATCAGCTTAAATACCAGTATGAAGATGGTAAAAAATGGCGGAGAGGTTGCAATGATCGGAATGGCAACGGAACATATGGATGGATTTGAATATAAGTATGCAGTTGCACACGAGATGAAGTTAAAGGGAAGCTACTGTTATGTGGATGAGTTATATGAGATTCCAAAAATGATCGAAGAAGGAAAAATTGATCTGAAGAAACTGATTACGACGGTTGCGCCGATGAATGAAGTACAGGAAAAATTCGAAGATCTTGTATCCGGACATTCAAAGGAAGTAAAAGTCATTTTAGTAAACGAATAAAAGAGGTGGACGTATGAAGATGAAAACCAGCCATTTTGGCTTTGTTAAAGAAGCTGATGCAATTGCAGCAGCAGGTTATGATGCAATCGAACTTCATATTAAAGAAATCATGTCGTTTGATGACTTTGAGTTTCGCAGGGCAAAACAAATGCTTCAGGATAGCGGTCTTGCGAGTGAAGTATTTGATAATCCACTTCCGCTGGATGTAGTAATCGCAGATGACAGCTTTGATTTTCCGTTTTACCGCGACTATCTGAGAAAAGCAGTAGAGAGAACAGCACAGATGGGCGGGAGATATTTTGTATATGGAAATGGGAAGACAAGAAGTCTTCCTGACGGCGTGGAAAAAGAAACGGCAAGGAAGAAAAACGATCAGTTGATCGTGACACTCTGTGAAATCGCGCAGGAATATAACATCACGATTATGATGGAACCGCTGGCACAAGCAATCTGTAATTCCGTCTTAAGTATTCCGGAGGCTTATGAATATGCAAAGAAGCTGGGATGTAAAAATTTAAAGACGCTGCTTGATTTTAGATGGTTTATCGCAGGCGGACATGATTATTCGGATATTGTCGAGTATGCAGATTTTATCAAACATGTACATGTAGATAACCCGCTGCTTTCATTTCCAGAGAGGCGTGTCCCAATGCTGGGTGACGGATTTGATTATGGAACATTATTTGAAACACTGAAAGAGATTTCTTATAAGGGTTACATTTCCTATGAAGCAAATACATTTGATGATTTCGAGACGGATATAAGAAAGGGACTTTCTCTTTTGGAACATTATAATATCTATTCCTACGGTGCCAAAGAAGAGAAACAGATGGGCGCGTAGAACATAGGGAAAGGAGTGAAGTGATGATGAAACACGAGAAATATCCAAAACTATTTGAACCGTTGACAATTCGTCGTATGACCGTGAAAAACAGAATTTCAATGGCTCCGATGGGAACCAATTACGGGGAACAGAATGGAGAGATGAGCTTCCTTCACATGAACTATTATGAGCAGCGTGCACAGGGCGGAGTCGGTATGATTATCGTGGAAAATGCATGTGTGGATTTCCCACTTGGATCGAATGGAACGACACAGATTCGAATTGATCATGATAATTATATCCCGAGATTATATAAACTGTGTGAGACAGTACACCAGTATGGAACGTGTATTGCCATTCAGATTAATCATGCGGGAGCTTCGGCACTGGACAGCAGAATTGGAATGCAGACGGTATCAGCATCGGATATTCCATCAAAGCCGGGCGGATCGCTGCCGCGACCGCTGACAAAAGAAGAAATTGCTGCAATCGTAAAAAAATACGGTGAGGCGGCAAAACGTGCACAGACGGCTGGATTTGACGCGGTTGAAATTCATGCAGGTCACGGATATCTGATCAGTCAGTTCCTGTCACCTACCATGAATAAAAGAACGGATGAATTTGGCGGCAGCGCAGAGAACAGAGCAAGATTTGCAAAGATGGTTTTAGAAGAAGTTCGAAAAGAAGTAGGACCATTCTTTCCGGTATTTTGCAGAATCAGTGCGGACGAACTGGTCGAAGGTGGAAATACGCTGGAGGATACGCTGGAATTACTGACTTATTTTGAAGAAGAAATTGATCTGATCGATGTGTCGGCGGGATTAAACAGCTCGCTGCAGTATCAGATCGACAGTTGCCAGTTAAAAGATGGATGGCGTTCTTATATGTCAAAGGCTGTCAGAGACAAATTTCATAAGCCAACGATTACGACCGGAAATATACGTTCGCCAAAACGCGCAGAAGAAATTCTGGAAAATGAGGAAGCCGATTTTATTGGAATGGGACGTGGCTTGATCGCAGATCCGAACTGGGTTAACAAAGTTGAATTTGGAGAGGAAGCGATGCTACGTAAATGCATCTCCTGCAACATTGGATGTGCAGGGCACAGACTTGCACAGAATACACCGATTCGGTGTACGGTCAATCCTTGTGTCAATCAATGGGAAGAGACACAGAAGGTGGTAAAACCATGCAATGTTGTTGTGATCGGAGGCGGCACGGCAGGAATGGAGGCCGCTTGCACAGCGGCAGAGGCCGGCTGTCAGACCTTTTTGATTGAGAAGGAAAAAGAGCTGGGTGGATTAGCAAATGAAATCAGCAAGATTCCGGACAAGTGGAGAATCGGTGATTTTGTGACATATCAGAAGGAGCGTGCAAAACGGCTGCCGAATCTATATGCATTTACAGAAGTGGATGCAACGGTGCGGTTCGTAAAAAGCCTGAAGCCTAATCTGATTGTGAACGCAACAGGGTCAAAACCACTGCTGCCACCGATTGAGGGATTAAATGAATGGATCGACAATCAGGATGGAAAGGTATCCTCAATTCTCGGGATGATTCAAAAAATTCCGGAGTATCCGAAGAACATGGCTGGAAAAAAAGTCATTGTTGTAGGAGGAGGCGCAGTTGGTCTGGATGTAGTTGAATTCTTTGCACCGCGCGGAGCAAGCGTGACAATTATTGAGATGATGGATCAGATTGGAAAAGATTTAGATCCAGTCAGTAAGCTTCGCATGAAAGAAATCAGTGAAAGGTATGAAGTTACCGAGCTTACCAAAACGGCACTTTCCAAGGTGGAAGGTGATCGATTCACAGTAAAGACCCCGGAAGGGGACAGGAAAGAATACATGTTTGATTATGGATTTGTCTGTCTGGGAATGAAAGCAAAAAGTCCGGTATTAACAGAGTTAGAAGAAGCCTTTGCCGATGACAGGGTGGAGGTGGTGAATGTAGGAGATAGTGTCCGTGCCCGCCGCATCATTGAAGGAGTAAGCGAGGGAAGAAATATACAGAATATTCTAAAAAAACATGGATATCTGGCAAATAACCAGTATGGAGGAACGGCATGAAAAAATCGATTATCATAAGAGAGATGGAACTGGGTGCTGGAAAACCGAAGATATGTGTGCCAATCACAGGAAAAACAGAAACGGAAATTCTGAAAGAAGCAATGCTTGCCAAAGAAGGCGGAGCAGACCTCGTAGAGTGGCGTGTGGATCATTTTGTGGAAGTTCGCAATTTTAACAATGTCATTCAAACCGCGAAAAAGATGCGTGAACGATTGGAGAATCTGCCGATTCTGTTTACCTTTCGGACGGAAGGGTGCGACAACATCGTTACGCAGGAAGAATACACAGCAATCAATGAGTATGTGATTCGCGAAGAAGTCGTGGATATGATTGATATTGAATTATTTATGGGAGACGAGGTCTGTCAAAATCTCAGTCGGCTTGCGCATGAACATCATTGTGTCGTGGTCATTTCCAATCATGATTTTGAACGCACACCAAATGAGCAGGTGATTGTGGAGCGTCTCTGCAGGATGCGGGAGCTTGGCGCAGATGTTCCGAAAATTGCAGTGATGCCTCACAACGCAGAGGATGTACTGACGCTCTTATCAGCAACCAATCAGTATGCGAACGTGCATGCAGATGGACCACTTATTACAATGTCAATGAATGATCTAGGTAAAATCAGCCGGGTGAGTGGCGAAATCTTTGGTTCAGCACTTACGTTTGGCAGCACAGTCAGAAGCTCCGCACCGGGACAGATGCATTTGAAGGATGTGGAAGTCATGCTGGACATTTTACATACAAGACAAGGAGAGGAAAATGAGTGAAAAAAAGAAGAATGAGAGCAGCAGGCGGTCTTATTACGGGAGTGCGCTTGTACTATATCTGAACTACTTTATTCATGGAATCGGTGCGTCCCTTCTTGGGCAGCAGGCAATCAAGGAATTCCTGTCAGGACGATGGGGATCGGGACTGGAACAGGTCACAATGGTTGCGGCAGCACTGGGACTCGGACGATTGATTTCACTTCCGTTTTCCGGTCCGATATCAGACCGTATGGGGAGAAGATGTTCCTCGTTAATTGGAATTGGTCTTTATGTATTGTTTTTTGTCGGAATTGCATGGTCACCAAATATGCAGACGGCATACATTGCAGCTATTCTCGGTGGTGCAGCAAATTCATTTTTGGATACAGGCGTCATTCCTGCGTGCGTTGAATTACTTGAACCGAGATCCGGTCTTGCAACAATGCTGACCAAATTATTTGTATCCGGAGCACAGCTTCTGATTCCGTTTATGATAGGTGCAATTGCAGCAAGCAGCCTTTCTTATAACGTGCTGATGTATGCAGCGGCGGGAGCAATCTTTGTAATTGGAATTATGGTGACTCGGATTCCACTGCCACAGAAGAAGCAACAAGGTGAAGCACAGCCTTCGTTTTTTCAAAGTCTGAAAAGTGCAAAATTTTCGCTGGAAAGCGTCGCACTCATACTAATTGGGTTTACCTGCACGGCAACGTTTCAGCTTTGGCTTAACTGCGCACAGACCTTTGGAAAAGAAGTAGCAAAAATGTCAGATCCAAGTATGATGCAGACCTATTATTCAGCAGGAACCATTGTTGCAATCTTTGTGACGGCGATTTTGGTCAATAAAATCAAGGAAGTGCGGTTCCTGCTTATTTATCCAATGGTCTCCGTAGTAATGCTGACGCTGGTCTATTTGATTCGCACGCCGGCAGTCTGTCTGGTTGGAGCGTTTGTAATCGGTTATTTTGCGGCAGGGGGAGTCCTTCAGCTTGCGACGGCAACGGTAAATGACCTGTTCCCACAGATCAAGGGAACGATCACCAGCATTATCATGATTGCTTCGAGTCTGTCAAACTATACGATACTGACACTTGCGGGTACGCTGGGGGCATCAAACGGTGCGGGAGCCGTGATTCTTCTGAATATTGTAATTACAGTTGCAGGTGTGATTCTGGCACTGTTTGTAAATCTAAGATACAGTCATATGGTGAAATGTGCAGCCGAGTAGGGAGGTGCCCATGAAAAAAATAAAATGGATCAATGAGAACTTTGAAGAAGCAATGATGATTTTTTTTCTGATTATCATGACGCTGGTTATGGGTTTTCAAATCTGTATGAGATATATTTTTAATGCGTCTATGTCATGGACGGAGGAACTCACACGTTATCTGTTTGTGTGGAGTGGATTCCTGAGTATCAGCTTTGCAGTCGAAAAATCCATTGCGATACGGTTGGAACAATTGACAGAAAAATTAAAGTCAAAAGCAAAAGCAATCGTATTTTTTATTGACTATGCAATTGAATTTCTTTTCTTCCTGTATTTGATACCGACGGCAGGAAGAAGTCTTGTCAGCGTGTTTGCGAGCGGTCAGGTCAGCACAGCAATGCAGATGCCAATGTGGATACTTCAATTGGCACCACTCGTCGGATTTCTACTTGCTGAAATTCGGCTGATACAGAAAATGTTTTTGGAAATTCGGAAAATAAAGGAGGATGCATCATGCAGATAGCGATTGTTTTTATAGCATTTCTTATCCTTCTTGTGATAGCAATACCGATCGGGAGCTCACTTGGAATTGTGTCAGCTCTGCCGGGAATGCTGGATCAGGAATTTCCGGTCAGTGTATATTATGTAGTACGCTCCATGTTGAGTGGACTCGACAGCTTTCCATTGCTGGCAATTCCGATGTTTGTTCTTTCTGGAATTATCATGGCAAGAGGCGGCGTGTCGCGAAAGCTTTTTGATATCTTCACCTATTTTTTCGGAAAATTCAGAGCCGGCGTTCCATGTGCGGTTATTATTACCTGTTTGTTTTATGGAGCAATCTCAGGGTCCGCGCCAGCAACGGTAGCAGCGGTCGGAAGTATGACGATTCCAATTTTGTCAAATCTTGGATACGACAAAAAGTTTTCGACAGCAATCGTAGCCGTGGCGGGAGGTCTTGGAGTTATTATACCGCCGAGTATTCCGTTTATTCTATATTCTATGGCTTCCGGAGAATCCGTCGGAAATCTGTTCAAAGCCGGGATTGTGCCGGGAATCTTAATTGCACTTCTTCTCATGGGATACGCACAGTATCATTGCTGGAAGTATGGAGAAGATAAAGAGCAGATTGATGCGGTTGTCGGGATGCTACGAAAACGTGGTTTTCTAAAACTGATGAAAGAGGGAATTTGGGCATTGATGACACCAGTTATCATTTTGGGTTGTATCTATGGTGGAATCGCATCACCTACAGAAGCAGCGGTTATTTCCGTTTTCTATGCACTCTTTGTCAGTATTGTGATCTATAAATCGTTAAAAGTAAAAGATATCCTTGCCATTTGTTCGGAGGCAGTACATACATACGGACCGCTGATGTTTATTCTGATCTCCTCGACTGCATTTTCGAGAACGCTGACACTTTTAAAAGTACCGCAGGGAGTCAGTGGATGGATTTTGAATACATTTACACAGCCGATTCTTATTTTACTTGTAATCAATCTGTTCCTGTTGTTTGTTGGAATGGTCATGGACACCAGTCCCGCTATCCTGATTACAACACCGATTCTTCTTCCGATTATCGTGGAAATCGGAATGGACCCGATTCAGTTCGGTATTGTAATGGTCGTGAATTTGGCAATTGGTTTTGTAACACCGCCAATCGGGGTCAATCTGTTTGTCGCAAGCTCACTTGCAGAAATTCCGGTTATGGATATTGCAAAGAAAGCGTTACCGATGATTCTTCTATTTCTGGTTGCATTGCTTATGATTACATTTATTCCGGCAATTAGTCTGACACTGTAAGGAGGAAATGACATGAGAAAAAGAAGAAATAGAAAATGGAACCAGCGTATTGGGGCGGCATTGCTAGCAGGAACCATGCTGCTTGCCCTGACCGGATGCGTACAGAAAGAGACGGAAACGGAAGATAAGACTTATGTCTGGCAGCTTGGAACAAGCAGTCCGGAGGATACGGTAACACAGGTGTTTGCTGAGAAATTTGCGGAGGAAACAGACCGCTTGAGTGATGGGAAAATGCAGATTGAAATCTATCCAAATTCAACAATCGGCAATGATTCAGAGCTGCTTGACTGCTGTAAGGAAGGGGACATTCCATTTGTTGTGCAGAACACAGCGCCGCAGGTGAGTTATATGTCCAAAACGGCGGTATTTGATACACCGTGTGTCTTTGATACGATTGAGCAGGCGCGGGATGCAGTGGACGATGAGCTTTTTTACGAGCAGATGGAAACGGTCTATGAAGACGGAGGGTATCATCTTCTAGGAATTGCGGATCAGGGATTCCGTGTCATGACAGCAAATAAGAAAATAGAACAAATCTCGGATTTTAAAGGGCTCAAAATACGAACCATGGAAAATGCAAATCATCTTGCCTTTTGGCAGACGCTTGGAGCCAATCCGACACCGATGGCATTTAGTGAGGTATATATCGGACTTCAGCAGAAAACAATTGACGCGGAGGAGAATCCGGTAGAGGTTATCGTTTCGGGGAAACTTTATGAACAACAGAATTATGTAATTGAAACAAATCATTTACCACATTACATTACGTTGATTATGAATGATGATCTTTTTAAAGACATCACGCAGGGGCAGCAGGAGATTTTAGAACAGGCTACCGAGACTGCCGTACAATATGCCAGAGAACAGGCGGATGAACGTGTAGCAGAACGGCTTGAGAGTATAGAAGAATCAGGCACAGAAATTGTGACCCTCTCGGACGATTTGAAAGATGATATGAGGGAAGAAGCTTCGGATTTATATAACGAAATTCGAAATCAGGTAGGACAAAAGTTATTCGATCTTTATACAGAGTAAGACAGAGGAAAGGGACGATTCGAATCGTCCCTTTATCTTGTACGTTATAACTTTCTATAAACCGTCTCCAGAATATCTACAATCTCATCTACTGCAAATGCATTTGTGTCGATTGCCATATCATAGCTGTTCCAGTCATCCCAGTCCTGATCGGTGTAATAGTTGTAATAATAGCTGCGGTCTTTGTCAACCTTCTTCATCAGAGAGGCAGCTTTCTTCGCGTCGACCTGATAGCGTTCCACCGCAGTTTGGATGCGCACTTCATCCGGAGCGTATAAGAAGATGTGTTTGCCGTGTGGGACATCCTTTAGGACATAGTCAGCGCAGCGACCGACAAAGATACAGTCTTCTTTGGATGCCAGATCTTTGATAATCTTGGACTGCAGTTGAAACAGAACTTCATCGATGTGTTCGTAGCGGTACTGCTTTGCAAGCTGTTCATTTTCATCGACCAGATATTTCCAACCAGTTTCTTTACGCTCGTCTACCAACTTGAGATCCTCGTAAGGAATGTCCGTGTGCTCTGCGGCAAGCTTGATTAGAGACTTATCATAGCAGTTGATGCCGAGTCTTCCGGCAAGCTCGTGGCCAATCAGTCGTCCATTACTGCCGAATTGTCTTCCAATTGTAATAAACCGTGTACTCATAATAATCGCCCTCCCTTTATTGACCTTATTGTAACTTATAACGGTAAAATATGCTATAGTCTATAACAGAAATAAAATAAGTTTTAAAAGAGTATTGACTCTGACGTAACGTAATAGAGTAGTATCTTTTTCAGGAGGAGATATCATGAAAAAATCAATCAGTGAAATGGCAAAAATGTCCGGGGTAAGTGTTCGAACCTTACACTATTACGACGAAATCAATCTTTTAAAACCCAGTGAAGTCATATCGGAAACCGGTTACCGATATTATGATGAGGATTCTCTGGTGAAATTGCAGCAG
This sequence comes from Hespellia sp., assembly GCA_028693555.1. Lineage (GTDB taxonomy): Bacteria > Bacillota > Clostridia > Lachnospirales > Lachnospiraceae > Hespellia. The sequence continues at coordinate 28,565 of JAQUVD010000025.1, forward strand.
ATACTCTTTTATCGTGAGTTGGATTTTTCGCTGAAAGAGATTATGAAGATGATGAAGGCCTCCGATTATAACAAAGAAGAAGCATTCATCAGGCAGAGAGAGTTATTAAAGCTGAAACGAAAGAGACTGGATCAATTGATTGGTCTTTTGGATGCGAATCTGGAAGGAGTAAATACGATGAGTTTTCAAGAATTTGATACGACAGAAATTGAAGAGGCAAAAGAAAAATACGCAAAAGAAGTAAAAGACAGATGGGGCACTACAGATGCCTACACCCAGAGTCAGAAGAAAACGGCAGGGTACGGTAAGGATGACTGGAAGAAAGTGACAGAGCAGATGGACGAATTGTTAAAGGAATTTGCGCAGCATTTGGGCGAAAGCCCTCAGTGCGAAGAAGTCCAAGTATTGGTGGGACAGTGGCAGCAGCATATTACAGATACTTATTATGACTGCACGAAAGAAGTGTTAGCGGGACTGGGGCAAATGTATGTCGCAGATGAACGTTTTACGAAAAATATGGACAAGTTTGGAGCTGGAACTGCAAAATTAATCAGCGATGCAATCGCAGTATACTGCAACTGAGTCGCGCACGACGATTTCCGTCGGAAGAGAGATATTCTTCTGGCGGAATTGTAAGCATTTGACTTTCCTTTCTCCCTGCAATTTGTTATAATACGTTCACTATCACTTTACTGTGCTCAAGGAGATAATAGGATGAAAAATATATTTAACATGGATGGACCGATATTTGTGTTTCTATCCAAAGTGGCGGATATTCTGATTTTAAATATCATGCTTCTGGTTACGTGCGTACCGATTATTACGATAGGAGCCGGGCTGACAGCGCTGTATGCGACAGCCATGAAGTGCATCTGCAGGGGCGAAGGGTATGTTTTCAAAACCTTTTGCAAGGAGTTTGCATTACACTTTAAACATGCAACATTGAGTTATCTTCTGATTGGTGCGGCGTATATCATACTCTACATAGATTTTCGAGCTGTATCTGTGATGTTCGCAGCGACAATAGCATGGGTTCTGCGTATTGTCATCTGTCTGGCGGCATTGCTATTGCTGATGATGGCATCCTATTTATTTGCATATATTGCAATAGCAGACACGACGATGAAAGAGAACTTTAAAAATTCGATGCTTATTTCGATTGCACGGCTGCCGTATACGGTAATCATGATTGTGTTGAACCTTGCTCCTGTTATTATCATACTTGTCAGTGGATATATCTATATTCCGATGTTGGGATTCTATTTTTGGGCTGGATTTGCCGTGGTTGCATCGGTGAACAGCCTACTGCTAAACAAAACCTTTAAAAGGTTTCATATGATTGATTCGGCAGAGGATGAGTAATCCTCTGCTTTTATAGTCCCTTATCCTATTGGGAATGCAGCTCTTTATATTCCTTTGGTGACATGCCGTATTCCTTTTTAAAAGAACGGTAAAAGCTGGAATAATCTTTAAAACCACATAATAGAAACGCTTCGCTAATTTCAGTGTGACTCAGGATCATATCGCGGCACATGGCGAGGCGTTTTTTTAGTATATATTGATGAATCGACAGACCTACATTCTCTTTGAAAATGTGAGCAATGTGGTATTTGCTGACGAAAAATTCACCTGCCAACTGGTTCAAAGAGAGTTCTTCGTCAAGATGATCTTCAATATACATGACCAGATTCTGATAAAGGCTCTGGTCTTCTTTTGGTGTATTTGGATGCTGCTGTTCATAAATCGTGCGGTTCAGATGGAGTACCAGATCTTTTACGCAGAGAGAGGTCTTCACATTTTTCCCAAAGCGGTCAGAATGCAGTTCTTCAATCAACTGAATAATCTTTGACTGAACCATATTAAATCCGATGACATCATAGTGATAGACATACTCGTGGGTCACTTTTACGTGCTGCATCAAATAGACGTAATCCGGGGAAAGAGCCATCAGGTCATTACAGTATTCCTCACTGATCCAGAAGATGAATCGCTGATAAGGTTCTTCCGCTGAGTGAATATCCGGATAGTGATGCACATGTGGCGGTATCAGAATCATGTCACCGGTCTTCAGGCGGTAACAGACATCTTCAATCCAGATGGACACTTCACCATTCAGGAAAAAATAGAATTCATAGTAATTGTGGGTGTGATCTTTTACCGGAGTCAGATTCTTGTCATTATAGTAATAGATTTCAAAATCCTTTGAGCGCATATATTGTCTCGTGCTGAAATTCGTGGATAATCCTTTTTTCATAACAGAAAATCTCCTTGTCGTATATTTCATAAAAATATTATACAATAAAACATCTCGAATCGCAACTTTTGCAATGTGAACAACAACTTGTTCAATGGATATTTTTTGGGAAAACTCTATACTGAGATTAGAAACAAAAAAGGCGAACAAAAAACACGAAATATGGAGGTATTTTGCGATGGAAATGACACTGAGATGGTATGGTTCTAAATTTGACACGGTAACTTTAAAACAGATTCGTCAGATTCCCGGAGTGACAGGGGTCATCACAACATTATATGACACGGAGCCGGGTGAGGTGTGGAGCAGGCAGCGAATCCGTGCACTCATTGAGGAGGTTGAGGCAGCGGGACTTCATATTGCCGGAATCGAGAGCGTGAACATCCACGATGCAATCAAGACAGGCGCGCCGGAGAGAGATCAGTATATCGATAATTACATCGAAACACTGGAAAATCTCGGAAAAGAGGGAATCAACCTTGTATGCTACAATTTCATGCCGGTATTTGACTGGACACGTACCGAACTTGCCAGAGAGCGCGAGGATGGCTCGACTGTACTTGCCTACACGCAGGAAGCTGTTGATGCATTAGACCCTACGAAAATGTTTGAATCAATTGCCGGAGATATGAACGGAACGGTGATGCCGGGCTGGGAGCCGGAGCGTATGGCGAAGGTAAAAGATTTATTTGAAACGTATAAGGATATCGATGATGACAAATTATTTGAGAACCTGAAATATTTTCTTGAGAGAATTATGCCGGTCTGCGACGAATATGACATCAATATGGCAATTCACCCGGATGATCCGGCATGGAGCGTATTTGGTCTGCCAAGAATCATCATTAACAAGAAAAACATTCTCCGCATGATGGACATGGTGGATAACAAGCACAACGGAGTGACATTCTGCTCCGGTTCTTATGGAACCAATCTGGAAAATGATCTTCCGGATATGATTCGTTCTTTAAAAGGAAGAATTCATTTTGCGCATGTAAGAAACTTAAAGTTCCATACACCAACGAATTTTGAAGAGGCGGCACATCTTTCTTCGGACGGAACCTTTGATATGTATGAAATTATGCGCGCCTTATACGAAATCGGTTTTGAAGGACCAATCCGTCCGGATCATGGCCGTATGATCTGGGATGAAGTGGCAATGCCGGGATACGGACTTTATGACCGTGCACTTGGAGCGACTTATTTGAATGGATTGTGGGAAGCAATTGAGAAATCAGAGCAGCGTCTTGGAAAGTAGTGAAGGAGGATTGATGATGAAATTAGATGCAAATGTAATGAATCAGAAAGAGCAGTGGGAAGAAAAAGGGTTTCATCTCCCGGAGTATGACCGCGAGGAAATGAAGAAGAGCACCAAAGAAAATCCATTCTGGGTTCACTTCGGAGCAGGAAATATCTTCCGTGCGTTTCAAGCAAATGCGGCGCAGACACTGCTTAACAATGGCACGTTAGATCGTGGAATTGTAGTAGTAGAAGGCTTCGACTATGAAATTGTAGAAAAGATGTATCGTGAAAAGGATAACTACTCCATCCTAGTGACATTAAAGGGGGATGGTTCTGTCGAAAAAACGGTGGTTGGAAGCATCGCAGAATCTTGTATTCTGGATTCCAAAAATGATATGGAATTTTCTCGATTAAAAGAAATTTTTTCAAAAGATTCTCTGCAGTTTGCCACATTTACGATCACAGAGAAAGGCTATAGTCTTGTAAATGGAAAGGGAGAGCTGCTCCAGGATGTGGCCGGGGATTATCAGAATGGACCAGAGAGCCCGGACAGTTACATGGGAAAGGTTGCCGCCCTTCTCTATACACGTTACTTAAACGGACAGAAACCAATCGCTATGGTCAGCACCGATAACTGTTCTCATAACGGAGACAAGCTCCACGCAGCAATGAATGCGTTTGCAGCCGCATGGTCAGAAAAAGGGCTGGCAGAGAAAGGCTTCGAAAGCTATATCAATGATTCGAAAAAAGTATCCTTCCCTTGGACAATGATCGACAAAATCACACCGAGACCGGATGCTTCGGTAGAGGAGATTTTGAAAAAGGATGGCATAGAAGGGCTTGATCCTGTTATTACATCCAGAAATACGTATGTTGCACCATTTGTCAATGCAGAAGAGACGGAATATCTGGTGATCGAAGACGCATTTCCGAACGGGCGTCCGCAACTGGAAAAAGCCGGATTGATGTTCACGGATAAGGAAACGGTGGATAAAGTAGAGCGCATGAAGGTATGTACCTGCCTGAATCCGCTGCACACAGCACTCGCTGTATATGGCTGTCTTCTTGGATACGCGAAGATTTCAGAGGAAATGAAGGATGCCGAGCTGGCGAAACTCGTAGAAACAATCGGGTATAAAGAGGGACTTCCGGTAGTCATCAATCCGGGCGTGCTTGATCCGAAGGAGTTCATTGATACGGTACTTCAGGTTCGTATTCCGAATCCATTTATGCCGGATACACCACAGCGCATTGCAACGGATACTTCACAGAAGCTTGCAATCCGTTATGGGGAGACCATCAAAAACTATCAGGCAGCAGGAAAAGACCTTTCGGACTTGAAGCTGATTCCACTGGTGTTTGCAGGATGGCTGCGCTATTTGATGGGCGTGGATGATAATGGAGCAGCATTTGAATTAAGTTCGGACCCGTTGTTAGAGTCTGTGTGTCCGGTAGTTGCCGATGTGAAACTTGGCGAAGTATTTGATGCAAAAGAAGTGTTAAAACCTGTGCTTGGAAATGCAAAAATCTGGGGCGTGGATTTGAATGAGGTCGGAATGGCTGAGCAGGTATGTGGATATTTTGAGGAACTGACTGCCGGATGCGGAGCAGTTCGCGCGACTTTGAAAAAATATACCGCTTAAGATGCATTGCAGAGAAGGAGCAAATAGATGAAAAAATTTATGGATGATGATTTTTTACTGGAAACAGAGACCGCAAAACATTTATATCACGATTATGCGAAAAAACAGCCAATTATTGATTACCACTGTCACTTGAATCCGCAGGAAATTTATGAAGATGTATCATATGACAATATCACACAGGTATGGCTTGGCGGAGATCATTACAAATGGCGCCAGATGCGCTCTAACGGTGTCGAGGAGCGCTATATTACCGGAGATGCATCAGACCGTGAGAAGTTCCAGAAGTGGGCTGAGACTTTGGAAATGGCGATTGGAAATCCGCTGTATCACTGGAGTCATCTGGAATTAAAAAAATATTTTGGATATGAGGGACATCTAAGCAGTGAGACCGCAGAAGAGGTCTGGAATCTGTGTAATGAGAAGCTGAGAAACGGGCTGACAGCACGCGAGATCATCCGAATGTCAAATGTAGATGTAGTCTGCACCACAGATGATCCGATTGATTCTCTGGAGTGGCATAGGAAGCTTGCCGAGGAAAATCATAATGGAAATTTTGCGACAAAGGTTCATCCAACCTGGAGACCAGATAAAGCGATGAATATCGAGAAGCCGGATTATCTGGAGTATCTTTTGAAGCTGGAAAAGGTGAGCAACATCAAGATCAACAGTTTTGAGAAACTGGTTAAGGCACTGAAAGTGAGAATGGATTACTTCCATGAGAATGGATGTACTGTGGCAGATCATGGCCTGGAATATATTATGTACGAACCGGCAACACCGGAAGAAGTCGAGGCAGTATTTGCAAAGCGCCTTTTAGGCAGTGAATTAAACACAAAGGAGATGCGCCAATTCAAGACTGCCTTTATGGTGGAGCTTGGAAGACAGGCATCCGGGAAAAACTGGGTCATGCAGCTTCACTATGGTGTGCAGCGCGATCTGAACAAAAAGGTATTTTGTGAATTAGGTGCAGATGCCGGGATTGATGCTATCAATAATTACGCACCTGCGATGGAGATGGGACAGTACTTGAACGCACTCGCAGTCACAGACGAATTACCAAAGACGATTCTGTACTCACTCAATCCAAATGACAATGCGGCAATTGGAACGGTTATGGGATGCTTTCAGGACAGCACTGCAATCGGGAAAATTCAGCACGGCAGCGCATGGTGGTTTAATGACCACAAGACAGGGATGACTGAGCAGATGACTTCACTTGCAAGCCTTGGACTGCTTGGGAATTTCGTTGGGATGCTGACGGACTCGAGAAGCTTTTTATCTTACACCAGACATGAATATTTTCGACGGATCATGTGCAATCTGATTGGTGGCTGGGTAGAGAACGGGGAATATCCTGCGGATGAAAAAGTGCTACAGAAAATCGTGGAAGGAATTTCTTATAAGAACGCAAAAAGATATTTTGAATTTTAGAAGTATTTTGTGGATTTGTTGCCCGGAGATATTTGGGAGAAAGGAAATCATCCAATTACTATCTGAATGAATTGGATTCAATGTGAGAAAATGAAGAAAAATGTGGTAGAGAATCAAAATATTCAAAATGGCTACATTCCAGCTCCGTATGAGCTGGAAGAGGGTGAGAAAATAACGGATTTTTACATGGAACCTGTTTATTTTCATAACGAAAACGGACCAACCATCGGTGTGACAACCTGTGGTGTAATCGTGAAAGATGGATTGTATTTTAAGGATATGGATAACAGCAAAGAACTGTCTCCGTATAAGGACTGGCGTCTGGATGACGAGACGCGTGCAAAAGATATGGTGCAACATATGAACCTTGCACAGCAGGCGGGGTTTGTGCTGAATACTTTATGGAATACACCAGTGGCGCCAACGCAGGCAGAGGCTGTCGACGAGAATGGAAATCTTATGGTGGAGAAGATCTACAAACGTCATGATCCGGATGAAGTTCTTCCACCGAGTATCCTTCCGGGTGTTAATATGCAGATTGATGATGACGATGTCTTGGTTAAAAAAGTGACAGGCGGCGTATATCGCGGTGACATGAGAGTGGAAGCGGGAATGAGTGCGCTCTATCACAATGTCGGAACGCAGATGATTGAATATGAAGCCTGTCAGGGTGGTGTCGCGATTCCGTATTCGCTTCACACGAACCCAATCAATATCGGTTATCCGGATTCTCTGGGAATCGGGGCAGCGGTTATGGGGGATGGAGATTTTGAACTGGTCTATAACATGGCGGATACAGACCGCAAAATGATGAAGGCAGCAGGACAGAATATCATGTATGGTCCGCAGGTTGACATTGCCACTGATCCAAGATGGCCTAGAATTAGTGGAACCTATGGTGAGTGTACAGATATCACCTCCGGAATTGTAAAAGAGCTTGTACGGGGATATCAGAATGGGTCAGGAGAGTTGAACGAAGGTTCCGTTGTATTGACTGTAAAGCATTTTCCGGGAGATGGTCCCTCAGAAAACGGATTTGAACCACATATGCCAATTGGCCAGTGGCGTTTATATCCAACGGAAGGCTCAATGGAGAAATATCATCTGCCACCATTTCAGGCGGCGTTTGATGCAAATGCTTCCTCTATCATGCCGGACTATTCACGTGTGACAAAAGACGGGCGCAGTGTGCCTCAGACATATCGCGGGAAACTGACTTCAGATGAAGAAGTGCCGTCTGTTTACTCAAAAGGTCTGATTACAGATTTGGCTCGTGAGGAAATGGGCTTTAAAGGTTATGTAAATTCTGATTCGGGAGTCACGACGCTTCAGATATACGGCGTGGAGAACTTGACGGTCCCACAGCGCTATGCTAAGGCGATTTCTGCAGGAACAGATGTTATCGGAGGTAACTCAGATTCGGAAAATATTGTGAAAGCAGTGGAGGATGGTGATTTACCGAAGGCGGATCTCGACCGGGCAAACTATGATCGTCTACTGAGTTTATTTAAGACGAAGAGAGTGGATAATCCGTATCTGGACCCGAAGCATGCCGATCAGGTTCGTGAGGATAATTTTGAAAGTGCAAAAAAACAGGCATATATCGCAAATCAGAAATCGGTTGTCCTTGCCAAAAACCACGGAAATGTATTACCGATGAAAAAAGGAAAAAAGGTATATATTGAGTCCTTTAAAGGGATTGATACCGCAGTGGCAATCATAGCGCAGGCGATGGGTGCGGGAGCCGCTCCGGCAGAAGAAGCAGGGGCATTTCGCAGTCAATTGCAGGCATTGTTTGAGGCGAAAGGTTATGTCATCTGTGATACACCGGAAGAGGCAGATTATGCATATCTGCATGTGTGGCCGACCAGCAATGGTATGGTGTTCTATCAGTTCGCGATGCCGGTCATTGAATTTGTAGATCACTTTATGGCAGAAGAACGAGAAACAAACCAGAGCCAGAAAAAGACCGGAAAGAAAGTTCCGGTTACAACCTTGAAGGACGTGGCGAGAATTAAAGAAATTTCAGAAAAGGTTCACGCACATGGCGGAAAAGTTATTGCAACATGTGTGGTCAATAACCCTTGGATTCTTACCGAATTAGAACCGTACTGTGATGGTCTTACCTTCCAGTATACCGTAAGTCCGGTTGCACTGGACAATGCGCTCAACGCGCAGTTAGATGTACTTTCCGGTGAATATAATCCAACCGGTAAGATGAGTCTGACCATGGTTTCCTGCCCAGAAGTCATAGCAATTACGGAAAAGGAAATCGACGGAGTGATAAGAGAGGTATGCGCGGCACCGAATGATGTTCCGGGATATGATAAGGATCAGTATATTGATCCGGCGATTCTTGCGAAGGTCAGGGGCGGAAGTTATGCGTATTGTGATGAAGACGGTCATTACTATCGTGCAGGATTTGGGTTGAGATATTGAGAAAGCTAGTCCCATAATGCAGAAGCGTAAAGGAGAAAACTATGAAGAAAGTATTTGATTTGCTGTCACTTGGTGAGATTTTACTAAGATTATCCCCACCGAACAATGAGCGAATTGTGCGTGGTGATACATTCGAAAAGCAAGTGGGCGGCGCGGAGTTGAATGTGGTATCCGGGGTATCGCTGCTCGGTCTGCGCACAGGAATCATTTCCAAAATTCCATCAAGTAATATTGGGATTTTTGCAAAGAATAAGGTGCGTTTTATCGGTGTGAGTGATGATTATCTGGCGTATGATGATGAGAGAGATGCAAGGCTTGGAATCTATTATTATGAAAATGGTGCATATCCGAGAAAGCCGGGAGTGGTCTATGACCGCATGCATAGTTCGATCAACAAGATTGACATTTCCGATTTCCCGGAATCGATTTTTGGGTCAACACGATGTTTTCATACATCTGGGATTACATTGGCACTTGGCGAGCAGTGCCGTAAGACCGGAATCGAGATGATAAAGAGATTCAAAGCGGCGGGAGCAATTATTTCCTTTGATGTAAATTTCCGTCTGAATTTGTGGAGCGGAGAGGAAGCAAAGGAATGTATCGAGCAGATCCTTCCATATGTCGATATTTTCTTCTGTTCTGAGGATACAGCGAGACTGACTTTTGGCAAAGAGGGAAATGTGCAGGAGATCATGAAGAGCTTTGCGGCGGATTATCCAATTTCCGTAATCGCATCAACGCAGCGAACGGTGCACAGCCCGAAGGTGCATAGTTTCGGGTCTGTTATCTATGATTGCAAGGCGGATCAATTCTATGAAGAGGAGCCTTACCGTAATATTGAGGTTGTGGATCGGATCGGAAGCGGGGACGCATATGTATCCGGCGTGCTGTATGGACTGCTGGCAGAACATGGTGGCTGTAAGAAGGCACTGCGCTATGGAAATGCAAGCAGTGCTGTGAAGAATACAATTCCGGGAGATATGCCGTCACTTGGATTAAAAGAAATAGAAAATATTATTCGCGATCATGAAAATACAGGGGCTCAGATGGAAATGAATCGCTGAACCGTCCCCTGTCTTAATTCCATTCCGCTTCTAATTTTTTCTGTGTTTCGAGTACCGCGACTGCCAGCTCAGAAATTCGTTCATCGGACATACGATTGACCGGAGCGGAGATACTAAATGCATACTTAGGCTTGCCCTTGTAATCTTTGATGCAGGCGGCGATACAGCGGACACCCAATTCGTTTTCTTCATCGTCAAGCGCATAGCCCTGCTTACGAACCTGTGATAAACGTTCTTGAAGTGCCTGATAATCTGTGATGGTGTGTTCTGTCAGCTTCTGGATTTCACTTTTGTCCCAGATTGCTTTGGCGTCGGCTGGGGACATTTCCGCAAGGAGTGCCTTGCCGACACCTGAGCAGTAAAGAGGAATGCTCTTACCGACCTTAGATACCAGCCGTACCGAATTCGTGTAGGATTCGACTTTATCAATATAGACGGCTTTTAGTCCGTCAACCTGAACGAGATGAACGGTTTCGCCACATTTTGCAACAAGTTCTTTTAAATGTGGTCTTGCGATATCTACGATATCGTTCTGAGTCAGCAACTGATTTGCCAGATCCCAAATCTTAAAGGTCAGACTGTATTTGGCGGTCTCTGGATTCTGTTTGACATAGCCCATGTAGATGAGCGAGTTCAGAATGCGGTGTACCGTACTTTTGTTCAGCCCCAGTGTGCCGGACAAGTCCATCAGGCCAATCGGTCCGGAGGATGCCAGCACTTCCATGGTCTGGAAAAGGCGGTCAGCGACCTGAATCGGATTCTTTTCGAGTGCTTCTAATTTATGTTCCATAAAATGTTGTCCCTTCATGATAGAAAATGTATTTCTGGTAAAATCATATTTTTTTGTATTATGCATTGACTTTATTGTACAAATGCGTATAATAAAAGTCAAGAGTTTCACATAATAAAACATAGTTTCATAATATGAAACACAAAACGGAGGAAGAAAGATGAATACAGTTTTAGAACAATTTGGAAAAATTGGAATTATCCCAGTCGTAGTATTAGATGATGTGAAGGATGCACTGCCACTTGGCAAGGCACTGATTGAGGGAGGACTTCCATGCGCGGAAGTAACATTCCGTACAGATGCAGCAGAAGAATCCATTCGTCAGATGTCAGAAGCTTATCCAGATCTTTTAGTTGGAGCAGGAACAGTTCTTACAACAGAGCAGGTTGACCGTGCAGTCGCAGCCGGAGCAAAATTCATCGTAAGCCCGGGACTGAATCCAACCACAGTAAAATATTGTCAGGAGAAAGGCATTCCGGTCTGCCCTGGAGTTGTCACACCAGGCGAGATTGAGAAAGCGTTAGAGTTGGGGTTAGATGTCGTGAAATTTTTCCCTGCTGAGCCATCAGGCGGACTGCCTATGATCAAAGCGATGTGTGCAGCTTACACGAAGCTAAAGGTAATGCCAACTGGTGGAATCAATGCAAAGAATGTTGTAGATTACTTGAAATGCGATAAGATCCTTGCATGTGGCGGAAGCTGGATGGTAAAGGGTGATATGATTGCAGCCGGAGAATTTGACAAGATTACAGAGCTGTGTAAAGAAGCAGCAGAAATTGTAAAGAACGCAAGAGCATAGATTAAAAAGTCTCTTATAAAAAATCGCCAGTTCCGGCAAAATGCCGGTTTTGGCGATTTTTTGACTCTTCCTAGAAAAACAGGAAATATTTTCATATCGCTTAAGAGGATATGTAAGTCATAATGTCAATAGACGATATAAACATTGCGTGCTAAACTAATCATATCAGTGATACGAACAGAAGGAGGAACAATCAGATGGACAAGAAAGAATATCAATGCTATGTCAGTATTCTTCGACAGGAGCTGATTCCTGCACTGGGATGTACGGAGCCGATTGCAATTGCACTCGCGGCAGCAAAGGCAAAAGAGGTATTGGGTACATTTCCAGATCAATTAAACATGGTATGCAGTGGAAATATTATAAAAAATGTAAAAGGTGTAACAGTGCCGAATTCTGGTGGACTAAAGGGAATCGAAATTGCAGCCACACTTGGATGTGTCGGTGGAAATTCTGAGGAAGTATTGAACGTGCTTGGCAATATCACGGATGAGCAGAGAGAGACGTCATACCGACTCGTGGAAGAGGGTTTTTGTACCTGCCAGTTAAAAGAAAATGTGGAGAATCTTTACATTGTCGCAAGGGCAGTAAAGGGAGAACATTTCGCAGAAGTTACGATTATCGATCATCACAATCAGATTACAAAAATTGTGAAGGATGATGAGATTTTATTTAAAAAAAATTTAGAGAAAAAAGAAGAGATTGACAAGGCTGTTTTATCAGTGGATGGAATTATTGAATTTGCCAATACGGTAAAGATGGAAGATGTGAAAGAAGTCTTAGAACGCCAGCTTAATTATAACACTGCGATTTCTCGAAGAGGCTTGGAGCGTGAATATGGTGCGCAGGTTGGAAGAACATTACTGGAATGCTACGATCCAAATGATGTCAAAGTCAGAGCCCGTGCAGTAGCAGCGGCAGGTTCTGATGCAAGAATGGGTGGCTGTGCACTTCCGGTTATCATCAATTCCGGCAGCGGTAATCAGGGAATGACAGCATCCCTTCCGGTTCTTGAATATGCGAAAGAGTGGAAGGTTTCAGAGGAACTGTTATATCGTTCTTTATGTGTAAGTAATTTGATTGCGTTAGAGCAAAAGAAATACATTGGTTCCCTGTCGGCTTATTGTGGCGCAGTATGCGCAGCGTGTGGGGCAGGAGCGGCAATTACTTATATGAAAGGCGGAGACCTTCACGCAATTGAATCAACAATCACGAATACAATTGGAAATGTAGGGGGAATTGTCTGCGATGGTGCGAAAGCATCCTGTGCAGCAAAAATAGCATCGGCAGTTGATGCGGCAATTTTAGGTCATAACATGGCAATGAAAGGACGTTCCTTCCAAGCTGGCGAAGGACTGATTCAGGACAACGCGCAGGATACCATTAAAGCATTTGGTATTGTCGGAAAAGAAGGAATGAAACAGACAGACATTGAAGTGTTGAATCTAATGATAGGAAATACGGATTTAGAGGCATGTCCGTAAAGCAAGTCTTATAAACACGAATTTGAATTCATGAAATAGGAGTAAATGATGAGTCTGAATATGATGGATATGCATTGTGACACATTGATGAAAGCAATGTTGGAAAATAAACAGGATATCTATGAAAATGCGGCAACAATGGTCGACATAAAGAGATTAACTGATAACGGATATCTGGCACAGTTCTTTGCGATTTTCGTTGTGCCGGAAACGATGTATCGGGAGGGACTCCATATGGATCCAATTCCAAGTGAAGAATGCATCTTGCGCTGTCATCAGATATTTGAACATACGATGCAGCAGCATGAAGCTGTGGTGTCTAAGGCAACCACGGTTGATCGGATTATGGAGAATGCTGCGAAGGGAAAGCTGAGTGCGGTTCTCACAATGGAAGATGGTGTTGCCGTGGATGGACGGATGGAAAATCTGGACCGCTTCTATGATATGGGCGTTCGGGCGCTCGCGCTGACATGGAATTACGAAAACTGTTTTGGATATCCGAACAGCAGGGAGACGAAGATCATGGCACAGGGACTCAAACCCTTTGGAAAAGAAGCCGTGGCATATATGCAGGATAAAGGAATCTTAGTCGATGTCAGTCATTTGTCGGATGGCGGATTTTACGATGTGGCAGATATCGCGAAGAAACCGTTTATTGCCTCGCATTCGAACTGCAGGGAACTCTCCAATCATCCAAGAAACCTGACAGATGATATGTTGAAAATTTTTGGAAATACCGGAGGTGTAACGGGCCTGAACTTTTGTCCGGATTTTCTGACAAACGATGCGAAGAACAAAGAAAGCTCTGTGGAAATGATTGTCGCGATGGCAAAGCATATGAAACAAATCGGAGGAATCGATATCATCGGAGTCGGTACCGATTTCGATGGAATAGAAGGGAGTCTTGAAATCTCCGGATGTGAGAAGATGAATCTGCTCGCAGATGGATTATCACGGAATGGATTCACAACCGGCGAAATTGAAAAAATCATGAGTGGCAATCTGCTGCGCGTCATGAGAGACGCTGTAAAGTGAAAAAAGGGAAGAAGTGCAATATCCAAAGAAAATCACTTGAAATGAGCAATATTCATAAGAAAATTATCCTAGAGCTATGATATGATTTATCATGTAGAAACCAAAATACAATGATAAATAAGAAAGGATGACAATAGAATGGAACTTAGAACAGCAGCATCACCAAGAGACGTAAAGCATTACACAACGGAGAGATTAAGAGAGGAATTTCTGATTCCACAGATGTTCTTTGCTGATGATATTAAATTGGTATACAGCCATATTGATCGCATTATCACAGGAGGTGTGATGCCGGTAGAAAAAGAACTGAAATTGACAGCAGGAGAAGAACTTAGAGCAGAATATTTCCTTGAGAGACGTGAGATGGGAATCATCAACATCGGTGGAGCAGGAGCAATCACTGTGGATGGTACAGTATATGAAGTAGGAGCGCGCGAGGGAATGTATATCGGAAAGGGTGCAAAGGATATTACATTTGCAAGTGTCTCATCCGCAGCGCCTGCAAAGTTCTATCTGAATAGTGCACCGGCACATACGACATATCCGACGGTACTGATCAAGCCGGAAGGTACACCGACTGACGGCGTTGTTATTGTGAAAGACGAGAATAAAGTAGAGCTCGGATCACTGGAGGATTCTAACCACAGAGTGATCTGCAAATATATTCTTCCGGGACAGGTGGAGAGTTGTCAGCTTGAGATGGGCATGACACATCTTGAACCGGGCAGTGTCTGGAATACGATGCCATGTCATACGCACGACAGAAGAATGGAAGTCTATCTGTACTTTGATTTGCCAGAAGATGCATTTGTGATGCACTACATGGGCGAAGCAACAGAGACGAGACATATCGTAGTCCGCAACGAGCAGGCTGTGATCTCACCAAGCTGGTCGATTCACTCAGGAAGCGGATCAAGAAATTATACATTTATCTGGGGAATGGTTGGAGAGAATCAGGACTTTGATGACATGGATCACATCGAAATGAAGGATTTACTGTAGGATAGAGAAAAGGGGAAATAATAGAATGAAAATTGCATTAATCAATGAAAACAGTCAGGCGGCAAAAAATGAAATGGTATATAATTCTCTGAAAAAAGTGGTGGAGCCGATGGGACACGAGGTCTTCAATTATGGCATGTATACGGCAGAGGATGAGAGCCAGTTAACCTATGTACAGATCGGTATCTTAGCGGCAGTTCTTTTGAACTCGAAGGCAGCGGATTATGTTATCACCGGATGTGGAACAGGCGAAGGTGCAATGCTTGCCTGCAATTCATTCCCGGGTGTCATCTGCGGACATGTGGAAGATGCACTTGACGCTTATACATTTGCACAGATCAATGATGGAAATGCAATCGCGCTTCCATTTGCAAAAGGATTTGGCTGGGGCGGAGACTTAAATCTTGAGTATATTTTTGAAAAATTATATGTAGAAGAAGGCGGAAAAGGATATCCAAAAGACCGTGTTGTTCCGGAACAGAGAAATAAGAGAATTCTTGATGAAGTAAAAACGGTAACATACAGAAAACTCACAGACATCTTAAAAGAGCTTGATCGGGAATTAGTAAAAGGCGCATTAAGCGGTGCAAAGTTCCAGCAATTATTCTTTGCAAACTGTCAGGATGAAGAGATTGCAGCAACGGTAAAAGAAATCTTAGCATAGGAGTTTATCACAATGAAAATTGGTGTACGTGCCCACGATTATGGGAAAATGGAAATTGAAGAGATGGCAATGCTGCTGCATGAAGAAGGATATGATGCAGCACAGCTTGCATTTCCAAAAGCGTTTACAGGAATCGATAGCTATGAGGACATTACACTCCGTCATTTAGAGCGGGTTCGAAAAGCATTTGAAGAGCAGCAGGTAGAAATTCCGGTGTTTGGATGCTATATGGATCTTGGCAATCCAGACGAATCCGTCCGTGCTCATGCAGTGGAGACGATAAAAAGATGTCTTGCATTTAATAAGGAAGTGGGCGCAAATGTAGTTGGAACAGAGACAGCTTACCCGCATCTGGATGCAGAGCAGAAGAAAATCTGGTATCCACATATGCTGGACAGTGTGCAGCGTGTCGTAGAAGAAGCCGCCCGTTTGGATGTGAAACTGGCAATTGAACCAGTCTACTGGCATCCGCTTGAGAATCTGGATGCACTGTTGGATGTGATAAAAAAAGTGGGCGATGAAGCGCATCTTCGGGTTATTTTTGACGCTTCGAACTTACTGGAATTTCCGGAATCGACAGAACAGGGAACATATTGGAATGAATGGCTCAGCCATATCGGGAAATATATCGAGGCAATGCACATCAAGGACTTCAATTTTGGAGAGAACAAGGAGTATCAGCCGACGCTGCTCGGAGAAGGCTGTATCAAATATGATGCGATTTCCAAATGGCTTCATAAGAACAGACCGGACATGTATCTGCTGCGTGAGGAAATGAATCCGAAGACGGCACAGAAAGATATTGCGTTTATGAAGTCCCTGTAATATGATGAGAGAAATGAACGAGATGAAGGATTTCACAAAGGAGTTTCTATGCTGAGATTAAGACAGGATATTCCTCTCTTTCCGAATGGGAAAAAGAAAGCATTGACATTAAGTTATGACGATGGAGTGACCCAGGACGAACGCCTGCTTGGGCTGATGAATCAATATCAGATCAAAGGGACTTTTAATATCAATGCAGGACTCATGGGTGATAAAGACTGGCTCAAGCAGCCGAGGATTGATGTGAGTCATGATAAGTTTTCGAAGGAAAAGGTCAAAGAGCTGTATTGCGGTCAGGAGATTGCGGTGCACACGATGACGCATCCGGATCTTCCGAGAGTGCCGGAAGGTATGATTGCATACGAGATTGCAGAGTGCCGAAAGGAACTGGAAGAATTGGAAGAGAAGCCGGTGACCGGTATGGCATATCCGTTCGGAACATATAACGAAAAAGTAAAACAGGCTGCAAAGACTTGTGGCATTACCTATTCCAGAACGACGAAGCAGACCTTTGCATTTGATGTTCCGGAGGATTTCTTAGAGTGGCATCCGACCATTCATCACACGGAGGAGAGACTGTTTTCCTTGTGGGAAGAATTTTTGGAGCCAGTCACAGATGAAATGTATAGGCAGCCACAGCTATTCTATATGTGGGGACATTCCTATGAATTTGATGCCTTTGGTCAATGGGAAATGATAGAGGAATTCCTGAAGAAAGCTGGCGGGCATGAGGCAGTTTGGTATGCGACAAATGAAGAAATTTATCGTTATGTCATGGCAGTCCGAGGGCTCTGTTACAGTGCGAGCGGCGATTACATATATAATCCGGGCGCGTTGGATGTCTGGATGATGATCGATAAAAAGGTATATCAGATTCCATCGGGAGAGAGTATTACAATTAAAAAATGGGAAAAGTAAGAAGAAAAAGGAAGGCTGTGTCTGAAAACATAGTGTTCCTTTTTGTTTTTGAGGAAGAAAATAATGAGAGCAATATAGTTTGAAAAAATAGAAAAAAAAGCAACATACATAATAAAATTGACTTTACGATATGCTAGAATAACAATTGTTAGAGGTGCACAGACAATTATCATCGAGGTTTTATGACACGGTTACATGCGCAGTAATCGATACGATGTTTGGAAGGAAAAGGAGAAAAAATGGGAAGCATAAAGAAAAAAATTGGCGTTGCCGTTTCCGTGATTGGAATCCTGGCAGTAGTCGTAACTTTTATTATGGTTCTGAGTGAAAACAGAACAGACAAAATCAGTATTCGTATGGCGCATAATCAGGCCGATGGTTCAGAAATTGCAGAGTCGATTGCAAAATTTTCGGATTTCGTAGCGGAGGATGCGTCACAGAATCTGGAAATCAATATCTATCCAAGTGGTGTGCTCGGTTCAGAAAAAGAAGAAATCGAGATGGTTCAGGCAGGCATCCTTGATATGGCAAAAGTAAGTTCAAACACATTAGGACAGTTTGAAGAAAAATATTCAATTTTTGCAGTACCTTACTTATTCACAAGCCAGGAACATTACTATGAAGCAATGGAAAAGAGTGAGGCAGTACAGGAACTCTTCCAGTCTACAGCAGACGAAGGATATATTGCAATTGGATATTATGCAAATGGATCTAGAAACTTTTACTTAAAAGAAGACAAGGCTGTGACGGACCCATCCGTATTAAAAGGGAAAAAAATTCGTTCCATGCCGAGCTCGACATCGATGGAAATGATTAAATATATGGGTGGCTCAGCCGTACCAATGGCGGGAAGTGAGACATATTCCGCACTTCAGCAGGGAATCGTAGACGGTGCAGAGAACACAGAACTCGTACTTACGGTCGATGGTCATGAGGACCTTGTAAAATCTTACACCTATACAGAGCACCAGTATTCACCTGATATCTACATCATCAGCACAAAAAAATGGAACAGTCTTTCTACCGATCAGCAGGAGTATCTTGTAAAATGCCTCGGCGAGACAAATGATAACTTTAAGACCATGTATAACCGTATGATGGAAGAAGCAATCGAAGAAGCCCAGGAGCATGGCGTAACCATTTATAGAGACATTGACAAGGCTGCATTTATCGAAGCAGTTTCACCAATTCACGATGAGTTTTGTGAAAAAGGTGACGACTACAAAGCACTGTACGATGATATCGAACAGTATGCAGAATAAGGGGGATGGCAAATGAAGACACTTAATAAAGTATTAGAATATATATTAGCGATTCTGGTTGTTGTCATGGTTGGCGGATGTATCTGGCAGATCGTAACAAGATTTATCCTTCAGAACCCAAGTGACTGGACAGAGGAATTAGTAAGATATGCACTTATCTGGATGACCATGATTGGTGTTCCATACGCATATGGAAAAGGACAGCACATTTCAGTTACATTTATCACAGCAACATTTACAAAAAAAGGTGCGATAAAAGACAAAATCTTTATTGAAATCTTAGTTCTCATTCTCAGCGTATTCGTTATGGTTGCAGGTGGAATTATGGTAAGTATCAATGCAGCCGGACAGGTTTCACCGGCACTTGGAATTCCAATGCAGTACTATTATATTGGAGTGCCAATCTGTGGCGTACTCATGGTGATCTATGCAGTGGATCGTCTGATTCGTTTTGTAAAAGAGTTCAAAGAACTGAAGAAGGAGGAAAAATAAATGGAATTACAAGCAGCATTAGTATTAATTATCGTATTCTTTTTTCTGCTGGCAATGAGCGTTCCTGTATCGTTTAGTATTATTTCAGCAGCACTGGTTACCATTATTATGTTCCTGACACCTCAGTTCGGAATGTTTATCTCAGCACAGAAGCTCGTTGGTGGTATCGACAGTTTCAGCCTGCTTGCAGTACCGTTTTTCATCCTTGCAGGTCAGCTGATGAGTAACGGCGGTATCGCAAAGAGACTGATTAACCTTGCAATGTTAGTATTAGGAAAAGTACCCGGCTCTCTTGCGCTGACAAATGTAGCAGGAAATGCGATGTTCGGTTCCTTATCAGGATCAGGTATCGCGGCAGCTACTGCAATCGGTGGTGTTATGAATCCACTGGAAAAGGAGCACGGATATGATGATGCATTTTCGGCAGCAGCCAACATCGCATCGGCACCGGTTGGACAATTGATTCCTCCAACAAACGCATTTATCGTATATTCAGCAGCATGTGGAGGTGCTTCGGTAGCAACTCTGTTCATGGCAGGATGGATTCCGGGACTTTTATGGGCATTCCTCTGTATGGTCGTTGCATTTGTATATGCAAAGAAAAAAGGTTATGTTGTAAAACGTGAAGAAAAATTAACAGGTAAGGTTGTACTCAAGACAATCTGGGATGCAATCCCAAGCTTACTTTTGATTGTTATCATTATCGGTGGTATTTTATCCGGCTATTTCACACCGACAGAATCATCCGGAGTAGCCGTTGTATATGCATTTATCTTAGCTGTATTTGTCTATAAGACAATCAAGATTTCAGATATCAAAAAGATTTTGGTGGATGCAGCAGTGATGACAACGATTGTTATGCTGATTATCGGAGCATCTTCGATTCTATCGTTCGTACTGTCTTTCACAGGACTGCCACAGGCAATCAGCGCAGCGATGTTATCTGTTTCGGATAATAAGATTGTGATTCTCTTACTGATCAATGTCATTCTTCTGATTGTAGGTACATTCATGGATATGGCACCGGCACTTTTGATTTTCACACCAATCTTCCTTCCGGTTGTAACCAGCATTGGAATGGATCCAATTCAGTTTGGTGTTATGATGGTTATGAACCTTTCCATCGGAACAATCACACCGCCGGTCGGCAGCGTACTGTTCGTTGGATGTAGTGTTGCGAAGCTGAAAATCGAAGAGGTTATGAGAAGACTGATCCCATTCTTTGGGGCAATTGTAGTTGCATTGTTATTTGTAACATTTGTACCGGCAGTCAGCACATGGCTTCCAACGGTACTTGGTTTGATGTAGAAAAGGTCTGAAATAAAAATTCCCGCTCAGATAGAATTGAGCGGGAGTATTTATGGATTTACAGGAAGTACCAAAGGCTTGATAATATCAAGATTCTTACGGTACTTCAACGGAGACATAGTCATGTAGGTCTTAAAGGTCTGTTCGAAGTGTGTCGTGCTTCCATATCCGACAATCTCTGCGATTCTGGCGATGCTGTAATCCGTCTCTTCCAGATACTGCTTCGCATGCTGAATCCGAATGACATTGATGTACTCGCGGATGGTGTATCCGGTCACTTCTTTGAAGAGTCGGCAGATATAATATTTGCTGAGATAGAACTGCTCGGCAAGTGCTTCTAAGGAAATCTCTTTCTCATAGTTCTGGGACAGATAATCAGCGATTTCATATACGTGCTGATGTTTACCTTCCTTTGGAAGAAGGGGATTCTGAGGTGCCTGAACATCAAGCTCGCGCGTCAGGTAAAGAAAATAAGAAGTGATAGCAAGCTCTACTGCCTGTTTATAATTATGCTTCTTATCATTACATTCCTGTTTGATCAGGTAATACAGATCCAGAAAAGCGTTCTGTTGCTGCTGCGTCAGATGATAGACCCCGTAGTGTTGATGAAAGAAGCGCGTCAGATGGAGTGAAGGATACTTTGTATCAAAGTCCTGTACTTTATCAGGCGTGAGATATAAAATGATTCGATTGTGACCGGAATCATCATTGGAAATAGATTTGGTCATGTGAATCAGGTTTGTGTCAATTAAAATCAGATCGCCCTTGGCGGCAACAAAATTTCGGTTATTAAAGAAGAAGCTTCGTGTTCCTTCTAATATATAAAATATTTCATATTCGTTGTGAAAATGTTTGACTCTCATATCAAACTTGCCATAGCGAACCATATGCTCTAGAGAGATGCCCTCAATAGAGGTGTAATAGGAAAGTTTTTCCAAAATCAGATACCTGCCTTTCTATGGGGATAATAATTTTGGATACATCGCATTTATTAAATGTTATTATATAATAAAGCAGATAAAAATGCTAGTTAGTTCAGAGGTGAAAGGAGTTACAAAATGAATATAAATGAAACAGAGCTCACAAAAAAACTGGATCTCGTGATTGAAAAGCTGCTGAATCTGGGAGGGCCGGAGAATGAGAATGAGCTCGCAGAAAATGGCGGGGAGGCCATTGGATTTTTCAAAAGAGATTTTGGTATCAAAGAGTGGGACTGGCCGCAGGGCGTAGGTCTTTATGGTCTCTTGAAAATCATGCAGAGCCAGAAAAATGATGATTACAGAGAATTTCTGCACAACTGGTATACGGAGAATATAGAGCTTGGTCTCCCGTCCCGGAATATCAACACAACGACTCCGCTTCTGACCCTGTGCGAACTGAACGAGTATTATCAGGATGCGAAATTCGAAGCACTCTGTAAGGACTGGGCAAACTGGCTCATGACTTGTCTGCCAAGAACGAAAGAGGGAGGATTCCAGCACGTGACCAGTGCGAATGGAGATCGTCAGGGGGTCCGTCTCAATGAAAATGAAATGTGGATCGATACGTTATTTATGACCGTATTATTTTTGAATAAAATGGGACAAAAATACAGAAATGAAGCGTGGGTGAATGAGAGTATTCATCAGGTGCTCATGCACATCAAGTATCTGTATGACAAAGAAACCGGATTATTCTATCATGGATGGACATTTAACGGTAACAATAACTTCGGCGGAATCTTCTGGTGCCGTGGAAATAGCTGGTTTACACTTGGAATCTTAGATTATGTGGATATGTTCAAGGGCACTTTGAACCCGGCTATAAAATCCATCATCATTGATACATACAAGGCACAGGTTGCAAAATTAAAAGAAGTACAGAGTAAGAGCGGATTGTGGCATACGGTTCTTCTGGATCCGGACAGCTACGAAGAAGTATCTGGTTCCGCAGCAATCGCGACAGGTATTCTGAAAGGAATCCGTCTGGGTATCCTGGATGATTCGTATCTGCCATGTGCGGAGAGAGCAATCAAAGGAATCATGAAGAACATCGACAAAGACGGAACAGTCCTGAATGTATCAGGAGGAACCGGAATGGGAATGGATGCGGAGCACTACAAGAACATTCTTGTTGCGCCGATGGCATACGGACAGTCACTTACGATTCTGGCGCTTGCAGAAGCCCTGCAGCATTTGTAGAAGCATCATAACACTTGGAAGTGAAAAGAAATAGAAGAAAGAGTGAGGTAATCAAATATGAATATTTTAAATCGTTTTTCTCTTGAGGGAAAAGTAGCATTAGTAACAGGCGGAGCCTACGGAATTGGCTTTGCAATGGCGGAAGCGTACGCACAGGCTGGCGCGAAAATCGCATTTAACTGCAGAGGACAGGAGCATATGGATCAGGCACTTGCAGATTACAAGGCAAAGGGGATTGATGCAAGAGGCTATATCTGTGACGTGACAGACGAAGCACAGGTAAAAGGGATGGTTGCAGCCATCAAAAAAGATCTCGGAAGTATTGACATTCTTGTCAATAATGCGGGAATCATCAAACGTATTCCGATGACAGAGATGAGCGTGGAAGAGTTCCGTCAGGTCATTGACATTGATTTAAACGCACCATTTATCGTCTCAAAAGCAGTCATTCCGGACATGATCGAAAAAGGGCACGGAAAAATCATTAATATCTGTTCCATGATGAGTGAGCTCGGACGCGAGACAGTATCGGCATACGCAGCAGCAAAGGGCGGACTGAAGATGCTGACAAAAAATATCTGCTCAGAGTACGGGGAGTACAACATCCAGTGCAACGGAATCGGACCCGGCTATATTGCAACACCACAGACAGCACCACTTCGCGAGCCACAGGAAGATGGCAGCAGACATCCGTTTGATCAGTTTATCATTTCCAAGACGCCTGCAGCAAGATGGGGAGATCCGGCAGATATCATGGGACCGGCAGTGTTCCTTGCGTCAGAAGCATCTGACTTTGTCAATGGACAGATTCTCTATGTAGATGGCGGTATTCTGGCGTATATCGGGAAACAGCCGAAATAGAAGAACAATAATTTGGAAAAATGTTTTCGAGCATATTCGTTGCCCGGTCTTTCTCGTTTGAGGTAGTATTTCAAACGAGAGAGACTGGGCTTTTTGACTACCGATTTAGAAAAACATAAAAAGTATGGATATTTTGTTGGAGTTAGCATATAATATTTACATGCAAATCCCAAAAAAAAGAAAAAAGAAAAGTTTTGGGAATAGAGAGGACGACGAAGATGGCAATTAAAAGAGAAAAGTATGTTAATTTCCTTTTAAAACAAAAAGATAAAGATATAGTGAAAATCATTACAGGTATTCGAAGAAGTGGAAAGTCTACATTACTTTTTGAATTGTATTATAATGAACTTATCCATCTAGGGGTTACGGAAAGTCACATTATAAAAATCGCACTGGATAATATAAAAAATGAAGCGTTGCTTGAACCACATAAACTTTATCAAGCCATTGAGGAGAAGATGAAAGATCAAGAAATGTATTATATTTTTCTAGATGAGATTCAATTAGTTGATAAATTTGAAAATGTTGTAAATGGTATCAAAAATGATTTTAAGTGCGATTTGTATATTACAGGATCCAATTCCGAATTTTTGTCATCTGATATTAATACAAAGTTCCGTGGAAGGGGGATGGAATTAAGAGTGCATCCATTCAGCTTTAGCGAAATGTATGAAGTGATAGGTGGAGATAAGTATCAGGCATTTAATCAATATATGTTATATGGAGGAATGCCATACTTAGTACAAGAGGACGATCCACTTGAAAAAGACAGATACCTTCGAATGGTTGCAGAAGTAGTTGAAATTAATGATATAATTGATAGACATAATATTCGAAATAAAGAGGCTTTTGAAGCAGTGGTCAGATTATTGTGCTCATCCATTGGCTCTTATGTGTCCAGTAAAAAAATAGCGGATACATTGAAAAGCAATGGGTTTGCTACAATAGATCATAAGACGGTGGGAAATTATTTGAGCTATTTATGCGATGCGTTCTTATTTTATAAGGTGGACAGATACGACATCAAGGGAAAAGCCTATTTGAAGACACTGAATAAGTATTATGTCTGCGACATAGGACTTCGGAATGCACTTTTAAATTTTAGGCAGATTGAGCCGACACATACAATAGAAAATATTGTATATATGGAATTAATTGAGCGTGGATACATGGTGGATATTGGAAATAACAATAACAAGGAGATTGATTTTCTTGTGAAAGACATGAAAGATACCTATTATATTCAAGTGTCATATTCTATTCTGAATCAGGAAACAAAAGAAAGAGAACTGGGCTCTTTTCGGAATCTTGATGACGGATACAAGAAAATCTTAATTACTATGGACAATGATCCATTTACGAATCTGGAATACGGATATAAGAAGTTAAATATGCTTGATTTTTTGTTGGATGAAAACTCTTTGCAAAATGTATAGAGGGCAGATATGGCAGCTCGTATCTGCAAAATGATGGAACCGCCAATACTGTGGAAAGTGAAGTGTGCGGGAAATGTGTTGCCTACACACCGTGTACCTATAAGGAAATGTAACAACTACAAATAAAAAATTACCGCTTGAAATGGCATTGTGGAGACTGCTGATTGTTGTCTAGTAAAAAGATTTGAGTTATAGAGAATAGCGAGGAAAACTATGTTTGGCAAAAATCCTGAATCTGGAAGAATATGCGTTCTGTTACGCAAAAAACTAGAACAGAAAATGATATATAAGCTATTTTTGATGTTATTCATCAGCATCTGCATACCATTGATTTTGTCCTCCTATGTGTCATACCTGATGTCGTACCGAAGTATCGTGGAGCAATATAAAGAAAGTAAAAACACTTTGGACAAGCAGATTGCAGAAAATGTGGAAAATAATTTTTATGCATTGAAAAATCAGTCCATTGCTTTGTATGATTATGAAAGTATCTCATATATTTTGAAAACAGACAAGTCAGACATCACAGACGACTATATAGAAAACTATAACCTTGTGTATGGAAATCTGGTGAGTATTCAATTCTCGACTTGCTGCAGATGAAGAGCAGTATAGGATTACAAATAGTGATAAAGTAGGAATCTACAATGTAAATGCGCGTATCAAATACCACTATGGAAAACAGTACGGGTTGAAAATGATGTATGGGATGGATAAAGAAACTACAATAAAAATATATCTGCCTTGTATTAGGAAAGTCTGGGGGAAACATGAAATTACTGATTGTTGATGATGAATATTTGGCAAGAGAGTCCTTGGAAATACAAATAAGCAAACTGACAGACTATCAGATTTTACAGGCGAAAGATGGAGTGACAGCACTGACTATTATGGAAGATGAGCGACCGGACATCGTATTTATTGATATCCAAATGCCCGGAATGTCTGGAATTGAATTCATGGAACGTGGTCGAAAGATATGCAGTCAGGCGGTTTTTATAGTGCTTAGTGGTTACAATCTATTTGAGTATGCTCAAAAGGCTATTGAGTATAATGCGTTTAAATATTTATTGAAACCTGTAAGTGATGAAAGTCTTTCAGAACTATTTGAGGAAATCGAAAGTCAATTACTTACGAAGCAAATTGAGAATATTAAGCATAAAGAAGCTTATATGTCGGCACAGAGGTCAAAAAAAATATTACAGAGAAAATATGTTCTTGAATTGCTGAATGTCAAAGAGGCAAAAAAAGCAGATGTTTTGCAGAAGTTGAAAAAATCTGGAATTGTATTTGATAAGCCTTACTTTCAGATATTTATAATTCGAATAGTAATGGACTCAATTGAAGAGGAAGAATTACTGAAATTTGGGATCATAAATATAGCTGAAGAAATATTTAAGGCAACAGATCAGAGCGTTTGTGCCTTTGATGAGGAAAATGGATTAGGAATTCTCATTAATTCCGAGGGACGCCAAGAAGCCTCTGCATTTGAAACTTATATAGATATTATGTTTGAAGAAATACAAAAGTTTTCGTCTGCTTTGGGTGTGGAACGAATCACTATCGGCATTAGCGAGAGAAAGGCAGGCATTGAAATCTTAGACGAATTATATGACGCTGCATTACAGGCATTGAATATGTATTTGATTCATGGTGATAACAGACTTTATTTCGCCAAAGAGAAGCCTGTAGATGACAAAAATGGGAATTGGAATAAACAGAATTTGGAAAAAAGGTTCGAAAAAGCTCTGTTTATGGGGAGTAAGGTAGATGTAGAGGATTGTATCGAAAACCTATATGTTCAATTTTCAGACAGTAATTTTACCGATGTGAAAGAGTTACACAAGTTACATTTGAGTTTTTTCGTACTTCTTCATAAAGCTATGAAGAATCTGGAAACAGAAGGGGTACTGGAAGATGAATTTTATTTATACAAAAAAATTCAGCAATTTGAATCTATTGAAGAAATGAAACACTTTCTACTTAAAAAAACCGAAATCTGCTTGGAAGCTATAGGGGGCAATTCTGTCACCGGAAACAAGAAGGCAGTTCAGATTGGAAAACAGTTTATCAATGAAAATCTGGGGAATGAATTGACATTAAATGCTGTGGCAGAACATGTGGGGCTAAGCCTAGTCTATTTTAGCAAAATATTCAAAGAAGAAGAGGGCAAAAACTTTATTGATTATGTAACGGAGCAGAGAATGCAGTTAGCCTGTGAGCTTCTAGAAGGTAACGCCAAAACATCTGAAATTTGTGAGCGGATTGGATATCATGATATGAAACATTTTTATAAAGTATTCAAAAAATACAGAGGGATAACCCCCAGCCAGTACAGAAAAAGGGTGCGGTAATCTTTAGAAAAGTTGCATATTGTAAAAGGGGACGGATGCTGTACGTGTAGCATCCGTCCCCTTTTGATACCTCATCTCTCGTTTTTCTTTAAATATCCCCCCTTTTATTAAAAACGCCCTACTGTTAGAAACATCTGCTCTGGGGTATAGTAAATATAAAGAAATAAGTAATGTTATAAAACGATTAACAGAAGGAGGAATAACGATGAAGAAGAGAGTAATCAGTATGTTGTTGGCGGGGGTTATGGCATTGGGCATGATTGGATGTGGAGCAGGTTCATCTGATGAAGCAAAAGGTACCAAGGACAACGAAAAAGTAACACTGCGCTATGTATCGTGGATGACCAGTGGAGAGGATAAGGAGTTTCTTGCGAAGTTTATGGAGGAGAATCCGGACATTAATGTGGAGGTTGAAGCGCTTGACGGTACGAATTATGATAAGCTGCTGAAAACCCGCCTTACTTCAGGGGATGCACCCGATGTATTCTTGATTAAGCCAGAGCAATATGACAAATTTGTAAAAGAGGATTTTCTGATGGATGTCAGCGACCAACCGGTTATGGAGACGCTCAAGGAATCTGAATCACTCGACAGTTTGTACACGATTGACGGGAAAAAATATGGATTCCCAGTTTGTACACAAGGTGGACCGCTCCCAGTATTCTATAATGTGAAATATTTTGAAAAGCTTGGCATTGTACAACCTACTACGTTGGATGAGCTTTGGGCAGCTTCAGAGAAAATCAAAGCAGATGGTGTCGAACCATTTGTATTTGGAGATAAAGATGCATGGACATTTGAAATGTTTTTCAGAGGACGTCATTTTGGCAATTATTTAAGTGAAAACCCAGAGTGGGGACAGGCTCTGTATAATGGAGATGTAAAAAGTTCTGAAATGTTCAAACAGGAGTTTGAGATGGCAGAGATGATGGTAAAGAACGGTTATATCGGAAAATCATCCCTTACAATGACCTATCCTCAGTCGGTTACTTACTTCGTGGAAGGAAAAGCGGCAATGCTTCCGCAGGGAACATGGGTACCGGGATTAGATGAAATCAAAAATGCGGATCCGGAGAAGTTTGAACTTGGATGCTTTATGGTACCAGTTGACGAAGTAAATGGGAAAATATATACAACAGGAACATCGGACAGGAGTATCGTTATTTCCTCCGCTACAAAATATCTGGAAGAAGCTAAGAAATTATTTGATTGGTTTGCAAAAGAGGAAAACCTCAGTGAATATTTGTCGTCACAGTCTCTGACCACATTCCTTCCAATCGAATATGAAGTGGATCCAGTAATCAAAGATTATGTAACAGCATTGACAACGGATAAATTCGAAATCATTATGAGTCAGAAAGCAACGATGCCAGCAGGATTTACATCCATGATGGAAAAAGGACTTCAGTCCATTCTGGCAGGCTCACCTGCAACAGATGAACTCCAGAAGCTGGATACAGAATTTGAAAAATTTAAATCATCAATTGTTGTAGCAGAGTAATTTGGGAAGGACAGTCGCAGTGTAAATGAAGTTGTGGCTGTCCTAGTAGTAGGAGATAATATGAAGAGTAATATAGAAAAGAGAAGAAGTTTATTAGCAGTATTGCCTGCATTGTGTCTGTTTTTGGTTTTTACGTATGTTCCGTTACTTATGACCCTCAGGTATTCGGTGACAGATTGGAATGGATATAGTAAGGATTATAATTTTGTCGGACTTCAGAACTTCATTAATATATTTCAGGACAGTGAGGTAAAAACAGCATTTGGAAATACCTTATATTTTACAGTTCTAACAGTAGGTATAGGAGTTGTACTGCAATTAGTCTTGTCGATATTTTTGTTTGAAAAGCTGAAAGGAAAAACAGTACTTAGGGCAATTTTATATGCTCCATGCATCATCAGTCCCGTAATTGTGTCTTTGACATGGCAGAATTTCTTTCAATATGCAGGAATTATCAATGAGATTATTGGAAAGTTTGGGTTATCTATTGACTGGTTGGGTGATCCCAATCTTGTAAAAAATGTTCTGATATTTATTAATACATGGCAGTGGGCAGGATATGGAATGATTATATTCATGACGGGTCTTACCAGTATTCCGTCTGAGGTGTATGAAGCTTCCATGTTGGATGGTGCGTCAGGCTGGAAAAAGTTTCGGTTCATTACATTTCCACTTTTGATGCCTTCGGTTACAGTGAATGTATTTGTTTCCATTACAGGTGCACTTAGGTTATTTGACTTGCCATTTGTACTGACAGGCGGTGGTCCCATGGATGCAAGTAAGACAATCAGCATGACAATTTATGACAATGCATTCCTATATGAAAGATTCGGCTATTCGAGTGCAGTCGGAGTGCTTCTGTTTATTGTCATTGCAGCAGTTACCATATTGCAGTTAAAAATCACAAGAAGCAGGGAGGTTGAATACTAATGGTTCAGACTAAAAAAAGAAATAAGAAAAACGTATTTCGGTACATATTTACCTACTTGTGCGGAATCTTGATTGTGGTTCCAATTGCATATATGATTCTCTCAGCATTTAAGAATCCCAGTGAAGTGAACAAAATAGTGTCTCTTCCATCTGGATTTTATCTAGAGAATTTTAAAACTGTCTTTCAAAATTCAATTGCAATTAAAAGCTTTGTGAATTCAATTATTATTTCAGGTGCTACGATCATGATTGATATCATCCTCTGTTCACTTGCAGCTTATGGGATTGGCAGGAGAAAAGAGAAAATCTTTTCCTTTCTGTTATGAAGTGACCTCTTGTCAAGTGTTAATTTTAAGAAATCACTCTTTTTCTTTATTTCTTATTGTTCCAATGCCTGGAGCACATGGATAGAGCCTCAGATTTAACAGTTCCCGGCCTT
>JAQUVD010000026.1 GCA_028693555.1 Hespellia sp.
AATCAATGAAGATCCCATCGTTTTTCATTGGAAATATAACCTTGATGACATTGATGTTTCGGAAGAAATCATTGTTGATACATTACCTGTTAAAAAGTCGAGTTAATTAAAGGATGGAATACTAGATTGTAGACCACAGTTTTTGATTTCAGATATGATCAAGATCATGAAAGGCAATTTGGCAAGAAGACTTTTTCTTGATCACCCGGAACTGAAATCAAGTTTGTGGGGCGGACATCTCTGGAATCCGAGTTACTGTGCCGTCACGGTAAGTGACCGAAGTTTTGAGCAGGTGAAGCATTACATTGAGAGTCAGAAAAAGAAGTAGGAGTGAGGTCTGTGAACAGAGCATTTTTGTATCGCATTTATCCGACAAAGGAACAGGAACAGAAGTTATGGAATACATTTGGCTGTTGTCGTTTTGTATATAATCATTATCTTTCCCAGCAGAAAGAGCGATATGAAAAAGGGCAGAAGCATCTGAGCCGAACGGATTGCAATAACGATTGTAATCGTATACTGAAAAAGGATTATCCATGGTTAAGGGAAGTGGATAAATTTGCGTTGACGAATGCAATCTATGCGTTGGATGCAGGATATCAAAGATTCTTCAAAAAACAGGGAGGTTATCCAAGATTTAAGAGCAGGCATCGCAGCCGGACATCTTATACAACGAATTTTACAAACGGAAACATTAAGATATTCGAAGATATGATTCAGCTCCCAAAGTTGGGAAAAGTGCGGGCTGTTATTCACCGAAAGGCAGACACCTTATGGAACATCAAGCAGGCAACAATTGTGATGGAACGTGATGGCAGTTTCTATGTGTCAGTTCTGTATGCTTATGAAGCAGAGATAATTCCAATAGGAGTATGTTATAACAAGGTGTTAGGACTTGATTATAAGTCGGATGGTCTTTATATGGATTCAGAAGGAAAGTGTGCGCATATGCCGCATTTTTACCGTATGAATCAGAAAAAGTTAGCAAAAGCCCAGTGGAAACAGAAGCACAAAGTCATCGGTTCTAAGAATTATGAGAAACAGAAACATAAGATAGCCAAAATCCATCGGAAATCAGCAAACCAGAGAAAGGACTTCCTGCATAAGCAGTCAACCGAGATAGCCAATCGGTATGATATGGTGTGCATCGAAGATCTGAATATGCGCAGTATGTCTAATCAAGGCTTTAGGAATGGAAAGGCTACATTAGATAATGGGTATGGGATGTTCACATCCATGCTGGCGTATAAACTTGCAGATCGCGGAAAACAGCTGATGGTTGTTGATAAATGGTATCCATCATCCAAAACTTGCAGCCGATGTGGGAGCGTGAAGGAAATATCATTGGAACAGAGACGATATATCTGTGAGTGTGGAATGAACCTGGATCGAGACTTAAACGCGGCAATCAACATTAGAAACAAAGGGTATGAGATGTACTGTCAAATGGCAGCATAATAAAAAATATTACTTATAAAGCAAACAAAAAACTGTAGGGCAGGAACTGTCCAAACAGTATAATCTACGCCTGTGGAGTAAGCATAAGACCAGCATTTTTTGTGGCAATTTACGCCGAAACAGGAAGCACGTGACTTCAGTCATGTGAGGGTTCACTAATCAAAAAATAACACCTCGGAAAAGAAGAAAATCTTCGCCGGGGTGTTACGGTGTTCCAAGAAATTATTTACAATATTTTGCTCTTAATTCTGCTTCTTTTTCATCGATTACCTGCTGCTGTTTCTGTTTCATCAGGTTTGCCTTTACAGAATCTTTGACTTCTTCGTATGGTGAAGTAGCAGCATCGCTGTGACCTTCTACTTTGATTAAGTGGTAGCCAAACTGTGTTTTTACCGGTCCGATTACTTTATTCAGATCTGCGGCAAATGCGGCTTCCTCGAATTCAGGAACCATCTGTCCGCGACCGAATTCACCGAGGTCACCACCGCGCTGTCCGGAAGGACATGTTGAGTGGCTTTGTGCAGCTTCTTCGAAAGACAGAGATTCATCTGCAATCTTGTTCTGTACGTCTTTGATTGCGTCCTCGTCATCCATTAGGATATGTTTTGCGTGAACAGTCTCAGATTTGTTGAACATTTCTGTGTGCTCATCATAGTAAGCCTTTGCATCTTCATCTGAAATGCTGATCGTCTCTAACACTTTGCGCATTGCCATCTGTCCAAGAAGATCCCGTTCCACATTTTTCATCATATCTTTGAAATCATCTGTCTCATCTAATTTCTCTTCTTTTCCCATCTCAGCAAATAAGTATAAAGAAACGAACTGCTTTTTGAAAAATTCTACGGCGTCCGGGTTCTGAAGATACTGCTGCTGTTCAGCCGGAAGACCTTTCTTAAAAGCGTCAAAGTCAGCCTCTGTGATTTCGTGACCTGCAACTACTGCGATTACATCGTTATTCATTTGTTTTCTCCAATCTTTTAGGGTATTGCTCTATTCTATTGGAAATTGTGTGATTTGTAAAGTCTTATATGCCTTTTTCTCGTGGCATTTGTTTACGCAACGTAGTATAATTATCATAAGTATTTGAAAATACCGGAGGATAAATAATTGAAAAATAAGCATCATATTAAATTAGTGAGATTGATTTGTATTCTTACTGTCTCATTTCTGGTCATTGCGGGAATTGGGCTGTTTTTTGGTTGTAGATCAATCAATGAAAATCTACTGACCGCGAATAAAAATATGGCGCAGGATATGGTCTCGCTGGTTGAGAATAATTTTCACATTACAGATGAAGAGGCCGCATATATGAGGACGCTGACATTTAATGAAATGGAAATAGATCCGATTAATCGGCGGTTGATGGATGTAGGAGATAGCGTGCAGCTTCACACGGATATCAGAAATGTGTTTGTACTTGCGGCTTTATCTGACGATGAGATTAAGTATCAGACAGATAAAGAGACATCGGAATTTTTCGGTTATGAGGAAAATACGCCATTAAATGGAGTCTGGCTGTTAAATGGGGAAATCAATGAAGATGGCAGGTTTGAGCCCAGGGAGCGGGAGGATATCTATCGTTATACACATCTGACAGATGAGCAGCAGAACGGCATCAGGAAGCAGAAGGGCTTTACAGAGTTCAGTGCGGATGCATGGGGGAATTTTATCACCGGATATGTGCCGCTTTATACGGTAGAAGGTAATTTTGTGGGTCTTTTAGGGATTGATATGGACCCGGACAAGTATCAGAACGGTGCACGTAACATGATGTTTGTATTATTTATGGCATTCTTTATTGTTGCAATTGCAACGGTAGGATTGTTTTTAGTGTTTTATTATAAATATATCGAAGCAAAAGAGGGTCAGCTGTACTTTGATTTTTACTCGCGTATGAGTCATGATATGCGAACTCCAATGAATGGAATTCTCGGAATGGCAGTATTATCCAAAGATGAGAACGATGTGGATGTTCTGCACCGGAACTTTGAACAGGTGGAACAATCCGGACAATACATGCTGGGGCTGATCGATGATACGCTGGATATTCAGAAGCTGGAGGCAGGCAAGCTGCGTTTTGATCCGAAGATTCGTCAATGTAAAGATATTCTAGGCGGTCTGGAGAAGATGATGAAGCTGGCAGCAGACAAGAAAGGCATTCGGCTTGAAGTAATTAACAAGAATCTGAATCTGGACTGCTATGTACGTGTTGACGAACTTCGAATGCAGCAGATTCTTATGAATATTGCATCCAATGCAATCAAGTTTACCCCGGAAGGAGGAACTGTTACCTTTACTGTAGAATCATTGGGAAGAGATGACAACATGCAGCATGGAAAATTCCAAATATCGGATACCGGTATTGGCATGAGCGAAAAGTTTATGAAGGAACATTTGTTTCAACCGTTTGAACAGGAAATGAATTCTGTGACAACGCAGTACGGCGGTTCCGGACTTGGTCTGTCCATCGTCGAACGATTGGTCCAGCTGATGGGTGGAAGAATTGAAGTGGAAAGCACATTAGGTGAAGGTACAACCTTTACGGTTTACGTTGATTGTGAACTGGTAGATGAGAGCGAAGTACAAAGAGAGCTTCATGACAACGATGCCAAAACAGACTCCGTATATCATGTGCTTGCAGGAAAACGGATGCTGCTCGCAGAAGATCATCATCTAAATGCAGAGATTGCAATTAGATTATTAGAAAAGATGGGTGCTAAGATCTTTCTTGCGAAAAACGGACAGGAAGCAGTGGACATGTTTTCTGAATTGGAAGAGGGAACATTTGACTTGATTCTGATGGATATCCGTATGCCGGTGATGGATGGCCTGACCGCGGCAAAAACGATACGGAATATGCCGCGTCGGGATGCAAAAGATATTCCCATTATAGCAATGACAGCAAATGCATATGAGGAGGATATTAATAACTGCATTCGTGCAGGAATGAATGATCATATTGCAAAACCAATTGATCCAAAAGTAATGTATCAGACGATTGCGAAAA
The DNA here is from genome assembly GCA_028693555.1 of Hespellia sp. Taxonomy (GTDB): domain Bacteria; phylum Bacillota; class Clostridia; order Lachnospirales; family Lachnospiraceae; genus Hespellia. Next base: position 4,466 of record JAQUVD010000026.1, read on the forward strand.
CAATGGTGCAATATTCTGAAAATAACAAAATATAGATTCTACCATTGACATAAGCACAAGATGTAGTATAATTTTAAATGAGCAAAAACGTAGGAAAAAGGATGGGTGAGACGAGTGAAAGTAATAAAAAGAAGTGGAATCGAAGATGAATTTGACGAGAAGAAAATTCAAAAGGCGATTGTAAGAGCGAATAAGAGTGTGCCGGAAGCGGAGAGAATGAACGATCTGACTATTCATTTGATTGTTAATGCAGTCATTGAAGAGTGCAAGATGAAAAAGCATGCACCAAGTGTTGAGGAAGTACAGGATATGGTAGAGAACCATATTATGGAGAAGAATGCGTTTAACGTTGCACGTAATTATATTACGTATCGTTACAAACATGCGGTACTCCGTAAATCGAACTCAACAGACAAACAGATTTTAAGTCTGTTAGAGTGCAACAATGAAGAAGTAAAGCAGGAAAATTCGAACAAGAATCCGGTCGTAAACAGTGTTCAGCGTGACTATATGGCCGGCGAGGTTAGTAAGGATATCACGAAGAGATTTCTGCTTCCAAAAGAGATCGTTGAAGCACATGAAAAGGGAATTCTTCATTTCCATGACGCAGACTATTTTGCACAGCATATGCACAACTGTTGTCTTGTTAACTTAGAGGATATGCTGCAGAACGGAACAGTAATCAGCGAGACGATGATTGAGCGTCCGAAAAGCTTCTCGACAGCATGTAATATTGCAACGCAGGCAATTGCGCAGATTGCAAGCTCGCAGTATGGAGGACAGAGTATCTCGCTGTCACATTTAGCACCATTTGTACAGGTGAGCCGTGAAAAGTTCCGCAAGGAGATGAGAATCAGACTGAAAAAGGCAGGCATTGAGCCGACCGACGAGATGGTTAATGACTTGGTGGAAGAGCGCGTCAAAGATGAGATCCGTCAGGGTGTTCAGATTATCCAGTATCAGGTTACAACATTGATGACCACGAATGGTCAGGCACCATTTGTAACAGTATTTATGTACCTGAATGAAGTAGAGGAAGGTCAGACAAAGGATGATCTGGCAATGATCATTGAGGAGACATTAAAGCAGAGAATCCTTGGTGTTAAGAATGAACAGGGCATTTATATTACACCTGCATTCCCAAAACTCATCTATGTATTAGAAGAAGATAATATAACGGAAGGCTCCCATTATTTTGAACTTACAAAACTTGCAGCGCAGTGTACCGCAAAACGTATGGTTCCAGATTATATTTCCGAGAAGGTGATGAAGAGTCTGAAAAAGGGATACTGCTATCCATGCATGGGCTGCCGTTCGTTCCTGACTGTATTTGAAGAGGAGGGAAAGGGCAAGTTCTATGGTCGTTTCAACCAAGGGGTTGTCACGTTGAACCTTGTGGATGTGGCATGCTCATCCGGCAAAGATATGGATAAATTCTGGAAGATTTTAGATGAGAGATTGGAGCTTTGCCATCAGGCGCTGCTGGTTCGTCATGAACGTCTCAAAGGCACGAAGTCAGATGTTGCGCCAATTCTCTGGCAGAACGGTGCGCTTGCGAGATTGAAAAAGGGAGAGACAATCGACAAATTATTATTTGACGGTTATTCTACAATTTCTCTTGGATATGCAGGTCTTTGTGAATGTACAAGATACATGAAGGGTGTTTCGCATACAGAGAATGACGGAACAGAATTTGCACTTGAGCTTATGCACAAGTTAAACGATGCATGTGACCAGTGGAAGGCAGAGCACAATGTGGACTTCAGCTTATACGGAACACCACTGGAATCAACGACATACAAGTTCTCGAAATGTTTACAGAAGCGTTTCGGAATCATTCCGGGTGTGACGGATAAGAATTATATTACGAACAGTTATCACGTACATGTGACAGAGAATATCAATGCATTTGATAAATTGAAATTTGAGTCACAGTTTCAGGAGTTATCACCTGGCGGTGCAATCAGTTATGTGGAAGTGCCGAATATGAAAGATAATATCGAAGCTGTCATCTCAGTTATGCAGTATATTTACGAGAATATCATGTATGCAGAGCTAAATACCAAGAGTGATTACTGTATGGAATGTGGATATGACGGTGAGATTCAGATTCAGGAAGAGGATGGAAAATTGATCTGGGTATGCCCGAACTGTGGGAACAAGGATCAGGAGAAGATGAACGTAGCACGTCGTACCTGTGGATATATCGGAACACAGTTCTGGAATCAGGGGCGTACACAGGAAATCAAAGAAAGGGTATTGCATCTATAATGAATTATTCAGCAATTAAGTATTGTGATATTGCAAATGGAACCGGCGTAAGAACGGTTCTTTTTGTATCCGGCTGCAGGAATCGCTGCGTGGGCTGTTTTCAGCCGGAGACATGGAGCTTTGACAATGGAGAAGTTTTTGACGAGACCGTTGAAGCTGCAATTATAAAGTCCTTGGAACCCGCTTATATTGAGGGTCTGACACTTTTGGGCGGTGATCCGTTTGAAGAAGAGAATCAGAAGGTACTGCTTCCGTTTCTTAGAAAGGTGCGCAAAGCATTTCCACGAAAAACAATCTGGGCATATACCGGCTATATTCTTGAGACAGATCTGATGCAGGAAGGCAGGAAGCATACAGAAGATACGGATGAGATGCTGGAATATATTGATGTGCTTGTAGATGGTCCGTTTATCGAAGCACAGAAGAACATTTCTTTGAAATTCAGAGGGTCGGAGAACCAAAGAGTGATTGATATGAATCAATACCGGAAAATGGGTGAAATTGTCACAATATTTTAAATAGTGCTAAAATTTATCTGTAAAAAACTTTAAAATTGGTTAATTTATTATTGCTATAACTGTTATAATAGATATGTAGCGAATTAACGATGATACTTAACAAAACCTCTTCGTAGAAGGTTGCTAAGCCATCAGATTTTTTGGAGGAAAAGATAAATGAATACTTTAAAAGCTGAAAAAAGAGACATGGAAGTCAAGGCGAAAAAACTAAGAAGAGAAGGTTATGTAACGGGTAATTTATTTGGAAGAAAAATTGAACGTTCGATTCCTGTAAAGATATTGAAAAAAGAAGTAGATCAATTACTCAAGACAGATAACAAGGGAAGCCAGCTTATGCTTGATGTTGACGGACAGGTCTACAACGCACTGATTAAAGAGATTGACTTTAACCCATTGGCAGGAAGAGTGGACGAGATTGATTTTCAGGCACTGGTAAGTGACGAGAAGGTTCGTTCGGTAGCAGAGGTTGCACTTCTGAATCATGATAAAATGGGAGATGGCGTCATTCAGGCTGACTTGAATGAGATTGCTTACAGCGCACTTCCGGCGGCATTGATTGATCGAGTTGAGATAGACCTGGCAGAGATGAAGATTGGCGATGTTATCAAAGTGAAAGATCTTGCGATTGCTAAGAATAAGGACATTGATCTTCATACAGATCTTGAGGCGGTTGTAGTTGCAATCAATGAAGCACATAACAACCAGGAAGAAGCAGACGAAGAGACAGAAGAGACAGCACAGGAAACACCGGCTGAATAAGTTTCAATATAAAATTTATGTAGATCCCGCAAATAGCACAATGATATTTGCGGGATTTTTTTGTTGCCAGTAATAATCGTTTTCGTGTACAATAAAATCGTGTATGTAATTAGTTTTAGGAATGGGCATGGTGGAAAACAATAGAATGACAAATAACGAACAGATTATGAATACTTTAAAACATTACTTTGGGTATGAGGAACTTCGAGGCGGTCAGGCACCATTGATGAATGCAGTGCTGGAAGGGCGTGATGTACTCGGGATCATGCCGACCGGAGCTGGGAAGTCCTTATGCTTTCAGATTCCGGCACTGATTATGGAGGGCATTACACTTGTGATTTCCCCATTGATTTCCCTGATGAAAGATCAGGTCAGTGCACTGAATCAGGCGGGGGTTCATGCGGCATTTCTGAACAGCTCATTGAGCGCAGTGCAGTATCAGAAAGCATTGGAGCTTGCACGTATGGGAAAATACAAGATTATTTATGTTGCGCCGGAGCGGTTGGAGACGGAAAGCTTTCTGCGGTTTGCAACAGATCCGGCTGTGAGGATTTCCTTTTTAGCAGTGGATGAGGCGCACTGTGTGTCCCAGTGGGGGCAGGATTTCAGACCAAGCTATCTGAAAATTCTGACGTTTTTAGAGCGGTTATCTTATCGTCCTGTGCTTGGTGCTTACACAGCAACGGCGACACTTGATGTACGGGAAGATATTTTAGACATCCTGATGCTCCAGAATCCGGAAATTGTACTGACTGGGTTTGACCGGGATAATTTATTCTATGCGGTGAAGAAGCCTGTGGATAAGAAGAGGGAACTTATTTCCTATGTGAAGAAAAAGGAAGCAGAGATGCCGGGGATAAGTGGAATCATCTATTGCATTTCCAGAAAGCTTGTGGAAGAGGTGTGTTATGATCTTCGCACAGCAGGCTTTTCTGTGACGAGGTATCACGCGGGACTTTCGGATACAGAACGAAGGGAGAATCAGGAAGATTTTATCTACGATAGAAAGCAGATTATGGTGGCAACCAATGCATTTGGTATGGGTATTGATAAGTCAGATGTCCGTTATGTAGTTCATTATAATATGCCGAAGAACATGGAGAGCTATTATCAGGAGGCGGGAAGAGCCGGGCGCGACGGTGAGCCTTCCGAGTGTATTCTCTATTATGAGCCAAGAGATGTGCGGACGAATCAGTTCTTTATCGATCATAATGAGGACAATCAGGAGTTGTCAGATGCCGAGCGGCAGATGATTCAGGAACGTGACCGTGAGAGGCTGCGGCAGATGACCTTCTACTGTTTTACCAATGAGTGTCTGCGGCATTACATCTTAAATTATTTTGGCGAAAAGAGTACGGGGTATTGTGGTAATTGTCTGAACTGCCTTACGGAGTATGAAGAAGTTGCAATTGATGAGGAGGCAGGTGCAATTTTGAGGTGTATCCGTGCAAACAGCTGGAACTATGGAGTTTCGATCATTGTGGATATTCTGCGTGGTGCGAAGAATCAGAAGATTCTTGGGAAGCACCTAGATCAGAATCCAATGTATGGGAAGTTAGAAGCTGTTACAGTGCCAAGGCTGCGGCAGATCATTCAGGAACTGGTTCTTCAGGAGTATTTAGTCCAGACGGACGAACAGTATCCGGTGCTGAAACTGGAGCAGAAGGGGAAAGACTACTTAGAATCACCGAATGAGATCCGAATGAAATTAGCGAAGGAAAGAGCGGAGGAAAAGGCAGAAAAGAAGACTGTAAAGAAGTCGAAACGTGCAAAGAGCGTAGTTGCAAGCCTTTCTGAAGCGGACGAGAAAATTTTCGAAAAACTTCGTGCGATACGATGGGAGATCGCACAGAAGGAACATGTACCACCATATCTTGTATTTTCGGATAAAACACTTGCACTCATCAGTAGTGAAAAGCCGAAGAACCGCGAGGAGATGTTAAAAATCAGTGGTGTTGGTGAGGTGAAGTGGGAAAAATACGGAGAACAATTTTTGGTGAAAGAGGATATCAAATAATTTACTTTTTAATAAGAAGAAACATTTACTTTTCGCTCAAAAAATGATAGTATAAGTCCCGTACGAAAAAACAAGAGAGGTATTGAGATGAGCGATATTGTTAGTTTTTTAAGCAGCCCTGTCATACGTTGCATTCCGTTTGCAGGGTTACTTCTTTGTGTAGCAGTGATGCCGCTTGTGAAAGCGGAGTGGTGGGAGGACCACCAGCCAATTGTTGTTGTGTTCTGGTCCTTGCTTTTTATCATTCCTTATGCGATCACAGCGGGAGGGGGAGAGACGACGGAGGTTGTCTTAGAATGTATTGTCAATGATTATCTGACATTTATTATCCTGCTGTTTGGTTTGTTCTGTGTTGCCGGTAATATTACACTGGACGGGAATCTTGCCGGATCCCCGGCGGTCAATGCGATGTTTCTTGCAATCGGAACGCTGCTGTCAAGTGTGATTGGAACAACGGGAGCGAGTATGCTGATGGTGCGCCCGATGATTAAGATGAATTCATGGAGAAAACGAAAGAGTCAGATTATGATCTTCTTCATTTTTATGATTTCGAATCTGGGAGGAAGTCTGACACCGATTGGAGATCCGCCGTTGTTTATGGGATTCATGCGTGGGGTACCGTTCTTTTGGAGTTTGAGGCTGTTTCCTATTTTAGCTTTCAATATGATTGTCCTGCTGATTATTTTCTACAATGTTGATAAGAAATTTTATCGGAAAGATATTGCAAGAGGACATCATCCGGATATCAGTCAGCCGGGGATTACGCTGAAGATCAAAGGACTTCACAATATTATCTTTATTGCAATGATTGTTGTGGCAGTGGTACTAAGCGGAACATTGCCGACACTTCCTGCATTTCAGGATGCGGCAGGAAATGTGCTCGGAATCAGAATCTATAAAGATGTAGTGCTGAGTTATCCATCTTTGATTGAGATTGCGATGATACTACTCGCAGCCTTTCTTTCATTTAAGACAACCGATTCTAAGATTCGAACGGAAAACCATTTCACATGGGGGGCAATCAAAGAAGTTGCAGTGCTCTTTGTTGGAATTTTCATTACGATGCAGCCGGCGTTAATGCTCCTGAAGTCATTGGGACCGGAGCTTGGAATTACAGAACCTTATCAGATGTTCTGGTCAACAGGAATGCTTTCCAGTTTTCTGGATAACACACCGACTTATCTGGTATTTCTTACGACAGCAGGCACGCTGGGATATTCTTCCGGTATTGCGACGAGCGTAGGCATGGTTACCGTGAAAGTTTTGATGGCAATATCATGTGGAGCCGTATTTATGGGCGCGAATACCTATATTGGAAATGCACCGAACTTCATGGTGAAATCCATTTCTGATGAGAATGGTATCCGTATGCCATCATTCTTTGGATACATGTTGTGGTCTTTTGGAATCCTTGTACCGGTATTTCTGCTGGATACATTGGTATTCTTTCGATAAAGGAGGAGAATCATGGGAACAAAGCATGACGATTGCTATGAATTAGCGACTAGAATCTACGATTTAGATGAAGCAGTATATAAAATTGTTGGTTCTTCTCTGGGACGTACGTTCACCGGAGACAGAGATACCTGCATTGAAGAAATTACGATGCTTTTGATTACGAAGCCGAGAATGCAGGAGTGCCGGAGCACCATTGCTCTGATTGGTAACATGGCACGTACGATTAAGAATAAAGAAGAACGAAAAAGGATGATGACGGAGTACAACGAGATTCTTCAGAAAATCAAGAAGATCCCAACGACGTTCGGAAGTCTGGATATTATCAATGAAAACATGGCAGCCTTGAATACTTCGAATCTGCGGCAGAAGTTTTCGCCGGAGGATCATCTAGTAATCTGTATTGGCCGAAATCATGGCAGCGCGGGAGCAGATATTGGCTTCGCACTGGCAGACAAGCTGAAGATTGATTACTATGATGCGGAGATATTTCAAAAGGTAATCGAACGAATGGATGCTGAGAAGGAAAATGTTGAAGATGATAACAGCGATTACTTTGACAAGGCAAAACGTGCGGAGAATCCTCATAAGAAAGTAAGTAAATTCAAAAAGTATCTGAAAAACTTTACAAAATATCACGGACTCCCTGTTCAGGATGCCATTTTCTTTAATCAGAGTGATTTGATTAAAGATATGGCAAAAAGAGAAGACTTTGTTGTAATGGGGCGATGTGCGGATGTGATTCTGACGAATCATCGTATTCCACATATCAGTATTTTTATCACTGCGCCATTTGAGCAGCGCGCAGAACGAATGATGAAAGCCCTAAAGATGGATTATAAGCATGTGACCCGATTTTTGAAAAGACTGGATCACAAGCATGAAGCCTATTATAAGTTCTACACTGGCAGACAGTGGGGAAATGCAGTGAATTATGATCTGTGTATCAATAGTGCAAGCTATGGTATTGCAGAGACGGTCGATTTGATCGTGCGTATGATTGATCAGTATCCGAATCATAAGAAGCTGACAGAAGAGTAGGAAAAGAGGATGGTTCCGGAACCATCCTCTTTTCTTATGATTATTTATTTAGCATTTTAGCAATACTGACTAATTTTACGCTGGTAACAAAAATATCAGCGGCAACAGCGAGCTCTTCTGGTGTTGGATAAGAAGGTGCAATACGAATGTTGCTGTCTTTTGTATCTTTTCCGTATGGATAAGTCGCACCGGCACCTGTCATGACAAGTCCTGCTTCGGCAGCTTTTGTAACGATTGCTTTGGCACAGCCCTCCAATGCTTCGAAAGAAATGAAGTATCCGCCCTTTGGCGCAATCCATGAACCAATCTCCAGACCCGTAAGTTCACGGTCAAGTACCTCAAGGACTGCTTCGAATTTCGGTCTTAAAATATCCGCATGTTTTCTCATATGAGCGTGCATGCCATCCATGTCTTTGAAGAAACGTACATGGCGGAGCTGATTCAATTTGTCGTGCCCGATTGTCTGGAACTTCATGTGTTTCTTAAAATCCTTCAGGTTGTTCTCAGAGGCGGCTACAGCAGCGACACCGGAACCTGGGAAGGATACTTTTGAGGTAGAAATAAATTTATAAACGATGTCTGGATTTCCGCTTTTTTCACACTCTTCTAATAATTCTAAGATAACATCCTGGTCATTGTCGTAAAGGTGATGAATGGAATAAGCATTGTCCCAAAAGATTCTAAAATCTTTTGCGGCAGGCTTTAATGCTGCAAATCGACGGACGGTATCATCCGAATAGGAGATTCCCTGTGGATTTGAGTATTTTGGAACGCACCAGATCCCTTTGACTGCATCATCTTCGGCAACTAATTTCTCCACCATATCCATATCAGGACCGGTCTCAAGCATTGGAATATTGATCATCTCAATCCCAAAGTACTCTGTGATTGCAAAATGTCTGTCATATCCCGGAACCGGACATAAGAATTTGACCTTATCTAACTTGCTCCAAGGTGTGTGTCCGCATACCCCATGTGTCATACAACGGGAAACCGTATCAAACATAACATTTAAGCTTGAGTTTCCATAAATGATTACCTTGTCTTTTGTTACCTCTGACATATCTGCAAGAAGCTGTTTTGCTTCGCTGATACCATCAAGTACTCCATAGTTACGACAGTCAACACCCTCTTCCCCAATCAGGTCACTATCGCTTGTGAGTACATCCATCATGCCGTTTGAAAGGTTCAGCTGTGCTGTGGCAGGCTTACCTCTGGACATGTCTAAATGCAAATCTTTGGCTTTGATTTCCTCAAATTTCTTCTCTAATTCTGACTGTAATGCAAGCAATTCTTCTGTACTTAATTCGTTGTATGGTTTCACGATTCTTCTCCTCCTAATGCATACCTGAAAATACACAGTTATTGTGCTATATTTTAATGTAAAAATGACAGGCTGTCAAGCAAATCTTGCAAAACAAGTGAGAAAATCCATAAAAACAAGAAAAAAATGCAGGGGCAAAGTGAAAACTATGCAAAAATAAAGATATTAAGCATGAATTCTGCTGAGAATAAAATCAAAAATCTGATGGGCGACATCGTCCTTGCTCATCCGTTCCAGTTCTTTTTCCTCATCAGACGTAATCAGGGTGACAACGTTTGTGTCACCGCCGAAACCGGCTCCTTCTGTTCTAAGATTATTTGCTACAATCAGATCAAGATGTTTTGATGCTAATTTTGCACGGGAATTTTCAAGCATATGTTCCGTTTCCATGGAAAAGCCACATAAGAACTGTCCTTCGCCCTTCTGTTCGCCGAGATATTTTAAAATATCATCGGTACGCTCCAAAGCAATGGATAAATCAGTATCTGATTTTTTCATTTTTTGACTGCTGATCTGAGCGGGTCTGTAATCGGCAACCGCGGCAGCTTTAATAATGATATCCATATCATCACTGCGGGAGGTGACTGCATCGAACATCTGCTTTGCGCTGCGAACCGGAATTGTCTCAACAAAAAGCGGTACATCAATCGAAACAGGTCCGCTGATCAGCGTGACATCCGCACCGCGAAGAGCAGCAATTTTCGCAATGCTATATCCCATCCTGCCGGTGGAATGATTGGTAATATAGCGGACCGGATCAATGGATTCCATCGTCGGTCCGGCAGTGACGAGTATCTTCTTCCCCACCAGATCTTTTTTGAATGCACAAGCTTTTAGAATATATGCAAGCAAGATATCTGGCTCTGGCATCTTGCCGATTCCATTGTCGCGGCAGGCAAGCCATCCGCTCGCCGGAGTGATTACTTCTATATTATAGTTGCCTAAAATATTCAGATTATCCTGTGTGATCGAATTCTCATACATCTGCGTGTTCATAGCGGGAGCTACCAGCTTCGGACAGTTGCAGGCAAGAAAGGTGGTGGTAAGCATATCATCTGCGAGTCCATGTGCAATCTTGGCAATCACATTTGCAGTAGCAGGAGCAATCAGAAAGGCATCAGCCTGTTTGGCAAGAGCCACGTGCTCCACATTGTATTGGAAATTCCGGTCAAAGGTATCAACCAGACAGCGGTTATTGGTTAAGGTCTCAAAAGTAATTGGATTGATAAAGCTGGTGGCATGTTCAGTCATAATTACATGGACATTCGCATGCTGTTTCACTAATAGGCTGGCCAGCATGGCACTTTTATAAGCGGCAATACTACTGCTGACACCAAGGATGATGGTCTTGTTTTTTAACATGATAGTTCTCCTTTTCGTTGATCAATGATTCTTTATTAGTATAACACAGTCCGGAATGCTTTGGAAAATAAGTATGACTTACATATAGCCATCGGGGGTTACTTTTTCTGTACATTATGATATTATAATAAGGCACAAAAGATAAGCTCAAAGGGGAAAAGAAGACATGTACCGTACATATGTGAAGGTTCAAAAGATATATATGAAATTGAAGGCGGCAGAACTAGAAAAAAGAGTGATCTATATCTCGGGTTCTGTAGGGACAGGAAAAAGCGCCGCGGTAAAGTATTTTCTTCGTGATAAAGAAGCTCTTTATTTGTCAGGTTTAGATGGCAGACTGAATGAAATGCCATCTGAGAAAAAAATAGAACAGCAATATATTGTGATTGATGAATTATCATGGATTACAGATCAGTATTCCAAAGAATACATTCAGAAGATGATAGGGGATTGCGAAGAGAGTGGAAAAGTACTGATATTGATTGGACGAAGTCGGCTGCCGTCATGGCTGCAGGCATCATGCATTGAATATGGTTTTATTTTGGCTGATGAGCAGGATTTAATGTTTAAGGAAAAGCAGATACATCAAATGTTCAAACTGCATTCTGTCCATGTGGAAGCGGAGGTGATACCTGAAATTATGAAAATAACAAAGGGATATCCAATCGCTATATCTTTGATTGCTTATAATATGAAGGGCGGAGAGAACTATTCAAAAGAGGTGCTAGAGAATGCAAGATTAGACCTATATCGCTATTTTTCCAATACGTTTTATAAACAATGGAATGAGCAGTTAAAAGAACTACTAATAAGTATGTCGATGTTTCCCAGCTTTACAATCAAACTCGCAGAAATGGTGACAGGAAAGGCAGGGATAGAACGTGAGATAGAACGGGCATTTTCTGTGGGTTCCTTTATTTCATGTGACTCACAAAATGTGTATCATATGAGACCTGTACTGAGAAGTTTTCTTCAATGGAGATGTGGACTGGAACGATCAAAAGCGCAGCAAATTGAGATTTATGAGCGCGCAGCGTTATATTATGAAAGAAACAAAGATATCAAGCAGGCTTTGTTTTATTATGAAGCGGCAGGAAATCAGAAACAGATATCCCGAATACTGATTAAAAATGCAGAAGCTCACGTGGGAATCGGTTATTATTATGAGACGAAAAAGTATTATATGAATCTCTCCCCAGAGACAGTTCAAGAGTCACCGGTACTAATGGGCGGTATGAGTATGCTGTATTCTTTGCTCATGCAAGTAGAAGAAAGTGAATATTGGTACGAACAATTAAAAGAATATGAGTCACGCCAGACCTGGGGAAGCAAACGAAGGAGAGAAGCAGTAAGGAGAAGACTTTATCTTGAAATTGCGCTCCCTCATAGAGGAACCGTAAATCTGATACATACATTGAAGAATGCAGCGGTGTTAGTTGTAAACAAAGAACTTCAAATGCCAGAGTTTTCAGTTACAAGTAATCAGCCTTCCATTATGAATGGTGGATTAGACTTTTGCGAATGGAGTAAAAGTGACAGGAAGCTGGCTATTATTATGAAGAAGCCTGTTGAAATTTTACTCGGAAAAGATTTTCCGGGACTCGTAAATATCTCACTTGCAGAGAGTTTTTTTGAAAAAAGTTTTGAAGGTCAAACCAATCCGGATAACTATGAAATCATGACTCTTCTGAATAATGGCTATTCGTTGGCAGATATGAAAGGCAAAATAGAAATGTGTTTTGTGGCAATTGGTGTGATGGTAAAGTTACATATTAGTCATTGCCAGCCCCAGATGGCTCAGAGGCTCTTGCTGGAATTTCGTGAAAAAGCTTTGGCAGAAGATGCAGGACGATTGATTCCTAATATAGATGCGATGCGTGTATGGTTGAAGCTTCAAGCGGGTGATACAGATATAGATGAAGAATTGTCAATCGAGGAATGGATGAAAGACGAAGCACTAAATGAGAATCATGAATTTTTCGTGTTGGAACGATATCGCTATATGATAAAGGTTCGCGTATATATGGTGATGGGGCAGTATGAGGATGCAATAAAATTAATTGAGCGTCTTCAGGTATATTTTGAAGGATACGCACGAACAATCTATGGGATTCAAAATCAACTGCTCAAGGCAATCGTACTGTATCGACTTCAAAGGACGAATTGGGAGGATATCCTTCAAATGGCCATCAGTAAGGCTCAAGAGTATCAATTCACACAGATCATTTCGCGGGAGGGAATTGCGATACGTTCTTTATTGATGGAATCAGAACAACTGGAGTGGGAGGAAAGCTATTCGACCCATGTGTTAGCGGAAAACGATAGAATGGCAACATTTTATCCGAACTATTTAAAAGAGCGAGGCCAGCTGATGGAACCACTTACAAAAATGGAAAATCTAATTTTTCAACTTCTTTGTGTGGGCAGTGCCTCCGCGGATATTTGTGATACATATCACATCTCATATAACACATTAAAATATCATAACAGAAATATATATAGGAAGCTGGGGGTGAAAAACCGGGCAGAAGCCGTTCGCAAAGCGAAAGAACTTGGAATGTTTTAAAATGAAGCAGAAGAAAAAACTACCCAACGGGGTGGGTTACAAAAGGGACTTGTCATGATATTATCTACTCGGTAATTATATGAAAACTAAGGAGGAAATTATTATTATGAAGAAAAAGGTATTAGCAATTATGATGGCATGTCTCTTATCAGCATCGCTTGCAGCATGTGGTGGTTCAGATTCGTCTAAAAGTGACACTTCATCAACAAAGACAGAGGACAAAAAAGAGGCTGAAGACACAGACGAGGAAGCAAGTGAAAATCCATGGTATGAATATTCGGATACGCTGACAGTCTGCTACCAGGGAATATCAGAAGCTGATGAAGTTGCAGTTTTTGTGTCCGATGAGGACATTAATTTTGCAGTGTTAGGTGTGGCCGATCCAGAAACGAATGAGTCAATTAGTTTTGTTGGAGAAGTGACAGAGGATGAAAATGGCTTAACCATTACGGATGAGACCAGTGAGACCTCATTGACATTCACAGTTGAAGATAATGGGGATGATACCTTTACACTTGATATGGGCGATCTTGGAAAACTGACAATCGTTTCATGTACTCAGGATGAAGCGTTTGAACTCCTGGATACTTTTGATCAGTATACCGAGCCATTAGTATAAAATCAGTACTAAATCTGTTGAAAAACGACCATCCATATGATACACTAACTTGGTATTGTATCCGACTCAAGTGGGAACGATAACAAGGAGGAAAATTAAACATGAAGACACAAAAAAAAGACACTCGTTGGATGGTTAGTGTTGCACTTATGGCAGCGATTATCATTGTCCTTGCGAATACACCGCTCGGCATGATTCAGCTTCCGATTATTAAGGCGACAACGGTACATATCCCGGTCATCGTAGGTGCGATTTTATTTGGACCTATGGCAGGAGCAATTCTAGGCGGCGTATTCGGTATATGCTCGCTCATTAGCAACACAATGGCTCCTACATTATTATCTTTTGCTTTTTCGCCATTTTTGAGCACAACAGGCTTTGGCGGTGTGGCAAAAGCAATTTGGATTTCAGTTGGATGCCGAATTCTAATCGGTGTGGTAGCAGGCTGGCTATGGATTCTGCTTAAGAAGTGGAAGCTGAACACATTAGCGGCATTACCAATTACAGGATTTGTAGGATCAATGGTTAATACAGTGACCGTAATGGGAAGTATTTACTTCCTGTTTGCACAGCAGTATGCGGCAGCAAAAGAGGTGGCGGTTACCGCAGTATGGGGACTGATTATGGGAACTGTGACAGCGTCTGGGATTCCAGAGGCAATTGCAGCAGCAATCTTAGTAACTGCGTTAGGAAAAGCATTGCTTGTTGCAGTGAAGAGAATATCCGTTGCAGCATAAAATAAATACAATACAATAGCAAATTATTGACAAGAAGATATATTTTTCATATAATACTTGAGTAAACAAGGGCGTTTTCATTTGGTTGAGAGCGCTCTTTTTTAAATTTTAACCGAATGGAAATGAGTAATTGGTATGTAAATAAAGGAGGAAAAAGATGAGCAAATACACAAAGGCAGATATTTTGCGTTTGGTCCAGGAGGAGGATGTGGAATTCATCCGTCTTCAATTTACGGATATTTTTGGAACGTTAAAAAATATTGCTGTTACTGTAAGACATTTGGAAAAAGCATTGGATGGGGAATGCATGTTTGATGGTTCGGCCATCGAAGGATTTGCAAGTATTGAACAGTCAGATATGTTTTTAAGACCTGATCTGGATACATTCGAGATATTCCCATGGAGACCACAGCAGGGAAAGGTAGCTCGATTATTGTGCGATGTATACAAGCCGGATGGAACTCCATGTGACAGTGATCCCCGTTATATATTAAAGAAAACAATCGAAAAAGCTGCAGAAAAAGGATACCGTTTTGATGTCGGACCGGAATGTGAGTTTTTCTTGTTTCACACGGGTGAGGATGGAGAACCGACAACAGTCTCTCACGAAAAGGGCGGATATTTTGATGTCGGACCATTAGATTACGGTGAAAATGCGAGAAGAGATATGATATTTACGCTGGAGGATATGGGATTTGATATTGAAGCGTCTCATCATGAGATGGCACCGGCACAGCATGAGATCGATTTTAGATATGATGAAGCTCTTCAGACGGCAGACAATATTATGACATTTAAATTGGTAGTTAAGACGATTGCAAAACGTCATGGCCTTTATGCTACATTTATGCCTAAACCAAAGCAGGATCAGCAGGGCTCCGGCATGCATCTGAATTTGTCACTCAGCAAGAACGGAAAAAACATGTTCGAAGATTTAAGCGATAAGAATGGACTGAGTCAGGAGGGGTACTATTTTCTGGGAGGATTGATGAAACATATCAAGGCAATCACGGCGATTGCGAATCCGACAGTGAATTCTTACAAACGATTTGTGCAGGGATATGAAGCACCGGTTCATATTGCATGGTCGGCAAAGAACAGAACTCCATTAGTGCGCGTTCCTGCATTGGGAAGTGGCGGCGTTCGCATTGAACTTCGCAGTCCGGATGCGGCAGCAAATCCATATCTTGCAATCGCAGTTTGTTTGGCGGCAGGCCTTGATGGGATTGAAAATGAAATCCTGCCACCGGAAAGTGTGGATCAGAACATCTTTCAGATGAGCCATGCAGAGCGAAAAGCACTTGGAATTGAAGCACTTCCAGTCAGTTTGCTCGAAGCGGCAAGGGAACTGGAAAAGGATGAATTTATTAAGCAGGTGCTCGGAGATGATTTATCGGAATTGTTGATAGAGGCAGAGAAAAAAGATTATCAAACATACAATTCTTACGTTTCACAATGGGAAATCGAACGTTATTTGTATAAAATATGATGCACGACTGTGTAGAAAAGAGGCAACTAGATAATAGTAGAGGCTCAATACACAGGAGGTGTAAGTGTGAGTAATATCATTGTGGTATTTCCAAAGAAGGAAAACGCAACGAATATTCGAAATTTATTGGTGCGTAGTGGAATGGACGTTACAGGTGTCTGTACCAGTGCTGCACAGGCGATACACCTGGCTGATGATCTAAATGAAGGTATTGTAGTATGCGGTTACAAAATGCCGGACATGTTGTATAATGAAATGCGTGAATATCTTCCGCCTTATATCGAGATGCTTTTGATTGCATCCCGTGATAAGTGGGTGGAAGGACAATTAGAAGAAGGTGTTGTAGGCCTTTCGATGCCGATTAAGGTATATGATTTGATGAATACACTCGATATGATGCAGCAGAACATGTATCGAAGAAAAAAGAAACGCAGAGAAGTACTCAAAAATCGTACACCAGAGCAAAAGGCCGTGATTGACAAGGCGAAGGCACTTCTAATGCAGCGCAACAATATGTCAGAAGAAGAGGCACATAAATATTTGCAGAAGCGCAGTATGGACAGCGGGACCAATATTGTTGAAACAGCACAGATGGTGCTGACAATTATGGTAGAATAGGAGTTTGCGGGAATGAAATTAAAATTTACAAAGATGCAGGGCATCGGAAATGATTATGTATATGTAGACTGCACAAAACAGCGTCTGGAGAACCCGAAAGAAGTTGCCGTCAGGGTGAGCGACAGACATTTCGGGATCGGTTCCGATGGATTGATTCTGATTAACCCGTCGGAGGTGGCTGATTTTGAGATGGCAATGTACAATGCGGATGGATCCCGAAGCGAGATGTGTGGAAATGGAATCCGATGCGTTGCAAAATATGTATACGACTATGGGTTGACAACCAAAAAAGAAATCACAATTGAGACATTGGGAGGCATTAAATATCTGGATCTTACCGTGGAAGACGGCAAGGTTGTTCTCGTGAAAGTTGATATGGGACAGCCGATTTTGAAAGCGTCGGAGATTCAGATCCTTTCCGACAATGAGCAGGTGATAGATGAAGCAATTATGGTAGACGGTGCGGAGTATCATATGACAGGTGTTTCCATGGGGAATCCTCATGATGTCGTATATATGGACGATGTTACAGCTTTGGAGATTGAGAAGCTTGGACCGAAATTTGAGAATCATGAAAGATTCCCAAAACGCATTAATACGGAATTTGTCCGTGTGATTGATCGAAATACAGTTCAGATGAGAGTCTGGGAACGCGGCTCAGGCGAGACGCTTGCCTGCGGAACAGGTGCGTGTGCAGTAGCAGTTGCCTGTATTTTGAATGGATTGACAGAAGATAAGGTCACGGTACAACTGCTTGGTGGTGATCTTTTGATTGAGTGGAACCGTGAAATGAACAGAGTTTTTATGACAGGGCCTGCCGCAGTTGTATTTGATGGGGAAATGGAGTTGTAATAAATTTTTTTAAAGGAGAATTAGGAAGATGTTTAAAATTAATGATAATTATTTAAAGTTGCCGGGAAGTTATTTATTTTCTACGATCGGAAAAAAAGTAGCGGCGTTTACCGAGGCAAATCCAGACAAACAGATCATTCGTCTTGGAATTGGTGATGTAACACAGCCGATCGCCCCGGCGATTATTGAAACATTACATGGTGCTGTAGATGAGATGGGAAATGCAGAGACATTCCACGGCTATGCCCCGGATCTAGGATATGAATTCCTTCGCAGCGCGATGGCTGATCATGATTATAAAGCTCGCGGATGCGATATTGCTGCAGATGAAATCTTTATATCAGATGGAGCGAAATGTGATTCCGGCAATATTCAGGAAATCTTTAGCACAGATAACAAGATTGCAGTCTGCGATCCTGTTTATCCGGTCTATGTGGATACGAACGTAATGGCAGGACGTACAGGAACCTATGATCCTGTAAAAGAAATCTGGAGTGATGTTATTTATATGCCATGTACGGCAGCAACTAATTTTGCGCCAGAGCTTCCGAAAGAAGTTCCGGATATCATTTATTTATGTTTCCCGAATAATCCAACCGGATCCACCATCACAACAGATGAATTGCAGATGTGGGTGGACTATGCGAATAAAGTTGGTGCTGTTATTATTTATGATGCAGCTTATGAGGCGTATATTTCAGAAGAGAATGTACCACATACGATTTATGAGTGTGAAGGTGCAAGAACCTGTGCGATCGAACTTCGCAGTTTTTCTAAAAATGCCGGATTTACGGGTGTTCGTCTTGGTGCAACTGTAATTCCAAAAGATTTAAAATCGGGTGATACAACCCTGCATTCCCTTTGGGCAAGACGTCACGGTACAAAATACAATGGAGCTCCATACATCATTCAGAGAGCGGGCGAAGCGGTATACTCAGAAGCTGGAAAAGCACAGCTCAAAGAGCAGGTTGGTTATTACATGAAGAATGCGAAGATCATTTATGAAGGTCTGAAAAATGCAGGCTATACAGTCTCAGGCGGAGTGAATGCCCCATATATCTGGCTGAAAACACCGGATCAGATGACTTCATGGGAGTTCTTTGATTATCTGCTGGAAAAGGCAAATGTAGTTGGAACGCCGGGATCA
This sequence comes from Hespellia sp., assembly GCA_028693555.1. Lineage (GTDB taxonomy): Bacteria > Bacillota > Clostridia > Lachnospirales > Lachnospiraceae > Hespellia. The sequence continues at coordinate 23,241 of JAQUVD010000026.1, forward strand.
GGATTTGGTCCAAGTGGAGAAGGATACTTCAGACTGACCGCATTTGGAACTTACGAGAATACGGTAGCTGCGATTGAGCGGATGAAAGCGTTGTAATATTTAGAGGCAGACTGGTTGAAATCCATCCGTCTCAGCGGAGTATCTTGCCGATGAGGACTATCATTGGGCACAGCTCTTTAAAGCAACAACGTGGGAGGAAGTGTTTATGTTGGCAGAGAAGAATGAATCAATCAAAGAGGGAATTGTAACATTAAAGCAATTAACCGAAGATGAAAAAGAGCAGCAGCGTATTGAAGGGCGCTTGCGCTATGAGAGTGAATTAAGCGCGGCAACTCATTATGGTGAAGCGCGATACGCAAAACTCACGCAAAAGTTGATAGAGAACCAGAGAACAGAGGATCTTGTAAAAGCAGTAGAAGATGAAGAATTCCGCAGACAATTATTCAAAGAATTTGGGATATAATGTTATGAAAAAGAGAACGCTTATTTGTACAAGCATCATAATTGTAGTGGTGATGATCCTTGCTGCAATAACATTATTTATATTTCACCACAGCGATAAGGATACGATTAAATTTGATGTGTATGACATTTCCACTAAGAAAGCGATATACAGTCCAGCTACACATACGGGATATGTAGAATTATCCATTGATAATAACCACGGTGGGTTTGAAAAATTATTCTTAACACGAGAAGATGCGAACAAGGATGGTGGAAATCTGATTGATGATGGACCATATCAGTTGAAGTTGTATAGTGGTGGAGCAGAACTTCCCGGAATGGTATATCAAATCCAGTATAAAAGTCATGAACAGATGCTGGCAGTTGATTTCACATCGACTTCAAAAGATATCAAGAGTATTCAGTTGAAAGTCAAAGATGTAGAGCAGGATAAAGATGTTCTTGAGTTTGGGCTGACGCCTGAAGTTGATGAGATGAATATCTGCCTGACCAATAGTCAGACGGCAGGAACTATATCGATATCAGCGACAGGACTGCGTACAGATCGATTAGATCTGGAGCAGGGAATATCTGATGCAGAGATTCTTTATGCGGATGGCAGCACAGTTGAATTCTTGTCGACTTGGAAAGCGGATCTTCCAATGCACAGCACCGAGGAGGATATGTCCGGTACAAGCGAATATGTCATTGCTTTGGATCATCCGGAAGATATTGTGAGAATAGCTACAAAGCAGAGGGATTATTATGTGAGCGATGTTGAAGAACAGACATCATTACATGAACTCCCGGCAGCGGATAATCTCAGGTATATAGAGGATATTAATACGAATTTCTATCAGTATTCATTGGGAATGAGTGCAGAGGATCTGATTACATATTTGAAAAAGAACGGAGCTGAATATGTGGAAAATCCCTCTGGCAATGGAGATAGACTATTTCGATTGACCAATAATGGGAGATTGATGCTGCGCTGCAGTGAAACAGAGGGTCTGTACGAGGTACACGCAGAGAGTCCGGTAGGTGACGATACGGTCTCGCGCAATGTGACGAAAGAAGAGGCAATTGAGAATCTGAAGGCAGTATATGGAGAGGCGGAGCGTGAGTGGGAGACAGCTAAGCTGGAGAATTTGGAATTTCTATATGGAGACAGTTATCTGACCTATTCATTTATGGGTGAGGAGATATTTAGCGTAGTAAGATCAAAGGATCATTATGAACCACGATAGCAGGATGAATGAAAAGAAAAACTGAGAGCGCTGCGACCTTCATCGTCACAGTGCTCTCAGTTTTTACAGATGGATTCCAATCGGTTCGGGCATCTATGAAGTTACAACTCCACATTTGTAACTGCATGATCTTCAATATGATGTTTATTCGCATATCCGGTCAGGATCAATGTTAATGCGCCGTCTCCGGTTACATTACAAGCGGTTCCAAAACTATCCTGAAGAGCGAAGACAGTTAGCATGAGAGCAGTTCCGGCTTCGTCAAATCCAAGAATTCCTGTGATGAGTCCGAGGGAAGCCATAACAGTTCCACCGGGAACACCAGGGGCTCCGATTGCAAACACACCAAGTAACAGGCAGAAGAGAACCATTGTCCCAACAGAAGGAATACTTCCGTAAAGAATCTTAGAAATTGTCATGACAAAGAATACTTCTGTCAATACAGAGCCACACAGATGAATATTCGCAAAGAGTGGAATTCCGAAATCTACCATATCATCGCGAAGCGGCGGTTCAGCCTTCTTTGCGCCTTCAAGGGCAACTGCGAGCGTGGCAGCAGAAGACATGGTTCCAACAGCAGTGATATAGGCTGGACCGTAGTATTTCAAGACCTGAAGTGGATTTACACCTGCGTATGCTCCTGCAACACCATAGAGTACTGCGAGCCAGATGAAATGTCCGATCATCACGATAACAATAACCTCAAGAAAGACCGGAAGCTGCTTCGTAATGGTTCCCTCATACGACAAACCACAGAATGTAAATGCAATAAAGATTGGAAGAAGTGGAATAATTACCTTCGATACAATTGCAAGTACAATATTCTGAAATTCATCAAGAACCTTCGTGATCGTAACAGCTTTTGTCCAGGTTGCAGCAAGTCCGACTAAGACTGAAAAGACAAGTGCGCTCATCACAGACATAATCTGGGGAATACTAAGTTCGAAGATGACATCCGGAAGTTCTTTCAATCCGTCAACTTCTGTTGCGATAGATAAATGTGGGATCAGTCCGAAACCTGCAGCCATGGATAAAAGCGCAGCAAGTACGGAAGATACATAGGCGATTGTTACTGCAATCCCAAGCATACGGGAAGCATTGTTTCCGAGTTTTGTAATAGAAGGGGCAATAAAACCGATGATAATCAGTGGTACGCAGAATGTAATTACCTGTCCTAATACATATTTTACCGTTACAACAATGTTCATTACATTTTCGCCGGCAAACTGACCAATGATAATACCAAGTACAACACCTAACAGGAGCCTAAATGGCAAGCTTGAAACTATTTTTTTCATTTTAAATAACCTCTCTTTTCCTTCGATTTTTTTAGTATACCACAGGAGTGCATTTTTTCACATACTTTTAAGAGGAAACGGTCATACTAGTTTCATGAAAATGCAATGAAAAGGAGGAAATACGCATCATGCAGAAAGTAATTCCGGTTACAGATGTGTACGCAAGAGAAATATTAGATTCCAGAGGAAATCCAACCATAGAAGTAGAGTTGTTAGCCGGCGAAAAATATGTAGGCAGAGCAGCGGTTCCGTCAGGAGCCTCCACAGGAAAATTCGAGGCGGTAGAACTTCGGGATGGCCAAAAACGATATCACGGCAAAGGAGTGCAGAAGGCAGTTGATCATGTGAATAATGAACTGGCGAAAGAAATTATCGGGTGCAATGTATTAGATCAGGGAGAACTTGATCAGATCATGATTCAGGCAGATGGTACGGAGAACAAAAGTGGCTATGGAGCAAATGCAATTCTTGGGATTTCGATGGCGGCGGCAAGAGCGGCAGCAGATGCACTTCAGCTTCCACTCTACGCGTATATCGGTGGAATGCACAAGGGCAAGATGCCGGTTCCGATGATGAATGTCATCAATGGAGGTGTGCATGCGGCAAACACACTGGATATTCAGGAGTTCATGATTATGCCGGTTGGAGCGGACAGCTTCAAAGAGGGACTGCGCATGTGTGCGGAAATCTATCAGGAGTTAAAACGACTTCTGAGTGAGCAGGGGCTTAGCACAGCGGTTGGTGACGAAGGCGGATTTGCGCCAGATATTCCCAATACGAGAGAAGCATTGAAATTCTTGTCGGACGCGGTGAAAGCCGCAGGCTATGAACTGGAAGAAGATATCGTATTTGCAATGGATGTGGCAGCTTCTGAATTATATGACTCGGATTTCAAGAAATATGTATTTCCGGGCGAGAGTAAAATGCAGGGACATCAGGTGATTCGTTCGGCAGAAGAGCTGATTGAATATTATGAAGAACTGGCATCAGAATTTCCAATCTGTTCCATTGAAGACCCGCTAGATGAAGAAGACTGGGAAGGCTGGAAAAAGATGACAGAATTACTTGGTGAGGAGATTCAGCTTGTCGGGGATGATCTTTTTGTTACAAATGTGCGGAGGCTGAAAAAAGGGATTTCTATGGGCGCGGCAAATGCAATCCTGATTAAAGTGAATCAGATTGGGACCCTCAGCGAAGCATTGGATGCAATTCATATGGCGAAAAAAGCAGGCTATCGAACCATCATTTCTCATCGTTCGGGAGAAACAGAAGATACGTTTATTGCGGATCTGGCAGTTGCGACAGACGCAAGACAGATCAAGACAGGTGCGCCATGTCGTGCGGAGAGAGTGGCGAAATACAATCAGCTACTCAGAATAGAAGAACAACTGTAAAATCACTTGCATATTTCCATTTCCTATGTTAAACTTATCTATGCTTATTCACAGGAGGTGTAAAGGGATGCAGATTTTAAAAATTGTATTAACGATCATTTTTGTAATAGATTGTATCGCATTATCAGCGATTATTCTTCTTCAGGAAGGCAAGTCAGCAGGACTTGGAACAATCAGCGGAGCGGCTGATACTTATTGGGGACAGAACAAAGGACGTTCGATGGAAGGTGCACTTGTTAAGTCTACAAAGTTTTTGGCCATTTTATTTATGGTATTAGCTTTGGTGCTGAACCTTGGTGTACTCAATTAACGCATGAAGATGATGATTTTAGAGCACTCTATGTAAATAGAGTGCTTTTTCTTAATTGGAGGGAAAATGGATAAAGGATTTGAAAAGCAAAAGAAAATCGTCTATGATTTTATTTGCGATGATTTGTATATACCGATGAAGGTAAAGGAGATGGCCTTGATTCTGCAGGTACCAAAAGATCAGCGGAGCGCGCTTCGTGCTGTGTTGGATTCGCTGGTAGCGGATGGGAAGATTACGCTCTCGAAAAAGGGCAAATATGTCAAAGGCGAGTCGAAGCATTTGATTGGAATGTATCAGGCAAATGCCAGAGGGTTTGGGTTTGTGATTCTGGAGGATGAGAACACAGATGACATCTTCATTTCCGCAGATGATGCAAATGGCGCATTCCAGGGGGATAAAGTCGAAGTGATGATTAAGAACTCACCGGAAGGAAAACGTGCAGAGGGCAAGATTTTAAAGATTATCGAGCACGGAACAACGACAATGGTTGGTCTTTATCAGAAAAATAAGAATTTTGGATTTGTAAAGCCGGATAACCAGCGTTTTACGAAAGACATCTATATTCCAAATGAATGCTCGAAGGGCGCAGTTACCGGACATAAGGTACTCATCGAATTAACCTCGTATGGCAATGGAAATACGAAACCGGAAGGAAAAGTAATTGAGATTATCGGACATATTAATGATCCTGGAACGGACATCATGTCGATTGTAAAAGGTTATGATCTTCCGGTAGAATTTTCGGAAAAGATCATGAATCAGGTGGGGCGTATGCCGAGCGAGGTAAGCACTGCAGATATGGCTGGACGCAAGGATATCCGCGACTGGCAGATGGTTACGATTGACGGAGAGGACGCAAAAGATTTGGATGATGCGATTTCCCTTGTCCGGGATGGCGATGGATATCAGCTTGGTGTTCATATTGCGGATGTGTCGAATTATGTACAGGAGAACAGTGCACTGGATCGGGAGGCGTTGGCGCGCGGAACCAGCGTGTATCTGGTGGATCGTGTTATACCGATGCTGCCACACAAGCTGTCGAACGGTATCTGTTCCTTGAATGCAGGGGAAGACAGGCTTGCGCTGAGCTGTATTATGCATGTGGACAAAAGTGGAAATGTAACGGATCATGAGATGGCAGAGACGGTGATTCATGTGGACGAGCGTATGACATATACGAGTGTCGCAAAAATTCTGGTGGATCAGGATGCAGATGAGATGCGGCGTTATGAGGCGTGTGTTCCTATGTTTCGGTTGATGCAGGAACTATCGGCAATCATTAGAGAAGCAAGGCACAAGCGCGGCTCCATTGATTTTGATTTCCCAGAGACAAAGGTGATCTTAGACGAGGATGGATATCCCATCGATATCAAGCCGTACGACCGCAATGTAGCAACGAAGATCATTGAAGACTTCATGCTGCTTGCGAATGAGACGGTTGCAGAAGAATTTTTCTGGAGAGAGATTCCGTTTGTATACCGTGTGCATGAGGCACCGGATGAAGAGAAGATTAAGACACTCAGTACATTTATCAATAACTTCGGGTATCACATTCATGTGGGCGCAAATGAAGTCAGCCCGAAAGAGGTACAGAAGCTCCTTGCAAATGTGGAAGGTGCGCCAGAGGAACCATTGATTACAAGACTGGCACTCCGCTCGATGAAACAGGCAAGATATACACCGGAGAACAGCGGACATTTTGGTCTTGCGGCAAGATATTATACACATTTCACATCACCGATCCGGCGTTATCCGGATTTGCAGATTCACAGAATTATCAAGGAGACACTTCGCGGACGGATGAAAGAGAATCGCATGGAACATTATGAGAAGATTCTGCCGGATGTGACGCTGCAGGCAAGCCAGATGGAACGCCGTGCGGAAGAAGCTGAGCGTGAGACAATCAAATTGAAAAAGGTAGAATATATGCAGGACCATATCGGTGAGGTGTTTGACGGTGTCATCTCAAGTATTACTAAATGGGGTGCCTATGTTGAACTGGAAAATACAGTCGAGGGTCTTGTTCATGTGGTCAACATGAAGGATGATCATTATCAATATATCGAAGCGACATACGAATTGATTGGCGAGAGAACGAATAAGATTTACAAGCTGGGCGAGAAGGTACTGGTGCGTCTCATTGGCGTTGATAAATTACAGCGCACGATTGATTTCGAGTTCGCTGATGAAGCTGAGGAAGAAGGAGAACACGGACATGGCGAAAATTGCAAAGACAGACGGCAAGTTAATTGCCAACAATAAAAAAGCATACCATGATTATTTTATCGAAGAGAAATATGAGACCGGGATTGTGCTTCACGGAACCGAAGTAAAGTCGCTCCGTATGGGACAGTGCAGTATCAAAGAAGCGTTTATTAGAATCGAGAATGGCGAGATGTGGGTGTACGGTATGCACATCTCCCCATATGAAAAAGGAAATATTATGAATAAGGATCCACTTCGTGTGCGCAAATTATTACTGCACAAGAAGGAAATCGACAAGATTCTTGGGAAGACCAAGGAAAAAGGAATTACGATTGTACCTTTGAAGGTATATTTCAAGGGTAGTCTTGTGAAGGTCGAAGTCGGTCTTGCAAAAGGTAAGAAGCTCTATGATAAGCGGGACGATATTGCAAAGAAGGATCAGAGACGGGAAGCGGAGAGAGACTTCAAGGTGAGAAATCTATAGATTGGGGATTATGAGATGACAAACGAGGAAATCAGAGCACATTTATTTGAACTGGCGGACGAGAAATATCAGTCCTTCCATCAGAATCTCTGTCCGGGTATTGAGCAGATCATTGGCGTGCGGATTCCAAAGATGCGGGAATTTGCAAAAGAGCTCGCAAAAGAGGACTGGAAAAGTTATCTGGAATATGCGTGGGGCGAGTACAATGAAGAGATTATGCTCCAGGGGCTGGTACTTGGCTATCTCAATACAGATATCGAGACAAGACTTACATATCTTGCAAAATTTGTTCCGAAGATTAATAGCTGGGCAACATGTGATTCACCGGTTATGGGTATGAAATTCATCAAAAAGAATCAGGAGCGTGTACGGGAATTCCTTGCGCCCTATTTAATCTCTGAGAATGAATATGAGGTTCGGTTTGGAGTGGTTGCGCTGCTGGATCATTATGTAGATGCAGCACATATTGATGATGTACTTTCGGTGCTGGAGTCTATAAAGCATGAAGGCTATTATGTAAAGATGGCGGTTGCATGGACACTATGCGAATGCTATATCAAGTTTCCCGAAAAGACGAACACATTTCTGGAACAGACACAGATGGATATCTGGTCATACAACAAAGGAATTCAGAAGATTACAGAGTCCCGACGCGTGAGTGAGGAAGAGAAAATACGTCTAAAAGCAATGAAAAAATAATTTGGTTAGAATTGATTTATTTTTTGTTAATAAATTTTTCTTTTCTTTCATGTCTTCGCCATATTCTTGTCACAATTGGTGCGTATACTTGTACTTAGATAGTTGATAAACAACTATCCCCCCTCATAAAGTTTAGACATTTGAGATAATGTCAACTTTACTCTCATTCCTTTAGATAACTATAAAACAAACAAAACCCTCGGTATCCGATAGTACCGAGGGTTTTGCGTTGCTTTGTCTGGATTGTAGTTCGAAAAGTCTGTATTGACATGTGAATTTGTCAGTGTTAAACTGAAAAACATAAAAAAGATGCAAAGGCGTATCCCGGATATGGGGTACGCCTTTTTTTGGGATGATGATTGTATTCTCGACTTCTGTCGAACATTGAGGTGTGGAAATATGAAAGAGACTTGCCTGATTACAGATATTCAGAGATATTGTATCCATGATGGAGATGGAATTCGAACCACCATATTTTTTAAAGGTTGTCCATTGCACTGCCAGTGGTGTCATAACCCCGAGTCGCAGTGTTTTTTGCCACAGCTATTAGATAATCAGGGGAAATGTACCGGATGTGAAGCGTGTGAGATTACCTGTCCATCGCGTGCAATTTCCTTGAGAGATAAGAAAGCATATACGAATCGGGATATGTGCAGCGGATGTGGCAGTTGTGAGGAATTCTGTTTTCAGAGTCTGAGAGAAATCAGTGGAAGAGCGTATACGGTAAAACAGCTGTTTGATGAAGCATGCAAAGATGAGATGTTCTATCAGGAGTCCGGTGGAGGAGTTACCTTATCAGGGGGCGAGGTAATGGCGGCAGACATTGAGTTTGTGTTAAAGCTTTTGAAAAAACTGAACCGATTTGGGATTGACTGCATGATTGATACCTGCGGTCTGACCGCATGGGACAACTTCGAGAGAATTCTTCCCTTTGTACATACATTTCTATATGATATCAAAGTGATGGATGAACAGCTTCATGTAAAATATACAGGCGTATCCAACGAAAAGATTTTGACAAATTTAGAAAAATTAAGTATGGCAGGAGCCAGAATTTACATTCGAATTCCGGTGGTAAAGGAAGTGAATGGATCTGACGATGCGATGCAGGATATTATTTCATTTATTCGGGAGAGACGGATTCAGGCAGAAAAAATTTGTCTTCTTCCTTATCATAATACAGGAAGTGCAAAGTATGCGAGGCTTGGCATAGCATATCAGGGAGAACTGTTTCACAAGCCGGATACAGAAGAATTAGAGCACTGGAAAGCATTATTTCAGCAAGCAGGATATCCACAGGTGCAGATTGGTGGATGAGAAAGGATGAACATATGGAAAAACGTGGAATGAATGAGCGGATTCAGAAGCTGAGACAGGAAAGTGTAGAGACGCAGCCGTGTCTCGATATGGAGCGGGCAAAGATCGAGACAGAGACTTATAAGCGATACGAAGGTGAACTTTCGATTCCGGAACTGCGGGCACAGGTTCTCTATGATTATTTTGCGCAGAAGACATTACACATCGGGGAGGGAGAACTGATTGTAGGGGAAAAGGGAAAAGCACCTTTAAATGCACTGACATTTCCAGAACTATGCTGCCATACACTCGATGATATGCATATGATGAATGATCGAGAACTGATTCGCTTTCAAGTAAATGACGAAGATTTTGAATATCAGAAAAATGTAATTATTCCCTATTGGGAGAAGCGTTCTATTCGCCACAAGATCGTAAGCAGTATGACTGATGAGTGGCGCTGCTGTTATGAAAATGGATTATTTACGGAATTCATGGAACAGCGTGGACCGGGTCATACGGCTGGTGCAGATAAATTCTATTACAAAGGATTTGCAGAAATCAAAGCGGAGATTGAAGATACCATTGAGAATTTGGATTTTCTGCATGATATTCAGGCATCAGATAAGAGGGATGAGCTGCGGGCAATGGCAAAGGCGTGTGATGCAATCATGCTTTTGGGCGCGCGTTATGCCTTGTTAGCAGAAGAGATGGCAGATGCAGAAGAAGATAAGAAGAGGAAATGTGAATTACTTCAGATTGCTGAGAACTGCAGAGTTGTGCCAGCACATAAGCCAAAGACATACTGGCAGGCGATTCAGACATACTGGTTCGTGCATCTTTCTGTGACATCAGAGCTGAATCCATGGGATGCGTACTCACCGGGAAGATTGGATCAGCACTTATATCCATTCTATGAAAAAGATGTGGGAGCAGAGCGGCTGGATGATGAAAAAGCATTGGAATTGTTAGAATGTCTGTGGATAAAGTTCAATAATCAGCCAGCACCTCCGAAGGTTGGAATTACGCTGAAGGAGTCGGCAACGTACACGGATTTTGCGAACATTAACACTGGTGGCATTAAACCGGATGGCAGTAATGGAGTCAATGAAGTGAGCTATCTGATTCTGGACTGTATGGATGAGATGAAGCTTCTTCAACCCAGCTCGAATGTGCAGATCAGTCGAAAGACACCGGATCGGTTTTTGAAAAGAGCATGTGAGATATCTAGAAAAGGCTGGGGACAGCCGGCATTTTATAACACGGAAGCAATTATTCAGGAATTATTAAATGCAGGAAAATCACTGGAAGATGCAAGAAAGGGCGGCTCCAGCGGATGTGTGGAGACCGGTGCGTGGGGAAGCGAGTGCTATATTCTGACAGGATATTTAAATATTCCGAAGATTCTGGAGCTGACTTTAAATGACGGTTTAGATCCTGTTTCCGGAAAGCAGATCGGGCCAAAACTCGGAAATGCCACAGATTTTAAGAGCTATGAAGAGCTGTGGGATGCCTTTGAAAAGCAGATGACCTATATCATTGATATCAAGATAGCCGGAAATAACGTGATAGAGAAAATCTATGAAAAGTATATGCCGGTTCCGTTTTTATCGACGATTGTTTACGACTGCATTTCCAAAGGGAAGGATTATAACGGCGGCGGAGCGCGCTATAATACAAAATATATTCAGGGAACAGGGATTGGAACTGTTACAGATTCACTTGCGGCAATTCGTTATAATGTGTATGATAAGAATAAGTTTTCAATGGAAGAACTGATGCAGGCATTGAAAGATAATTTCAACGGGCATGAGCAGACGTGGAATCTTGTGAAGAATCATACACCGAAGTATGGAAATGATGATGACTATGCGGATGCAATTATGAGCCAGGTGTTCGGTGCATATGCAAACCTTGTTGTCGGACGGCCGAATATGCTGGGGGGAACTTACCAGATTGACATGCTGCCAACGACATGCCATGTATACTTTGGCGAGGTGATGGGAGCGAGTGCAAATGGGCGACTTGCGCATGTGCCTATCTCAGAGGGAATTTCCCCGGAGAAGGGTGCAGATGTGCATGGACCGACTGCCGTTGTGAACTCATGCGCGAAGATGGATCATCTTCGTACCGGTGGAACACTTCTGAACCAGAAGTTCACGCCAGGCGTGGTTGCAGGCGAGGCGGGATTGACCCAGATGGGGAATCTGGTACGGACTTACTTCAATATGGATGGACATCACATCCAGTTCAATGTAGTGGACCGCAGAATTCTGCTGGAGGCACAGAAGCATCCGGAGGATTACAAGGATCTCATTGTACGGGTAGCGGGTTACAGCGATCATTTCCGCAATTTAAGCAGGGCATTGCAGGATGAGATCATCAATCGTACCGAGCAGAGTTTTTCTTGAAACAATATAAAAATAATTGAGAGGAGAAAAAAGATGAAATTAGGATTTATTGGGTTTGGAAATATGGCTAAGGCAATTCTTGGAGGTGTTTTAAAGAATGGAATGGCTGCAAAGGAAGATGTCATAATCTCAGCGGCACATGAGGAAACCATTCAGAAAGCGGAGGCAGAATTTGGTGTGAAGACAACCTTACATAACTCCGAGGTGGCTGAACAGGTGGATGTTCTGATTTTAGCAGTCAAACCAATGTACTATGAGGAAGTATTAAAGGAAGTCTCAGAAAAAGTGAGGGCAGACCAGCTTGTAATTTCAATTGCACCGGGAAAGACAATGGAGTGGATCACTGCAATACTTGGAGCTGGAAAGAAAGTTGTCCGCACCATGCCAAATACGCCGGCGTTGGTTGGAGAAGGGATGACTGCTGTCTGCTATAATGAAGCAATTACAGATGCGGATAAAGAGATGGTGATGGCAATTTTATCATCATTTGGAAAGGCAGAAGAAATCAAAGAATATATGATGGATGCGGTGGTTGCAGTCAGTGGAAGCTCACCGGCGTATGTCTATATGTTCATCGAAGCGATGGCGGATGCAGCAGTTGCAGAAGGACTTCCACGCGCAGCAGCTTATGAATTTGCGGCGCAGTCTGTATATGGAAGTGCCAAGATGGTGCTTGAGACAGGATTGCACCCGGGAGTACTAAAGGATCAGGTATGTTCTCCGGGCGGTACAACGATTCAGGCAGTAGAAGTGCTAGAGAAAAAAGGAATGCGCAGTGCAATCATGGAAGCGATGACAGCATGTGCAGAGAAATCAAGAGGGATGTAAATGGAGAACCGAAATAGCTGGTATCGAAGGCTGCCCAAGGTAGATATTCTAATAGATACAGAGTTTTCGGATGAGGTTGAGCAATATGGGAAATCGATGGTCACTGTTTGTGTGAATCAGGAGATCTCACGCATTCGTGAAGTGATTCCCCATCTGCATACCGAGGCGGAGCTGATGCAGCAATTACAGGATCTACATTCTCATATCAAAACAGCGTTGGCAGAATCCCAGAGTCGTCATTTCCGGCGCGTAATCAATGCGACCGGGGTAATTCTCCATACGAATCTTGGCAGAGCACCGCTTCCGGAAGAAATTGTGACGCGTGCGATGCAGAAGCTGACCGGGTATACGAATTTAGAATATAACCTGCAGTCTGGAGAACGGGGAGAACGGTATGCACATTTCGAGGAAATGATTTGCCAGATTACGGGAGCAGAGGCTGCATTTGCAGTGAACAACAATGCAGCTGCGGTTCTGCTTATGATGAGCGCGCTGGGACAGGGCAGAGAAATCATTGTATCTCGCGGAGAACAGATTGAGATTGGCGGCAAATTCCGTATTCCGGATATCATGGATCAGAGTGGCTGTCATCGTGTGGAAGTTGGAACGACAAATAAGACTCGTTTGTCTGATTATGAAGAGGCTCTTACGGAGAACACGGCAGCATTGCTTAAGGTGCATACCAGCAATTTCCGAATCGAAGGATTTACCGAAAATGTGAGTCGGCAGGAGTTGGTTACACTGGCACAGCAATATCAGATTCCGGTAATGGAAGATCTGGGAAGCGGCGTTCTGATTGATTTGTCGCGTTACGGGATCAAGCGGGAGCCGACGGTTATGGATAGTTTAGCGGCGGGGGTAGATCTCGTATCCTTTAGCGGAGATAAACTTCTGGGCGGACCACAGGCGGGAATTATTGTCGGTAAAAGGAAATGGGTGGATCTCTGTAAGAAGCATCCACTTACACGGGCGATGCGGGTTGACAAGTTTACGGTTGCAATTCTGGAGGAAATATTTGCTCTTTACCAGGATTTTTCGTTCGCAATCAGCAAGATTCCTGTTCTCTCGATGCTCACAGCCGATGAGAAAGCGCTTCGGAAAAAAGCAGACAGATTCTGTGCGCAGTTAGCAGGTCTGCCGTCGGATTATCATGTTCGAACGGTTGTCTGTGAAAGTGCAGCCGGCGGCGGTTCGTTGCCCGGGGAGGTGCTGCCAAGCGTTGGTGTGCGGATTGAGAACGCCCGCATGCAGGCAGGCGAGGTGCAAAGTAAACTGCATCAGGCGGAAGAGCCATTGATCCTCAGGGTGGAGAATCAGGGTCTGTTATTGGATATGCGTACGCTATTTCCGGAAGAATTAGACAGGGCAGCGAAGTTATTAAAGGATCAGTTAAAATAATATGGAACATATAATCATAGGAACTGCAGGGCATATCGATCATGGAAAGACGGCACTTATTCGCGCACTGACTGGCAGGGATACCGATACATTAAAAGAAGAAAAAAAACGGGGAATTACCATAGACCTGGGGTTTACCTACTTTGATCTGCCAAATGGCAGCAGGGCAGGTGTGATTGACGTTCCCGGTCATGAGAAGTTCCTTTCTAATATGCTGGCGGGAGTCTGCGGAATGGATCTTGTTCTGCTTGTGATTGCGTTGGATGAAGGAATCATGCCGCAGACAAGAGAACACATGGAGATTCTGCGATATTTGAACATCCGACAGGGAATCCTTGTGCTAACGAAATGCGATCTTGTCGAACCGGAATGGGCTGATATGATGGAAGACGAGATTCGTCAGGAATTATCAACAACAATATTTGCAAAGTGGAAATACATTAGAGTTTCATCTGTGGATCGGACTGGAATGGATCAGTTAAAAGAAATGATTGCTGTATCATCGAACCAAATGGAGAGGAACAGGGACACGGATGGAAGATGTCGACTTCCGGTTGACCGGGTGATGTCTCTGAAAGGGCTGGGAACTGTTGTTGCAGGAACACTGTTGGAAGGTGTCCTTCATGTTGGAACGGATGTCATGCTATATCCATCCGGCAGGGAATCCTATATCAAAAGCATACAGGTTCACGGAAACAATGTGGACAAAGCATTTGCAGGACAGCGCTGTGCAATGCTGCTTTCCGGTGTGAAAAAGGATGCGATAAAAAGAGGTGTTGTTGTGGCATATCCGAATTCACTCAGAAATGCAGATCGCCTGGACGTTGTGATTCATATGGACTCGGATACGGAACGGAAAATCAAGAATCAGAGCCGTGTGCATCTTTATATTGGAACATCAGAATGTGTGAGCCGGATTGTTCTTTTGGATAAAAATGAACTTCAAAAAGGAGAGAAGGCGTATGCACAGTTGATTTTGGAGGAAGAACTGGCAGTTCGTAAGGGAGATCGCTTTGTACTTCGGTTTTATTCGCCCCTTGAGATTATTGGCGGCGGAATCATACTAGATGAATGTGCTGTAAAACATAAGCGAAATGATCCGGAGGTCACCAGCTATCTGAGGAACAAGGAGAATAATCAAGACGAAAGAATTTTAAGACAGGTCATACAGAATTCCGGAAAACCGATTTGCCCGGAAGAAATCGGGCAATTCTGTAAAATTGAAAAAAATACGTTGAAACTACTGCTGGATGAACTTGAAAAAGAACGAGAGTGTATGGTATTTCAGACAAAGAACAGGAAATTCTATTGGTCGTATCTTGTAGAAGACACCGTGTGGGAGCAGGTAGAAGTATTTCTGCACCAATACCATCAGGAACATCGTTATCGATTGGGTGTAGAAAAGACAATATTGAAAAATCATGTGTTTTCAAAGTGGGAAATCAATCGATTTGACGCATATATGCTATTTTGCAGCAGTGAAGGAAAACTAGAAGCAGGAAACGATGGAAACAGCTATCACATTGTCGGTGAATATCCGGAAATGGACGAGGAACTTGAAGAATTGGAAAGCCGCCTGAAAAAAGAATTTCAAACAGCCGGAGTGAATTTCAGAAATGTAAAAGATCTGGTCGGGACTGTGAACGGTCATGATTTTTCTATCGATATAGAAAATTTCCGGGATGCACTGCAGTTTCTTGCAGTGGAAAAAAAGGTGACGAGAATTTCGGATGAATTCTATACAACAAATGAAATTGCAGAAATAATCAAAGAAAATGTGATACATTATTTTGAGGAAAATGAAGTGATATCATTTGCGTCTTTACGTGATCTGCTTGGTACAAGCCGAAGGACAGCAAAGCCTCTCATGGCCTATTTAGATGAGCAGAAGATTACACAATGGTGTGGAAAAGAGACGGAAAGAAAGAGGTACCAATGGAAAAAAAGCAGGCAATTGGGTATTGACAAATGAGAAAGTCTGTATTAGAGTAATATTCATGAAATACAAAAACCGTTGAGAAAGACGAGTAGATTATTGTGCGACATTCCAGAGAGTGGCAGGTGGTGAGATTGCCATATGAAGTAGATAGTTGAATGGACTTTTGAGGGCTGCCTGAAATCGATGAGAGAGTATGGTGTGTCGGGAACCGAACCCGTTATCAATCAGGAGTGTATGCTAGTACATGAGAAAGTGGACATGATGTCAATTTGAGTGGTACCGCGATAATATGAATTTATTACCGCCTCAAACCTTTTGGTTTGGGGCGGTTTTTTTAATTCAAAGGGAAGAAGAAAAGGAGAGAAAATTATGAAAAAGAAAATGGCAGCAGTATTGATGGTAGCAGCGATGGTAGGTACAATGACAGGATGCGCAGGCAAGTCGGCGAATGATAGCGGATCGTCAGCCGCAGGAACAAATGAGCCGGCTTATACGATTGGTATTTCCCAGTTTGCAGAGCATGGCTCTTTGGAAAATTGCCGAGAAGGATTCCTCAAGGGCCTGGAGGCGGAAGGAATTGTGGAAGGAAAGAATTTGACGGTTGAGTATAAAAACGCAGCCGCAGATATGGGAACTGCAGGACAGATTGCAGATGCCTTCGTATCGGATCAGGTGGATCTGATGTGCGGAATTGCAACACCAAGTGCCCAGACCTGCTATAATGCAGCGATGGATGCAGGAATCCCGGTTATCTTCACAGCGGTTACAGATCCGGTCAGTGCAGAGCTTGCAGATCAGGATGGCGCTCCGGTTGGAGAGGTGACCGGTACAAGTGATAAACTTGCAGTAGACGCACAGCTTGAGATGATTCGTGAGATGCTTCCGGATGCGAAAAAGCTGGGCATTATGTATACGACAAGCGAAGTGAATTCGGTTTCTGCAATTGCGGAATATAAGGAAGCAGTCGATAAATATGGATTTGAGCTCGTGACAAAAGGAATTTCTACAACTGCAGATGTATCCCTTGCAGCAGACGATCTTCTCTCAGAGGTTGACTGTATGACGAATCTGACGGATAATACAGTAGTGGCTTCTCTTCCTACTATTTTAGAGAAGGCAAATGAAAAGAAAATCCCAGTATTTGGAAGCGAAATCGAGCAGGTAAAGATTGGATGTCTTGCAGCGGAAGGACTGGATTATGTCGCACTTGGAGAGCAGACAGGAAAGATGGCGGCACAGATTCTTAAGGGAGAGAAAAAAGCTTCCGAAATGAATTTCGAGACAATTACAGAGAGTGAATTATATTACAATTCGGCAGTAGCAGATCTTCTTGGAATCAAAGTAGATGAGAAAATTTCAGGAAGCGCAGTAGAGACATTTGATTCAATAGAAACAGAATAAACAGGGAGCAGTCATCATGAATATGATTATTACAATTTTAGAACAGGGACTGATATACGGAATACTCGCACTGGGGGTTTATATCACATATAAGATTCTGGATTTCCCGGATCTGACCGTGGATGGGAGCTTCCCGCTGGGAGCTTCGGTGACAGCAATGCTGATTACCAGAGGAGTCAATCCCTATCTCACACTTCCCATCGCGTTTGGGGTTGGAGTTCTGGCGGGTGTGTGCACGGGTCTGATTCATGTGAAATGCAAGGTCAGAGATCTACTGTCAGGGATTATTATGATGACTGCATTATGGTCAATCAATCTTTATATTGCGGGGACAGCAAATGTCCCTCTGTTTTCACAGAAGACGATTTTCAAAAATGACTTCACAAGCAGTATATTTAAGGGGGCGTTAGCGCCTTATGCAACGTTGATAATTGTTCTTATTATTGCGTTGGTATGCAAAGTATTGCTTGATGCCTACCTTCGAACCAAGTCTGGATTTTTACTTCGGGCAGTTGGGGATAACGATACACTTGTGACCTCCCTGGCAAAGGATGAAGGCAATGTCAAGATTCTTGGTCTGGCACTTGCAAATGGTCTCGTAAGTCTGGCGGGCGCTGTGTTCTGTCAGGAACAGCGGGTATTTGAAATTTCAATGGGAACCGGAGCGATTGTAATTGGTCTGGCAAGCGTAATTATCGGAACCAGCTTATTTAAAAATCTTTCATTTTTAAAAGCGACCACCGCAGTTCTGATTGGATCGATTATTTACAAGGCGTGCGTGGCAATTGCAATCAGACAGTTCGAACCACAGAGCATGAAACTGATTACTGCGGTATTGTTCCTGGTTATTTTGATCCTCAGTATGGATAGAAAGAAGAAGGTAAAAACGAATGCTTGAGTTGAGAGAAATACAAAAATATTACAATCCGGGTACGGTAAATGAAATGTGTCTGTTTCAAGGCTTCAACTTGAAAGTGGAGCAGGGTCAGTTTGTCTCGGTTGTAGGCAGTAATGGCTCGGGTAAGACGTCGATGCTGAATATCATCTGTGGCAGTATTCCCATTGAGGCGGGGCAGATTCTTATCAATGGTGACGACATTACCAAGAAAAAGGAATACATCCGGAATCAGAAAATCGGCAGGGTGTATCAGAATCCGGCAGTGGGAACATGCCCGAGCATGACCATATTAGAAAATATGTCTTTGGCGGATAACAAAGGAAAACTGTATGGATTGTCTCTCGGTATTAACCGCCAGCGCAAAGAGCATTACAGAGAACTGCTGGCACAATTAGGTCTGGGTCTGGAAGATAAGCTGGATGTCAAAGTCGGTTCCCTCTCCGGCGGACAGAGACAGGCGATGGCACTTTTGATGTCAACCATGACACCGATTGAATTCCTGATTCTGGATGAGCATACGGCGGCACTGGACCCAAAGACCGCGCAGCTCATCATGGAACTGACGGATAAGATTGTAAAAGAAAAGAAACTGACCACCATTATGGTTACACATAATCTGAGATATGCGGTCGAATATGGCAATCGTCTGATTATGATGCACCAGGGAGAATGCATTATAGATAAAGCCGGGATAGAGAAAGAAAAGATGGAAACAGAGGATATTCTGAAAAGATTCAATGAGATCAGTATCGAATGTGGAAATTAAAAAAGAAAAGACAAGGGCAAGCGCGCCCTTGTCTTTTAAACTTTAGCGATATATTCATAGGGCAATGGTACAACCTGCCCTGGAGAATCTAAAATATCCAATTGTTCTAAAGCGGCCTTCACGATATGGTACTGCATTTGTTGATCGTGTGGTGCGCCGGCGTTTGCTCCCATAGGAACAAGTGGTGCGACAGCACGTGGTGTTCCGGATTGCTTTACAACCGGAGGAAGTGCTGCGATGATGACTGTCGGAATCCCGATTTCTTCAATGGATCTCTGCACCAATACTGCAGAGCGATGACAGGTCCCTCAGCCAGCGGTAAGGATCACAGCGTCAACGTTGTGATCCTTTAAAATATGTGCGATAGTAGGACCGGTCTCATTCTTGAATTTTTCCTGATTTCCACCACCGCCCATAAAGCCGATGTGGATATCGGATACACTTCCGATGACGTGATCTTTTGCTAATTGATGCAGCGGATCAATTGGGAACATACAGTTGATGTCTTTGTTGACATCGCTGTTGTCGTAGCCACCATGAGATACCATTAATTCAGATGAAGGCATCGTATCCGCGATTTCACGAAACGTAAAGTCTCCGGACAGATTAAACCGTTCGTCATTTTTGTGATGAACACCGGCAGCAGTAGCAATTGCGATATTCATCTCACAGAGTGGCTTGGTAACATCTGCCCATACCGGAGGTGGTGTAACCGGAACATAGATTTCTGATTGCAGACCATCCATAGATATTAGTTTACTCATATTATTTCTCCTTTCCTTTTATTTGATTTATTACATAAATCTCATTGACATCAGCGGAGAGCTGCTCAATGAAACTCATGTTAAATCCTACTTCCTGACCCACTTTGATTTCATAATCTGTGATCAGCATACGCATTGGAATTTTTAAATACCCAAGGCGTCCTTTCAAATCAATTCCAACAGCACCATCGGATACTTCAACGATGATCCCTTCCATATAGATAATTTTATCTCCGTATTTCATAAGCACATCCCCTTAAGAATATTTTTCTTTTCGTTTCTGGCTCATTGGGAGCGAGGTCTCATTTTCAACAGGCACAATCGGTTTCCCGGTTACATTGGAAATGAGTTCGATATTGTTTTTTTTGATATCCGGATTCCATTTGCGCTCAGCGGGTTTTACGGAAGAACCAGACATCTGTGCCTTTAACATGGCAATCGCACGGATGGCATCTTCGTGGCAGAGGGTATTGTTTGCAAGGACTTCATTTTCAATTCCGCCCTCGGATTTATTGTTGTCGACCATGTGTGTCATGTATTTGTTGCCGACAACGAGAGCGCCCTGTTTGGCACAAAAGGAAAGACCGACCACTGCGATATCGCGCATGCCAATCTGTTCGATGTGACTTGCAAAATCAATGTGATTGTTACCAAAGCCTTCCGTTGTCACAAATGCGCCGTCGACTTCCATTGCCTCGCAGGTCATGCCGACACGGCGTGACACATAGAATTTCTCGGCATTAATCTGAGGGCTTCCTACCAATAATACACCGCACAGATCAAGCTCCGGATCGAACAGCGTTTCCAGAACAAGCGGCTCTCTAAAGTAGTGGCGGGACATTTCTTTCGAAGCAGGTCCAATACAGGTGAGTGCATGAATGCAGCCGTCAAGTACTTCAAGAGGAGATACCATCACAGGAACATTTCCGAGATCAACATTCGGTTTTGCGCCAAGAATGCCGACCGGTTCTAATGGGAGAAGCAGATTATCGTGCATAGCACCCTGTCCCATGATTTCTTTTACGACAACCACTTTCTTCTTGCCGGGACGGCGGTACTGCTCAAAGGTCTGTGTATCAACAATGAGGGCATCGTCCGCCACTTTTTTGAGTGCCTGTCGGATCTCTTCGGTAATGATATCCGTAGCAGCGTGCGCCGCCAGCGGTCCGGGACGTTCCATGTTGGTTCCGGCTTTGATGGTTACCTGTGTCTTAATAAAGATTTCTCCCTGATCCGGTGCACCCGGCCGTCCCCACATGATATTTTCATCAAGATATCCTTCGGAAGATCCAAATTCTCCAATCTGTACGCCGTTATCATCGGTTCCGGTTACCATCATAACAACGCCATCAAGTACGCGGGTCGTACCGGTACCGACCAGGTCGTGCCCCTCTTTTGTGGCGATTGGCTGCACGTCTAGGATTGTTTCAGAATAGGTGTGATACATATCGGGTGTGATGATGTCAATCTTAAGATCGTGTACCAGCTCCTGGCTTGCAATTGCATCAGCTTCAATTCCTTCACGAATGGTGAGTGTTGTCCCATCTATCATAGTCTTCGGTCCGCGTTTCACCTCGGTAATCTTGTAATGATTTCGAGTCAGACAGCGAAGAAGCTTTGTCTCCGGTTCTGCATCCGAAGAAATAGATCCGAGCGGAAGCTCGATATGAATATCTGTTCCCTGTCCGATGGATATTTTTAACGTACCATTTTTGATTGGTGCTGTGAGGTTTGCAGAATCAGATGCAGCAGAGGACGGTATGGAATCATTGGAATTGTCCTGCGTTTCCTGAATCTGGTCGATCGTATCTACGGTAAGCGGTGTCAGTGAGTCGCAGGTCTTTTTCAAGGCAGCACCGATGACCTGTCCAATCTTTAAACAGCCATCTAAGTTTAGCAGTCCGGAATCAACTAGATCATCGAAGATAGCTGGATCTTCCAGATTATGTGATGTTAATACAGTGCCCTCTTCTGCGCGGCAACAGAGGACGGCCGGGTCATTTGCGTGTTCTTTTGCAGTTGCTTCACTAATTGACATAAGTATATCCCTCCTTTATAGTGGCAAATCAATGTGAATGTCTTTGCCTTCTTTGATGTCGATGGTTAGAATTCCATTGTTTACGGTCTGCTCGATATGATAGGTGCTGGGCTCTTCGGACACCATCTTGGATTGTTTCAGATAACGCATCCGTTCCAGGCCAACCGTATCAAAAATATGGTCTGTCTGATGGTGCACGTTCAATCCAAGCTTTGGGGCGGAGCCCATAACCGTATTGGTGCAGTCGCTGCAGTTCCCAATCAAAATATCGGTGCAGCCTTCCTTCTTGAAATTCAGACATTTCTGTGCCTGTCCGGGACAGTTGCCAGGATTTTCACATTTTAAAGTTCCCTTGATGTCCATTGCCTGTTTACATTTTTGAATGCAGACAACCTCTCCATTCATTTTCGCAGCAAGATCTTTCATGCGTGTTTCGTTTCCGCCACAGGCGCAGAGGAGAAGACCGAGCTTTGCACCATTCAAATCTTCAAGCGGCGCAGTGACGATGATACCGCCGGTTGTCTTAGTGACAGGTGTATCGAGCGTGACGGCATGCCCGGTAAAAGGTCCACCCATGATAATTTCGCCATAATCGCCATCAATGCCTCCGGCACGTTCAATCAGTGAACCTGCCGTTGTTCCTAAAGGGACATCCATAAATACACGCGTATGTGTGCCGCCTTTTAACTTGCCTGCCACGGAAACATGTTTACTGATACACGGACGCTTTTCGTAAACCGCTTCTGCGATACGAAGCAGTGTCTCGACATTCATGACGATTGCATCCGCAGCAGAAGGAAGCTCCGTTGGTGCAAGCAGCGTTCCAAGTACCTCCCGTACAACGGCCCGTTCCTCGCCCATGGGATAGAGGTCCGGAAGAAGATGAATGGAAATGTGCTCCTCTTTTTTGAGGTATTTATTTAATGTGGCAATTTCATCGTGATGCTTTGCTTTGATTGCAAATACACCCTGACCTGCATGACAGAGCTGCATGACAAGTTTTAACCCGGCAATTGTTTTCGCTGTCTGCTCCCGTATCTGTTTCATATTGTGTTCAAGAAGCGGTTCACACTCAGCGGCATTGACAAGGACATAACCACCTTTCAGGTCAACACTGCATTTGACTGCAGTTGGAAAACCAGCCCCGCCCATACCAACGATTCCTGCATCGCCGAGCAGCTGATAGGCATCGGTTTCTTTCAGTGGAAGGAAGGCGTCGGAAGCTTCGCCATCGATGATGATGGAGGTATCCGTTATTTCACATACAGTTCCTTTCACAGAGGAATGAATGGGGGCACCCAGACCGGAAGGCGTTGCAATGAGTGTACCGGGAAGAACTGGATTGCCTGCCGCTGCAACGGCTTTGCAGGGGACTCCGATATGTTGTTTTAATAAAATATTATATTTCATAGGACAAAACTCCTTTTTCTTTGGCGGAAGCATGTGGGAATCGAACCCACCCGGGATATGAGAATACCCCGCATCGGTGTTGAAGACCGTGAAGACCACCAGTGTCTTAGCTGCTCCCATACGTTTTGTTAGGCTAAGTATAAAATAAACGGATGCATAAAGGAAATGACAGAATTGCACGTAGGTCATTCCAAATCCGCATGCTTCTCATCTGTAATCAGATCTGGAAGCGTAGCCTGAATATATTCGATAAAATGTCTTGCCGCGGGAGTCAGTGTACTTTGCGTACGCATGCCAATTCCGAGCTGACGAGAATAATACGGTTCTAAAGGAAGTGTTTTCACCTTCTTATGTGCGCCGTTTACGACAAGACTTGGTAAGATACTAATGCCAAGATGATTCGCGACCATAGAAACAATCGTGGAGTCATCTTTTGAAGATAACAGTGTATTCGGT
This sequence comes from Hespellia sp., assembly GCA_028693555.1. Taxonomy (GTDB): domain Bacteria; phylum Bacillota; class Clostridia; order Lachnospirales; family Lachnospiraceae; genus Hespellia. Next base: position 46,927 of record JAQUVD010000026.1, read on the forward strand.
GTGATTTTTTCTTTGATCAATGCCGCATGGACATCATAATCTGTACCTTCCGCGGAAATGATAAAAGGCTGGTCTTTCATTTTAGATAAAGAAAAACGATCCATAGAAATGTATGGCTCTGTTTCAGGAAGAACGGCAACGAGTGGATCTTCATAAAGCGGAAGCCAGTTCAGTGAGCTTGCGTGTTTCTTACTGAGCAATCCGAAATCGGCAATGCTGTTTTCTACCCATCCAACGATGTCATCGGTGCCACCTTCAAGCAGCTCGATTTCAATTCCGGGATATTCTTTCCGAAATTCATATATGATAGAGGGAAGCCAGTTTCTGGAAATGCTGACAAAGCTGGCAATAATCAGATGTCCACGCTCCAATCCGTTAATTGACGCGATGGTCTGCTCCAATTGTTCGTTCACTGCTAACAGCTTGCGTACGAGAGGAAGCATATCCCTCGCGTTGGGCGTGAGAGTGACCCCCTGCTTGGAACGTAGAAAGAGTGGAAATCCCAGCTCGTTCTCCATTGCTTTTAAAATATGGCTGACACCCGGCTGTGTGTAGCCCATACGTTCCCCGCTTTTTGTGAAATTCCGGGTCTCTGCAATATCTGCAAAGAGTGCATATTTATTAACATCCATCTCGAATCACCCCTTTCTGACACGAAAAAGGGTGTTTCTCAAAATGAGAAACACCCTCCTTGGTTATTACTGTTAAATTATATACATACTTTTGCAGATTTGGCAAGTGAAAATTTATTCATTACAAAATGGAATGATAGACATTAAAAAGTGTTACTTTACAAATCATAGGCAAAGTGATTACAATACAGACATGTTTCAAACAACGAATGAACAGAGCAGGCAAGGGTGCTGATAAAAGCTTCCAACCTGCTCTGTTTTTTATAGGATCATTCGTTTGAAATAAACAACATGCAAAAAAATGCATACAAAAAGGAGGCAATATTTATGAAGAAAAAAGTATTGGCAGCAATTTTAGTAGGAATGATGACGGTATCACTTGCAGCCTGTGGAAGTTCCAGCGATGGAGCCGCAGCATCGACAGGTTCTGCCACGAAAGCAGCAGAAGATGTAACAGGAACTATGAAAGGTGAGACAATCACAGTTGGTACATCCGGATTATTCGGACCATTCTCATATTACGATACAGATGGCACAACATTAATTGGATACGATATCGATTTACTCACAGATATTCAGGGGATTCTTGGATTTGAGATTGACGGAGGAATTCAGGCAATGGATTATTCCGCACTGACTACTTCTATTACAGAAGGAAAACTAGATGTTGGAGCAGCAGCACTTTGTGCAACAGACGAAAGAAAAAAAGTTATGGACTTCTCTCAGACATACTGCGATTCAGGTCAGATGGTTATGGTCAACAAAGACAATGACGAAGGTATCACAGGCGTTGATGATTTAGCAGGAAAGACAGTTGCAGTAGAAAAAGGAACTGCTTCTCATATCTATGCACAGAAGAATCTGACCGATGCAACGATTGAAGTACACGATACAATCACAACCGCATATGAGTCACTAGAGCAGAAGAAGGTTGACGCAGTGATTCAGGATGGTCCCGGATGTGCATTCTACATAAAGACCACAGACCAAACAGCATTGGAGACGGTTGGAGATGAATTCAATCAGGGGCAGGCTCCATATGCAATTGCTTATAACAAAGACTTCAAATATCAGGACGAATTCAATGCAGCTCTTAAAATGCTGAAAGAAGATGGAACTTTAGATGAGCTTTACACAAAATGGTGTGAATAATAGGGATCAAATGCACAGGTGCAGCATACAACATGTTGCACCTGTTGTGTTATGAACTACAAATGTAGATCAGTGAGAGGAAAGGAAAGCTTATGAACATACAATTTTATCAAACCATCCTGCCAATGCTGTTTTCCGGAATCAAATTAACATTTATGATTGCGATTATTGGTATCTTAATTGGAATTGTTATTGCAAGTCTGTGTGGTTTTGTTTTACAGTCCAATTTTAAAATTATTAAAATTTTTGTAGAAGCATATATCTGGGTTATTCGTGCAACGCCAATTATGGTGCAGGCTTTATATGTATATTATGTTATTCCGAAATTAATTGGTCTGGATTTCAAAGCGAATACGGTTGGTATCATTGTAATTGCGTTGAATTCAGGTGCATTTATGTCAGAAATTATCAAAGGAGCTCTGCTAAGTATCGATCCGGGGCAGAAAGAGGCGGCAGTTTCTTTAGGTTTATCGAACTTTCAGACGATGATTCATGTCGTGATTCCGCCGGCATTTAAAATCGCGCTCCCCGGATTATTTAACCAGTTTATCATTTCTGTCAAAGACACCGCATTACTGTCGGTCATTACAGTAAATGAAGCAACACATCAGGCACAAAACTATGCGGCACTTAGTTTTCAGGCTATTCCGACATACACGGTACTGGCAGTATTTTATCTTGTAATTATATCCGTTCTGATTATCCTTCAGAAATGGGTGGAAAAGAAAATGGGGTGATTTGAGATGATTGAAGTAAGACATATGAAGAAGAATTTTGGAGAGTTAGAAGTGCTTCGTGATGTAAATGTTCACATTCATCCGGGTGAGGTCGTATGTGTCATCGGACCATCTGGGTCCGGTAAAAGTACATTTCTTCGCTGCATCAATCAGCTTGAGACAGCAACAAGTGGAGAAGTATTATATCACGGAGAAAATATATTAGATAAGAAATATGATATCCGAAAATTCAGGGAAGAGGTTGGAATGGTATTTCAACGATTCAATCTGTTTCCTTTAAAAACAGTACTCGAAAATGTAATGCTTGCACCGGTACTGACGAAGCATAAATCAAAAGAAGAAGCGAAGAGATTAGCAATGGAATTATTAGAAAAGGTAGGACTTGAGACGAAGGCAGATGCGTACCCTGCGATGCTCTCAGGTGGACAGCAGCAGCGTGTTGCAATCGCAAGAGCGTTGGCAATGCAGCCACAGGCACTTTTGTTTGATGAGCCAACCTCCGCGCTTGATCCGGAACTGGTCGGGGATGTATTAAATGTCATGCGAGACCTTGCAAAAGAGGGGATGACCATGATCGTTGTGACACATGAAATGGGATTTGCGAAGGAGGTTGCAGACCGCGTTATTTTCATGGCAGACGGGTATGTGGTAGAGGAGGGAAAACCTTCCGAGGTATTGGAAAATCCAAAAGAAGAAAGAACAAAAACATTCTTATCAAGATTTTTAACAGCTTAAGGGGGACGTGAAATGAGCAGATATGTAATTACTATTACAAGGCAATTCGGAAGTCTCGGACGTCCGATTGCAAAACGTTTATCAGAAATTCTCGGAATTGAATATTATGACAGGGATATTGTGGAGGAGGCTTCGCAAAAACTAAAGCTTCCTGTATCTGTTATTAGCGATAATGAAGAAACCAGCTCTACTTTCTTCCGCATGCTGTTTCCTCTCGGAACAGAAAACGTAAGTCATCAGAAAAAAATTTTTGAGACACAGACAAAAATTATCCGCGATATTACGGAAAAGGAATCCTGCATTATTGTTGGGAGATGTTCGGATTATATCTTGCGAGGTGAAAAAAATGCACTTCATGTCTATATCTATGCGCCGCTTGATGCACGTATGAAGAATTGCGTGGAGAGTCTTGGAATGAGCGTATACGAAGCAGAAAAGATGATTATGGAAGTTGACCGCGCAAGAACAGCATTCCACAAGCAATATGCAAAATATGGACCAGGAGAGCCTACTTCAAAACATTTGTTGATCAATAGTGCATTTCTGGGAGTGGAAGAGACCGCACAATTATTAGCGGATGCAGCGCGCCGTAAATTCGGCTGTCAGTAAAAGCAATAAAAGAAAGACAGGAGGGAGCAGACATGAAGTTCAGTCCCAAAGCAATGCGATATCAACATCAATTTAAGAGTATTGATTCTCATACCATGGGAGAAGCAACCAGAATCGTTTATGAAGGATTTCCGGAACTTCCAGGCAAAACAATGATGGAAAAAAAGCAGTATTTAGAGAAGAATTATGACCATTATCGCAAGGCGTTGATGCTGGAACCGCGTGGGCATCGAGATATGTTTGGAGCACTTATTACAGACCCGGTGCATGAGGAAGCAGACATCGGAGTCATCTTCATGGACAGCGGCGGATATCTGAATATGTGCGGGCATGGTAGTATCGGTACGGCATCCATGGCGGTCGAGACAGGTCTGGTAGAAGTGAAGGAGCCATATACGGAAGTCGTCTTAGATGCGCCCTCCGGCATTATCCGTACAAAAGTCCATGTAAAGAATAAAAAGGCAATTCATGTCAGTATTTTAAATGTGCCATCCTTCTTATATGAAAGAAATCTTCAAATTGAGATGCCCAAATATGGAATTGTAAGCTATGATATTTCATTTGGCGGGTCATTTTTCGCATTGGTTGATGCGGACAAGATTGGTTTGCGCTTGATCGAAGAGAACATCGAGGAAATCACAGAACTCGGAATGCAGTTGAGAAGAAAAATTAATCAGACTCAGAACATCCGCCATCCATACCTGGATATTACAACAGTAGACCTTGTGGAATTTTATACACATCACTGTAGTGAAAAAGCGGATATGAAAAACTGCGTTATTTTTGGTGGTGCACAGGCTGACCGTTCGCCATGCGGAACAGGCACCAGTGCAAAGATCGCTGCACTCTATGCGAGAGGAGAACTTCAGCTCCATAAGCCATTTCTATATGAAAGCATAACTGGTTCTATTTTCCGAGGGGAAGCAACGAAGGAAGTGGAAATTGATGGCAAGAAGGGCGTGATTCCACAAATTACCGGAAGTGCTTACATAACGGGATTCAATACGTGGTGTTTGGATGAAGAGGATGCATTGGAATACGGATTTTTACTGGGCGAGGCGGAAGAAAAGCAGGAAGAGAGCTTAAGAGGACGAATTGTAAAAGAAGCCTGGAAAATGTTCCGGGAAATCGGCTACGAGAAGACCACGATGGAAGCTATTTGCAAACACATAAACGTTACGCCGGCAGAAATGCAATTTGTATTTCCAAAAAAAGAAAATCTGTTGGATACGCTGGGAGAACTCTTTGATCAAAAATATTCGGAGTTAATGGTGGAAATGAACCCAAGATTGAATCAGTATCATAAGCTGCTCTATCTGAATCAAGAATTATTTGATATGATAGAAAAACAGATTCCACCAGAGCTGTTGAAATTTTCATACATTCAGGCTGCAAATAATGAAGGGCAGTATCTTCTTGATCCGCAGAGATTGTATTATCAGCTGATTACGCAGATATTTAAAGAAGGGCAGCAAGAGGGAGAGTTTAAGACGGGGGATAGTCCGCAGGCCATGACTGGAATTTATGCAGAATTAGAGCGCGGAATGATTTATAACTGGTGTGTATCAGGTATGAGACTAAGCCTGAAAGAGAATGGGAGACAGCTCCTTCCAATTTATCTTAAGGAGTTTCTAGTACAGGAGAATCAGACACGACTTCAGGCATAAAAACACGGGTAGAGCAGAAAGGAATTTGTGAGATGAAAGAAACAAAGAAATCGTATGGCTTTGCAGTTCTTACAATTTTTCTGTGGTCAACGCTGGCAACGGTTTCCAAGCTGCTGTTAAATTCATTGGATGTGATGCTTGTACTTGCAGTCAGCAGTACAATCGGAGCTGTGGCATTGTTGCTATATAATCAACTCAGAGGGAACCTAAAAGATTTGTGGCAGTGTTCATGGAAAGAACTTATCTCCATGTGTCTGCTTGGATTTTTGGGCTTCTTTTTATATAACTGGTTTTATCTTCTTGGAATTGCCCGTCTGCCATCACAACAGGCAATGGTGATTAATTACTTATGGCCGGCACTTATCATTGTTTTTTCTTCGATCATCTATAAACAAAAGATGACAGGAAAGAAAATACTTGCGGTCCTGTTTTCTCTTGTTGGAGTTACGATTGTTGCAATGAATGGAAATCCGAGAGCGCTTGTTGGCGGTAATCTGCAGGGAGTTCTCTGTTGTCTGGCCGCAGCCGTATGCTATGCGCTGTATGCTTCGATTAACAAGGGACAGACGTATCCCAAAGAATTATCTATGTTTATTGTATTTGCGGTAACGGCTGTTTCGTCCATTGCGGGAGCATCTTTTAGCGGAAGTCTTTCAGAAATATCAAAATTGACGATTGGCATGTGGGCAGGCTTGTTTTTCTCAGGCGTATTCATCAATGCTATTGGATACACAAGCTGGATGCTGGCTCTGGAATATGGGAAAACAGCAGTGATTTCAAATCTTGCATATCTGATCCCATTTTTGTCTATGGTGATTGCACGAATCGTACTGAAAGAAGAAATTTCCATGTATTCTATCATTGGATTATTTTTAATTATAAGTGGAATTGGAATTCAAATCAGAGAACAATAAAAAAGATTTTTGAATGTGTTGTAATTACAACATACATCATCTTATGTATTTCGTATACTACAGACATAAAGAATGATTGTGATCATGAAGGAGCAATCTTCTTTTTCGCCAAATAATATACGACAAAGAGAGGAAATAAGATGATTAGAAAAATTATTCAGATTGATAAAGAAAAATGTAACGGATGCGGAGCCTGCGCTAAGGCCTGTCATGAAGGTGCCATTGCGATGGTGAATGGAAAGGCACAGCTTATGCGTGATGATTACTGCGATGGACTCGGGGACTGCCTTCCAACCTGTCCGACAGACGCAATTGCATTTGTCGAGAGAGAAGCGGCTGCATACGATGAGGCTGCGGTGAAAGCCAACATGGCTGCGAAAACCACAGAGCAGGAAGAAAAATCACAGCTCTCGCAATGGCCGGTGCAGATCAAACTGGCTCCAATTAACGCACCATATTTTGACAATGCAAATCTTCTGATTGCCGCAGACTGCAGTGCATACGCATACGCAGATTTCCACAATCAGTTTATCAAGAATCGAATTACTCTGATTGGATGTCCGAAACTCGATAGTGTGGATTATGCAGAAAAGCTCACGGAGATTATTCGCCGGAACAAGATTAAGAGTGTGACGGTCGTGCGTATGGAGGTGCCATGCTGCGGCGGAATCGAGCAAGCGGTGAAGACTGCACTTCAGGAGAGTGGGAAATTTATTCCGTGGCAGGTTGTGACGATCTCTACTGAAGGGGAGATTCTTGCCTAGAAGCAGGGCATGTTTGATGGCTGGTTAGGATTAGATAGACAAAAACGAGGCGAATTTATGCGATTTCATCGCATAGATTTGCCTTGTTTTTGGTTTGATTTAAACAAAATAAAGGCCTTGGGCGAACTCCACGATTACAGCTTGGATTCACCCAATTAATATAGAAAATCCCATAACATGCACAAGTCACCTCAAATGCCTGTCAGAATCGGAGGTATTTTCTACTTGACAATACGTAATAATACGTATAGAATGTAAATCAGGGTGAGTTATATGCTAGATAAATTGTATTATCCAGCGGTGTTTTCTATAAAGAAAAGTAAGGGTTTTGATATCAGATTTCCAGATTTACCGGAGTGCAGCGATTCATGTGAAGACATGGAGTCGGGCTACTCGAGGGCATTTAAGGTTTTAGGGGCATGCCTGGTGGAGATGGAATCAGCGGGAGAAGAGATACCAAAGCCCTCGTTACCGCAGGACATTTCACTACAAGGGGGAGAATTTGTGGTGATTATTGAATTTGACATGTTGGAGTACAAGAAGAGGACCCGCTCGAAGGCCGTTAAGAAGACCTTAAGTATCCCTTGCTGGCTCAATGAAGAAGCTACTGCATTAGGTGTGAATTTCTCACAGATTCTGCAGGACGGACTTGTGCGCGTAATTTCCGAGCGGACATAAGAAGAGAATAGAGCGAAGATCATATAGATAAGAGGATATCAGAATGTTACGTCTGAAAAAGACTGTTCAGCAGCCAAAAGGGTATTTATTTACGAATGGGGATTTAAAAAGGCTTATTGTGCCGCTGATTATTGAACAGATTCTTGCGGTTACCGTAGGGATGGTAGACACCATGATGGTATCGAGTGCCGGACAGGCGGCGACATCGGGAGTATCGCTGGTAGATATGATCAACAATCTGCTGATCAATCTGTTTGCGGCAGTTGCAACCGGAGGAGCGGTCGTAGCATCACAATATCTTGGTCAGAAGAACACAAAGAAAGCCAGTGAGACGGCAGGGCAACTGCTCGTAGTTACCGGTATTATTTCGGTAATCATGATGATAACAGCTATTTTTTGTCGTCAGGGTCTGCTGCATATGCTATATGGAGATCTCGAAAGCGCAGTCATGAAGAATGCGCTGATTTATCTTGTGATTTCAGCAATTTCATATCCATTTCTCGCAATCTATAATTCCTGCGCGGCACTTTTCCGCTCGATGGGGAATTCTAAGATTTCGATGCAGGTATCGATCGTAATGAATGTAATCAATATTGCGGGAGATGCCATTTTTATTTTTGGATTTCATATGGGAGTTGCCGGTGCGGCAATTGCATCTCTCATTTCACGTGTCATAGCATGTATGGTTTTGGTGGGGAGACTGAAGAATCCAAAGCTGGAAATTCATTTGGATAGCACTGTTTTTAAATGGAACAGACAATTGATTCAGTCTATTCTGAAGATTGGAATTCCGGGAGGTATTGAAAACAGCGTGTTCCAGTTGGGCAGAGTGCTCGTAGTCAGCATGATCACGTTGTTTGGAACAGCACAGATTGCAGCAAATGCGGTTGCGAATAATTTGGATGCGCTGGGCGTACTGCCCGGTCAGGCAATGAACCTTGCGATGATTACCGTGATTGGACAGTGTGTTGGAGCGGGAGATTACCCACAGGCAGAGTATTATGCGAAAAAAATGATGAAGCTTACATACATCATCAATACATTGACCTGTCTGAGCGTGATTTTTACAATGCCGCTTACACTTCGATTATATGGTCTGCCAAAGGAAACACTTGTCTTGGCGGCAATACTTGTTCTGCTCCATGACGGAATCGGAATTCTTCTCTGGCCTGCAGCATTTACGCTGACCAGTGTGTTCAGGGCGGCCAACGATGTGAAGTTCCCGATGGGCGTATCGGTTGTGTCAATGATATTTTTCCGGCTTGTAATGGGGTATATACTCGCAGTCCATATGGGATACGGTGCAATCGGTGTGTGGCTGGCGATGATTTTGGACTGGATCGTGAGAGTGATTTTCTTTGTAAATCGGTATCGAAGCGGGAAGTGGAAAAAATATTTGAGAAATGCCATCTAAATATTTTTTTGAGCTTGCAAATGGCAATTGACTCACTGTTCCTACAATGATAAAATGAAATCAAAGCAAATATTTCTAACATTATCTTAGTATTTATTCAAAATGCATCTTATATTCATAAGCCATTTGGCGTTCTAGAAAGATTCTGCTTTTAAATCACAAGAAAAAGAGCAGGAGAATCAAGAACCATGGCAAATGACAGGGATGCGAGACTCCTGCAGCCGCAAGGCAGAAGGAGGACAAATGTACAAGAGAACACAAGCAAAGCGTACCTACAAGGCATCACTCTTTGAGATGATTTTTTCAAAGAGGAAAGAATTATTGGCGTTATACAATGCAATCAATAATTCAAATTACACCAATCCAAATGAACTGATTGTCAAGACACTGGAGAATGCAATTTATCTCGGTATTAAGAACGATGTTTCTTTTTTGATAGACAACAAATTGTGTCTATTTGAACATCAATCAACATTTAATCCCAATATGCGAGCGACATAGCAATGTTCTCAAGTTTAGCAGGTGGAACTCCTGCTTGGTAAAGTCTAGCCAGACAACCAATAGCGAGTCATGGAGCATACGCAGTAATGTGGATGTTTAAGCGTTGA
>JAQUVD010000084.1 GCA_028693555.1 Hespellia sp.
TGAGTCAAAATGTGTGGATGATTATGTGGTTTCAAAGAAGGCATGTCAGATTGTATCTTGATGGCGATATGAAGATAGATGCAGAGGATTTATTAGAATTATGGTAATATGTTTGAACCATCGAATCCGAATTTAATGGATTAGAAATTAAAATCAAACTTCATTCGGTTCTTTGAGAGATAGACCATGTAATATGTGACAGTTGCTTCTTGACTCTTAATAGGTATTATCACTCTGTCATTAAGAAGTTCACGATCTTTTAATGCTAGATTAGTTGTAAAGCATGGAAGTGCAGATTCTCTTACTAATTCATTAAAAGCAGATTCATCCATTTGAACCAGAAACTTGGAAGACGACATTTTTGAACGGCATAGGGAATCCCAAAATCCTATTTCAGAACGAAGTAAAAAATTGAATCCGTTCAATTCTTCAAAGGTAAGTTCTTTTTTAGTAGCTAAATCATGGCTTTTAGGGACACAAACAGAAAGAGATTCTTTTATTGTTGAAATACAGGTGATTTCTTTTTGGCTTGCCGAAAATGTAATGATACCTATATCACATTTTTGGTTAAGCACATGATTGATGATTTCATCTTCTCCCTTTAGAGCTGAAGATATGGACATGTTCGAATAGTGAGCTGAAAGATTTGGAAATAAAGACCAAAGCGGTGCAGGTGCACAAGATTCTACGGAGATTGTGTGGAGACTTTTATCATAATCTTGTATTTGAAGTAATGTATCGTCTACCGCTTCTAATAATTTTTTTATAGATACAACAGCTTTTTGCCCAGTTTTGTTCAGTGTTATTTTATTTTTTTCGCGGAGAAAAAGTGATACACCAAAATCATCCTCAATATGCTGCATGGAGCGTGTGAGGGTTGGTTGAGAAATATGCAGTTGCTCTGATGCCTTGGAAAGCGTTCCGCATTCAGTATATGTGAGAAATTGTTTCAATTCGTTTAAGTCAAACATAAATAACCTCCCTAGTTTATTGGAAACATAAATAGTATTCATAAAATGAAATGTAGATTTCATTATTGATATTGTACATCCTAATGAAACGGTTGTAAACTGTGAATTGTAAAGAGAAATATAATTCAAATTCAGAATAACAAGGAGGATATAAGAATGGAATTTGTAACATTGAACAATGGAGTGAAAATGCCACAGTTGGGCTATGGTGTATATTAGACACCTGCTGAGGAAACTGAGAGATGCGTTTTGGAGGCAATCGAAGTAGGCTATCGCAGTATTGATACCGCACAGGCTTACGGAAACGAAGAAGGCGTGGGAAATGCACTGAAAAAATGTGGACTGCTACGAGAAGAATTTTTCATTACAACAAAAATCTGGATCAGCAATGCTGGATACGAAAAAGCGAAGGCTTCTATCGAAGAATCCTTGAAAAAATTGCAGGCAGAGTACATTGATTTGCTTTTGATTCATCAGCCATTTGGTGACTACTATGGCAGTTATCGTGCAATGGAAGAAGCATACAAGTCAGGAAAGGTAAGAGCAATCGGTGTATCAAACTTCGGACCAGACAGATTCATTGACATCAATCATTTCTCAGAGGTGAAACCGGCAGTGAATCAGGTGGAAACACATGTTTTCCAACAACAGAAAATCGCAAATGAATATATGAAAAAATATGATACACAGATTATGTCTTGGGGACCTTTTGCAGAAGGAAAGAATGATTATTTCAACAATCCTATCTTGAAGCAAATCGGTGAAACTCATAAAAAGTCTGTGGCTCAGGTTGCGTTACGATTCCTGCTACAGACAGGTGTAGTTCTTATTCCAAAGTCTACACATAGAAATCGTATGGAAGAAAACTTCAATGTCTTTGATTTTGCATTGTCAGCGGAAGAAATGAAGCAAATCGAAGCATTAGATGGCGGTGAAAGCTTGTTTTTCTCACATTATGCACCAGAGACTGTTGAGTGGTTCATGTCAATCGCATAAAATGCTCCAACAGCAATATGGGATGATTTATATAAAGAAATATATAACTTACGGAGGTAATGGATATGAGTAAAACAGTAGATTTTCTTCATGATTCAAAGGTGTTTTATTTGGCATCGGTAGACAACGAGAAAGCTCGTGTCCGTCCAATTAACTCTGTCATTGAATATGATGGAAAGATTTATTTTGAAATCAGCAACAAGAAAGAAATGTATCAACAAATGTTAAAAAATCTTAACATTGCTATCTCAGGTATGGCAGATGGATTAGAATTACAGGTAAAGCAGTGATGGATGATACAGAAAAGGCGAAGCAGAAAATGTTTGAAACACTACCGGCACTAAAAGAAGTGTATTCGTTCGAGGAACTTGTTCCTTACTACATTACAGGTATGCAGTCCATTATCTATTCTTTTAATGCTGATCCGGTAGAATTGGATGATTAATAATTGCTGTCATTCTTATAGGAATGGAATTATTACTTGCCAAATTAAAAAACATAAGTAACGAACCATTTAATTAAAATTGCGCATTTCTAAAGACAGGGCTAGGAGAACAAAATCTTCTAGCCTGTTGTTGCGTCAGATTGCGGTTCCTTGGATTGAGGAAATCCATTGATTGCCTATCTTACAATTTAACAACATAATGCATTGCTGGATATTTTCTATTAGAAGTATCCAGAAAAGAACTAGAAACTGATTGCTTTATTGGGAGTTTATTGATAGAATACTTAACAGGAGTAACCGTGTACAGGGTGGTTTATTAGCCTTCCGGATTTTTGAGTTCCTTTGGGAACGTACAAAAGAAGGGAGGTGGAGCGGATGG
>JAQUVD010000027.1 GCA_028693555.1 Hespellia sp.
TTATACTGTTCATATGTGGCCTCCTTTTGTATGCGGTAATCCCTGTTACCATTAATCTTCAACTATTAATAGTTTACAGGTAAATCCACGAATCTACAACTGTGAGGTCACTTCATATTATCTATAGTGTGATAAATTTTTTTGTGGTATATTATAGTTATCACGAAACGAAGGGAGAAATGAATCTTATGCAGATTCCCCGTTACTATTTCGCCGATGACTACGCTGACCTATATGACTATTTTTTGAGCCAGCCGCACAAAGAGCGGAGCTTTCGCAAAGATGAATACTTATGGAAGCCAGGCGAGTGCATTGAGCGTGTATATTATATTAAGTCCGGTATTTCTCAGACTTTGGTAGAACATGAAGAAGGTTACCGGAAAATCTTGTTTTTCCACAGCAAGGGAACTGTATTTCCGGGCTGTCAGGAAACTCAGTTTAAGATTGAAAGGTCAATCGTCACAAAGGCGCTCTCTGACATGGAAACTCTGGAGTTTTCCAGAAAAGACTTCTACCGAATGTTTCAGGAGAATAAGCAGCTAAATGCCATTGCTTTCGAAACCTATGCCATGTATATCAATCTTCTGCTCTATGAAGCCGCCCATCAGGAATACAACCATTCCTTCGTAAAACTATGTAACTTACTGTATCTGTTTTCTCAAAATTCGCTCGGAGAAAAGACGATTCGAGTTGATTTGTCTCAGGAAAACATTGCAGATATTCTGACTATTAACCGTGTAAATGCTGCAAAAAGCCTTGCTCGTCTTCGTGACGAAGGTATCATTGTTTCACATCGGAAATGGACAGAGATTATTGACCTTACCGCGTTGGAAGCCTATTGTTCTATGGAAACCAGATTGCCGTAAGGGCACCTTCTTTCTTTTCTGATGTAACTTTATCAGAAATCCAGAGAGTTCTCTGTCGAAAAAGCTACATAATGAAGGATATAATCGCATTTTCTAATAGCACTGGCGGTAAAGTTATATTAGGAATTGAAGATGAGACTTGTATCGTATATGGGATTGGGGAGCAGAGTCCGTTCAAATTATCAGATGCAAGAAAATTGCAGGAATTGGAACTGGAAGGTCAGGGGATATCCTATGACTCTTTGCAGGATATTGGAAGAGGATTTAATCAGAAAAAATCATTTGATTTGCTAACTGATAATTGCAATAAGGCTGCAAAGATTCAATGTGCTTTATTTAAAGGAATTCCTCGAATCATTAGTAGATGCAAAGAATATGGATTGCAAGAGCCTTTGTTTGTAGAGCTTGGCGATGGATTTATGGTTACAATGTTTAGAAAACCAACCAATCAAACCAAACAAACCAATCAATCAAACAAAAACGAAATGAAACAAGAGCATGATAATGCATTTAGTGATTTGGAAAATAAGATTATTGAATTATTAAAGGCTCACCCAGGTGTTACAACAAAGGGAATCGTGAAAACTTTGGAAATTACAGACAATCAGGTAAAGTATTATTAGTGTCTGATGATTATGCACCGGAAACGGTTTAATCAGCAGACACTAAGTATGAAATTGAGCTGCCACTATCTTTTATATAGAACGAGTCCATACATTTCAACATCTTCACTTCTTTTAACGATTAAGGCATTTGGCCGATAGTTAACTGGAATATATTTGGTCTTGATTACAATATCCGATGCCGACGATTTCGCAACGCTATCTTTATTGCTATCCGTCATGGTTTATGAACTGTTACGCTCTTTGAAATGTCTGAATCGTTTTTCCTTTATAACTGATAATCCCAACATCGCCTACCGCAATGATTACATGATCTGCTTGGAAACTCCTAAGTTTCATACGTTCTCCATTTTCACACTCTACCACATACCATTCAATATTCCCCTGCTGTATAGGTTTTTCCAACACTTTTACTGTTTGCGTGATAAGTTCTTTCTTATCATCTTCCTTTTTTAGGAAGAAATATACAGCAAAAATGATAATTGCAATTGCAAGTAGAATAGCAAAAAACATCGGAACCATTTTTATAAAATCCAATTTATTTGTCTGAATATACATACTATTATCCTCCATACTTTTTCATTGTAGTTTATCGTTTCTTAAAATCACGACTTTCTACCTTTTAAAATTGTAATAACACATATTACTCCTGTGATACCAGCTAAAATATAAAATATTGTTCCACCTGTATTAAATACTTCATATTTTTCCTCATTTGCACCAATTGCTCCTTCAGCTGTTTCAACATACTGTCCATTTAGTATGATTCCTGCCGAAGCTTGTACACCCTGTTGCTTAGCTGCTGCGCCTTTAAATAGCATTCCCAGAATCAGGAAACATATTGTAAGTACAATGCTTGCTCCTGTTATTAGCTTTTTACTCAATTTTTATCCCTCCCTTCATAATTCTAATTTTGTAAATTAAATATTGACATTTACTGAATGTCATTTCACTTGCAATTATAGCATAAGCTGAAAATAATGACAATCACCAAATGTCAAAATATGTCATTTATAATATCGGAGGAAATAGAATGTATAAAAATAAATCTACTAACGGAAAAAACAATCTATGCGGCAAGAACTTGTACTTATTGAGAAAAAAATTAACGCCCAAAGTATCCCAAAGAGCTTTTGCAGATAAGTTGCAGTTAAAAGGAATCGATTTAGATAAAAATGCAATTCAACGAATAGAATGTGGTAAAAGATTTGTGACTGATATTGAATTAAAAGCGTTTGCACAAATTTTGAATATTACTACCGATGAATTGCTTAATGAAAAATAAAAGCAACAGGTTGTAAAAGCCCATTCAGTCGTGAGGAGAGAGGCAAACTCAGGTTTCTGCGGCTAACATCTCGTAATCTGAGATTCGTTCCCTCTAGCTTTCATTTTAAAAATCACTGGACGCAGCCCATCATTCCCTACTTTCTATAGTGTGACAAACTTTTTTGTGATATATTATAGTTATCACAAACAAAGAACGTTAGAGGTAGAGATTGAAATTGACGAAGTTACAGGAAGTATTGTATTATGGATACAACACATCACATTTGCGATAATTAGGAATGCATGGAAGTCCGTGGGGGAAGAGAATGAGTGAAAAGATAGGATTAAAACCGATAGAAAAGGAATCTCTTTATATAAAGATTTCTGACGCGATATACAGTTATATTCGTGTAAATCAAATGAAGCCGGGAGAAAAATTGCCATCGGAACGGGAAATGGCTTCTATTTTGCAGACCAGCCGAAATTCCCTGAGAGAGGGATTGCGTATTTTGGAAAATCAGGGCTTGATCGATGTACAGACGGGAAAAGGAGCTTTTATCAAAGATCCTTATGGACCAGAAAGCTTTTTTACGGTTCAGTTGCACGGATGCAGCCAAGAGGAGGTATTTGAACTGCAGGCAGTTCTGGAACATCAGATCATAAAAGATGCCATCCAACATGCATCAGATAAAGAAAAGGAAAAGCTGGTAAAGATAGCATCGGAAATGGTGAAAATGGCTGATAAAGGGATATATAGCCATACAATAGATGATAAATTCCATTCACAATTATATGGAATCGCTAAGAATAAAGCAATTCAGCAGACAATAGGAGCAATTAGAGAATATAGATTTGTTTTACAACAAGGGAAATTAAAGGACAATGATGACGTTTGGTTGAAAACAGTAATAAATCATTTGTATTTAGCGGAAGCGATTTATGCAAATAACGAAATAGATGCGATAAAAGAGATTGATATTATTAATGAACATGGTTTTTCCTTAGCTGATGAATAAAAAGGATTTGATTGTGAGATTGACACAATCAAATCCTTTTATGCTATTCGGTAGTTGAGGAGTTGGTTAATTCTAAATATTCTTCGTAGTGATCGGTACCTTTTTTGATCTTTGCGATACCAAAACCGGTAAAGCCCCAGATGACAGCGAAGATAACACCGGTGTAACAAAGTACAGCCCAAGGCGCATATTGCGCGGTTGGAACGCCAAGTGTAGAAGTCATGTATACCCCGGCTAAAGACCAAGGAACCAAAGGTTCGATGACGGTAATAGAATCCTCAAGCGTACGCGAAAGGTTTTTAGTTTCCAATCCTTTTCTGACATATTCTTCTTTGAATAATCCGCCGATCATTAAGAACGTTACGGATGCTTCACCAATGACTGTAATAATTAATACGCCGAGTATGGCAGTGATTGTGATTAACTGTCCAGTACCATGAATGTGATTCATAATGCGATTTAACAATACTTCCAAACTTCCGGATACTGTGAGTGCACCAATAAATGCAAATGCACAGAAAGCCATTAAAGCAGTATTCATCATGGAAGACATACCGCCACGCTGTAATAAGTTTGAAACCGCGTCAGGCAGCATTGCAATATCAATGGATGGATTTGTGAACATGTCCATGCTAAACCCATTGACCATACTAGTTGAGCAGGCTGAAAAAGAAAAACCCTGACAGATCATAGCAATGATAACAGCCACGCCTGATGAAATCATCATGACAGGAATCGTAGGTTTCTTGAGCAAAGAACCGGCAACAACGATTACAGGAGGAATCAGAAGTAAAAATGCAGTTGGAAAATTCAAGTTATATAACTGTGACAGGGAAGAGATGATTTCATCTACCTGATTGATTTCGCCACTGCCTGCATAGTGAAAACCTGCAATCACATAAACAACGCAACTGATGATGAATCCGGGGATTGTTGTATAGAACATGTGACCAATGTGCTGATATAGATTGGTTTCAGTAGCAATTGCAGACATATTTGTACTATCTGAAAGTGGAGACATTTTATCTCCAAAATATGCACCGGCAACAATGGCACCAGCTACGGCAGGAAGCGGAGCGCCCATTCCGGCGGCAACACTCATCAGAGCAGCGCCGACAGTACCGGCAGCACCCCATGAGGTACCAGTACTTACAGAGAGAATAACGGTTACCAGAAATGATGTAACAATAATGAATTTAGGATTAATAATCTCCAATCCTAAGTATACCAATAAAGGAATCGTGCCGCTGACCATCCATGCACCAATCATTAATCCAACCGTAATAAGAATCATAATTGCTGGAAATGCCTTTGCTAATTTAGCAACAATTTCCTCTTCGATATCTTTCCATGTGTGACCTAGAAATAGTGAAACACAGATCGTAAATGCTGCGCAGAGTAACAATAAAATCTTGATGTCAATATTAAAAATCATAATACCTGTAAATAGAGCAACGAACATAAAGATAAGCGGTAAAATTGCAATGAGCAAGCTTGGTTTTCTTGCTTCTTTTTTTGTGGTATTTTCTCCCATTTTCTCTTCTCCTTTTTGCCTATATTTGAGCCAGTGCCTGTTCTAAATCGGCAATCTGGGCATTAGCACCTTCTAGTCCGCAGTGCAGACGAACAATACTCTGATTCACATTGAGAAAATCACATTGTTCTTTGGTCCAGTTGTAAGTGTAAGCAATTGCCAAACTTTCAAAACCACCCCATGAGCAGCCGCGTTCAAAAATCTTGAGTGCATCTACGAATTTAGCAGTGGTTTTTGCATCTCCGTCTATTTCAATACTGAAAAGACCGCATTCACCGGATTGCTGTTTTCTTGCAAGCTCATATTGAGGATGCGATTTTAAGCCCGTATAATAAACCTGTTTTACCTTTGGATGCTTCTCAAGATATTCAGTTACTTTTAATGTTGTCTCATAATGTTGTTTCATGCGAACATCTAAAGTGCGAAGACCTCTGATAGCGAGCCAAGCTTCCATAGATCCAAGGACTCCTCCGAACCAGTCGCGCTGCACCATGATTTTTTCCATTAATTCTTTATCTTTTGAGATAAGGACGCCGCCAATTAAATCGCTATGTCCACCGATATATTTTGTCAGTGTGTGCATCACGATATCAATTCCCATATCCAAAGGTTTTTGGAAAATCGGAGTTGAGTATGTGTTATCGATATAAGTAGTAATTCCATGAGCTTTTGCGAGCTTTGCAACGCCTTCCAGATCAATGACCGAAAAAAGAAGTGTCGTTGGGCTTTCTAAAATAATCATATCAGTTTCAGGGCGGATTGCTTCTTCGAAATCCGATAATTTTTTTCCATCCACATAGGTGACGGAAATATCCATCTTTTCAATCAGAAAATCGTTTAATAAATGTTGTACAGGTCCATAGGATTCTTTAATGCAGATGATATGACTTCCTGTCTTACATATTCTCAAGATTGCTGCGGCGCATGCAGCCATACCGGCGGAAAAAACAACTGCTCTTTCGCCGTGTTCTAAAGTAGCCAGTTTCTTTTCTAAAATAGTGACTGTAGGATTGGATGCACGACCATAGTAGTATTGGTCCTTGAAAATATCGACTGCGAAATAGTCATCCACAGTATCGAATACATGAAGAGAATTCATAAAAATGGGTGGTGTGACGGAGCCCATGTATTTGGATGGGTCCTCTCCGACATGGGTTAATGCTAGTAGATCTTCTGTGTTAGACATTGGTAAGCCTCCTTAAATGTGTTATGGTATGGTGGTTCAGTGGTTCAACCAGTTGATAGGAAAATCATAACTGGAGTTATAAAGAATGTCAATAAGAAAACATAATTTTAAAAATAATTAGTCGATATGCACAAAAACAAATGACATTTTTTGTCAAAAATATAGGACTGTAATTTGACCTGCAATCATATGATAGTAGAAATGTGTTGTAATAATTGACACTACAACGTGAGGACAGTATAATATCATCAGACAAGAGATACAGAATCAGGAGGAGTCCCATGCAGATTTCAAGTAGATTTACAATTGCGATACATGTTTTGACGTGTATCGACACTTTTCAGGATGAATATAAAGTGACAAGTGATTTTTTAGCAGGAAGTGTGAGCGTCAACCCTGTTGTGATCAGGCGGTTGCTTCAGCAATTAAAAGCTGCCGGAATTGTAAAGGTAACAAGGGGGAGTGGAGGTGCAGAAATTGCAAAACCATTATCCGAGATAACGATGTTTGATGTATATAAGGCAGTGGACAGCGTAGGTCATGGTGATCTTTTTCATTTTCACGAAAATCCAAATAAAGAATGTCCGGTAGGACGGAACATACACAATGTCTTAGATGACAAACTGAATCAAATTCAAAATGCAATGGAAAATACAATGAAAAGTATAACGATACAAGAGATTGTAGAGGAAACGAAGTGTTACATTCAAAACGAATCATAACAATACCCGCACCCTAAAAAGGCGCGGGTATTATTATGAAAAAAAGCGATGTAACAATTGACATTACAACAAGGAAATGATATAACATAGATGTAACGAGAAAGATTACAACAAATAAACGGAGGTAATAAAACATGAGTAAAGTAGTAGAATTTTTACAGGCAAATCCAGTTCAGTATTTAGCAACAGTTGGTCGTGACGGAAAGGCAAAGTGCCGTCCATTCATGTTCTGCTTTGAGCAGGAAGAAAAACTTTGGTTCTGCACGAACAACACAAAAGATGTATACAAAGATATGATAGAAAATCCAGAAGTAGAAATTTCTGTTTCCTCTCCAGAATACGCATGGATTCGTCTGGCAGGAAAAGTTGTATTTGAAAATAATAGGACTGTAAAAGAAGGCTGCATGAACAATCCAATTGTAAAGGGACAGTACCAGACAGCAGACAACCCAATTTTTGAGGTGTTCTATCTGGAAAATCCTCATGGCACGATTGCAGATTTTTCAGGGAATGCTCCTTATGAATTTTAATTATTTGAAAGTTCTGGTGGAACAGATTCATTCGGCTGCAATCGCAACAATCGGTTCAGACGGGCACCCGCAGACCAGAATTATAGATATGATGCTGTATGATGAAAAAGGTATCTATTTTCTTACAGCCAAAGGAAAGACCTTCTATGAACAGCTTATGCAGCAGAAATTTGTGGCATTATCAGCAACAAAAGATAACATGTCAATTTCTCTGCGTGGCAAAATAAAAAATATTGGAGCAGAGAAACTGAATGAAATATTTAAAATAAACACATATATGCAGAAAATCTATCCCAATGATACTCGAAGGGCATTAGAAGTATTCTGTCTTTATGAAGCACAGGGAGAATATTTTGATATTTCTGATCCATCGCATATTGTTCGGGACACGATTGTAATTGGTACACCAGAAATGCAGAAAAGCGGATACCATGTAGGAAGTGGATGTATAGGATGCAAACTCTGTTACTCTGTTTGTCCACAAAAATGTATAGATATTTCACAGAAACCAGTTGTGATAGATCAGAACCGTTGTCTGCATTGTGGGAGATGTGCGGAGGTCTGTCCAAAGCAGGTTATTGAAAAGTGGGGGAAAGCATGAATCAGAGTGAGCGAAGAAACTATTTGTTGCGTGAGCTGATGAAAGAAAATGGAAGATATTCAGATATCGATATTCCAGACAGTTCAGAGGAACAGATGCGGCTATTGAGAGGTCTTATGAATATCCGTATGCCAAAGAGTATAGATGATGAATTTCTGCGTATACAGAATGAGTTTTTATCAGAAGCAGCGAAAGCAAAAAGAATAACAAAAATTGAAGATTTAGAACCTCTGCAGGATGGGATTTACTTATGGCAGGGAGATATTACTGCTCTAAAGTGCGGGGCAATTGTCAATGCCGCCAATAGTGGGATGACCGGCTGTTATGTTCCGAACCATGCCTGCATTGATAATTGTATTCACTTTTACAGTGGAGTTCAGTTACGGTATCAATGTGCAGAGATCATGGAAAAGCAGGGCTATGAAGAACCTACGGGACAAGCTAAAATTACGTTAAGCTATAATCTTCCCTGTGATTATATTATCCATACGGTCGGACCGATTGTTTCTGGAGCATTAACAGAGAAAGATTGTAATTTACTGAAAAGCTGTTATGAATCCTGCTTGACATTGGCAGAGGACAAAGGCATCAGCAGTATTGCATTTTGTTGTATTTCCACAGGAGAGTTTCATTTCCCGAATGAAGAAGCAGCGAAGATTGCAGTACAGACGGTGAAAGCATTCCTGCCAAAAAGCATAAATATAAAGAAGGGGGTTTTTAATGTTTTCAAAGATAGGGACAAAGAAATCTATGAGCAGTTACTCCGATAATATAGAACGACTAAAAGAAGCGATTGTAAATGCGGATGCAGTTGTGATAGGGGCAGGGGCTGGTCTTTCAACTTCAGCAGGATTTACTTATAGTGGAAAACGGTTTCAGAAGCTTTTTGGAGATTTTGCAGAAAAGTACTTCATTTCAGATATATATTCGGGTGGATTTTATCCATTTGACACACTGGAAGAATATTGGGCATGGTGGAGCAGACATATCTATTACAATCGGTATATAGATGCGCCGAAACCTGTTTATCAGAACCTATTTAGATTGATAAAAGATAAGGATTATTTTGTCCTTACGACCAATGTGGATCATCAGTTCCGGAGAGCAGGATTTGATCAGCACCGTTTGTTTTATACGCAGGGAGATTATGGACTGTTCCAATGCTCCGAACCGTGTCATCAAAAGACTTATGATAATGAAGAAGCTGTAAAAGATATGGTGAAACAGCAGGAAGATATGAAAATCCCAACATCTTTCATTCCCCACTGCCCTGTTTGTGGGAGACCTATGACAGTCAATCTGCGGGCAGATGGTACGTTTGTGGAAGATGAAGGATGGCATATAGCGGCAGAACGTTATGCACAATTTCTTCGCAGGCATGAAAACTGCAAGGTACTATTTCTGGAATTGGGGGTAGGTGCAAATACCCCGGGCATTATTAAATACCCATTCTGGAAAATGACCGAACAGAATGATAAGGCAGTCTATGCCTGCGTGAATCATGGAGAGGCTATCGCACCACAGGAAATAGAAAAACGTTCGATCTGTATTGATGGAGATATAGGTCAAGTTATTTTGACACTGTTACAGTAGTGATAAAAATGAAAAGGGCAACAATTCCTGTACACCTTCACACCGATTCTGCCCAATCGAGAGACCTTGCCCGCGGGACTCCTGCATTTTGTTTATAAATGAAATTCTTGTCTTTTCAGAGATGAAAAATGACGGATCGCGAACGAACTGTGCTGAACGAAATATTATAATTTGATTGATAAAAAAGCAACATCAAAGTATACTATCATTATCAGTTTATGGAAAGGATGATGGCATGCAGATTGAAGCAATCAGACGGATGGCACATGATATTATTGCGGATTCGGCAATAGAGAGTGACTGTATCGAATATAAGAAATCAGCGACTTTCAAAAATAAGATTCTTAAAACAGTATGTGCTTTTGCAAATAACTATATGAACAGAGAAATAGGTCTTTTGTTTATTGGTATAGAGGAAGTTGATGATAAAGAAACTGGGGAGAAAGCATATCCAAAAAGACCAATATATGGAGTACCTAAAGAACTGGTTGAGACAACAGAGAATGAATTGAAATCGCTGCTTGCTAATATTCATCCCAAAGTGAATTATCATCTCATAACAGATAAAATCGATGGTAATCATTATATTGTTGTTGCTGTTGAACCAGGAAGTGATGGACCTTATGAAACAAGTGATAAAGCCGAAAAGAACAATAAAATTGGCTTAAAGGCTGGAAGATATATTCGTGTAAAAAGGGATTCAAGAGTGCCAAATAAAAGAGAGGAATTTGAGCTTCTAAAGAAGTTTGCTGATTTTCATTTTAGTTCGGAATTGAATGAAACAGCTACTCTTGATAATCTGAGTTATGATTATATGCAGGAATATTTAATTGCTACTAACGCAAGAAGCGACACAAGAAAAATGTCTAAACTTGATTTGGCAAAGCATATGGGACTTATCAGCCAAAGTGACTATGGGGGATATCGTGCAAAGAATTTTGCGGTACTCATGTTTGCGGAAAAACCAGATATGTTTATACCAGAAGCGACTGTAAAGATTATTCGAGAAGTCGTTGGAACAGACAAGATGGAAGCTAAGACTTTTGATGGACCGATTTGGATACAGGCGAAACAGACTTGTTGAGTACCCCCCAAGTCACCCCCCAAGTCACCCCCCAAGTCTTGCAGAAAGATATTTCGGAGAAAATCCTATTATTTTGTCAAGTGGAAAGAAGCAAAAAAGAAATTGCTAAACACTGTGAATATAAGGATGTCAAAAGTTTTAGTGCAAAATATATAAAGCCGCTGCTTGAGGATGGAAGATTAAAAATGACGATTCCTGAGAAACCACAGAGCAGCCAACAGAGATATTTGGCAAAGTAAGGTGACTTGTAAAGCAATCATTTTTGGTTTTGGCATATATAAGAGGTGAAGGACACGTTTTTTACGTGAAACCACACCTCTTATATTTTGGATAAAATGACTGAAGGCAGATTCGAATTACGCTTGACAGAAAAATCAACGGATAGTATGCTTGATACACAAGATAAAACAGAGAGGAACGGATAAAATGTCAAAGAATCATGAAGAACAAATTAGAATCGTACAGGAAACGGTAGCCGGAAAGGAAATCACCTTTGCGCACGTAATGGGTGGTCCGGCTCCGATTGTGTATCAGAAGCTCGGACTGAATCCACAGCTTGATTATCGCTCTTCTGCTATTGGGATTATGAATATGACGCCACCGGAATCCGCCGTGATTGCATCAGATATTGCTGTGAAGGGTGGAAATGTATACCTTGGATTTGCAGACCGTTTTACAGGAACGTTAATCATTACAGGAGAGATTTCAGATGTTACATCGGCTCTGACAGAAGTTGTAGACTTTTTCAGGGATACTCTTGGTTACGTGGTTTGTAATATCACGAGAAAATAGGAAGTGTAGGCATGAGTCGTATAACGAAGGAAGAACTGTTAGAAAAACTGTTTCATGATGATTATGAAAACCTGAAAGGGAAAAAGCTGCGTATGACGCGTGTGCGTGTTCCCGGTAAGGAAGTCTGTCTGGCACATATCATTCATTCAGCAGACACTTGTATTTATGAGAATCTTGGACTGCATGTCGGGGTTCATGAGGGCGAAGAGCATACGGGCGAGACGATTGGACTGATCCGGTTCACACCGTGGGAAGCAGTTGTGGTCGCGGCGGACGTAGCCATGAAAAGTGCGAATGTTGAAATTGGATTTATGGATCGTTTCTGTGGTTCACTGATTCTTGTCGGAGGGCTGTCACAGGTAGAGACTGCGGTGGAAGAGGTTGTGAGATTTTTCCGTGAGGAATTGGGATTTAGGACGTGTCAGATATTCAAACGATGAAGCAGTTGGAGAGATGATCGATGAAAAAACTATTTTTAATGGGAAGAAGTGAAGCCGGCAAGACATCTTTGACACAGGCGTTAAGAGGCGAGGAACTTCATTATGAAAAAACGCAGTATACAATCACCGATAAGGATACGATTGATTCTCCAGGAGAATATGCGGAATCAAAGCATTTCAGTGTTGGACTGGCATGCTTTTCTTTTGAAGCAGATGTTGTGGGAATCGTTCAGGCTGCAGATGAGCCGTACAATCTGTTTAGCCCGGCACTACAATCGTTTATTCTCCGCCCGCTGATCGGAATTATCACAAAGACGGATTCGCCGTATGCGAATATTCCAATGGTAAGACAATGGCTTGAAAATGCAGGCTGTACACGTATTTTCATGGTGAATAATGCAACAAGAGAGGGAATTGATGAACTGATTGAATATCTTGCAGAGGATCCGCAGCAGATGACATTAGAGCAGGCAAAATTCAAGCAGAGTCTCGGTCTGAATGAGTGGGAACCTCTGCCGGAAGGAATTGTGTATCCGGATGAAACCTGAAGCGGAAAGAAAGGAATTTCTATGATCAAATTAGTTGTAACAGATATTGATGGAACGTTATTGGAGGAAGGTACGGACAAGATTAATACAGAGTTGTACGATGTTGTGAAGCAGTTAAAGCAGCAGGGAACCATCTTTGCAGCGGCGAGCGGCAGGCAGTACAACAGCATTCGACATGTCTTTTCTCCGATTCAAAATGATATGATCTTCATATGTGAGAATGGTACGAATATCATCTGTCGAGGTTATGATATGGATTCTACGCTTTTGAATAAGCAGGATGCCCGCGAATTAATGGAATACATCCGTACTCTGGATGGGTGCTATATAACGGCATCGACAAAAGAGGCAATATATATCGAGACGCGGGATCCGGCGTTTTTAGATTTGATGATGAATGGCTACAAAAATGAAATGAAGATCGTGGATGACCTTCTTAGTGAAGACCTCGATATTATCAAGATATCCATCTATAAGGAGAGCGGTGTTGATTGTATTTCTGAGCGGGTGATTGCGGACTGGAAGGATAAATTCCGTGTGACGGTAGCGGGTGATCCGTGGATTGATTTTATGGATTATAAGGCAGATAAGGGGAATGCAATCGCTAAGATTCAGGAAACACTTCATATTTCCAAGGAAGAGACGATGGCATTTGGTGATAATCATAATGATATAGGCATGTTGAATCATGCAGGGGAAAGTTATGCGGTGGCAAATGCGAGAAGCGCGGTCAAAGAAGTGGCACGGCATATGACCAAAGCCAACACCGAGGATGGTGTGCTGTTAGTTTTGAAAGAACTTGTTGCAAAACAAAAAGCATAACCATCCGGAGTTGTGTTTATTTCTTATCTTTTAACCAGATTTTTAAAGTTGCGATTAATTTCTTCTTGGCATCATCATCTAACTTTGAGACATAACGGGTGACCTCGTTGTCGAGGGCGGTATCCTTATACTCAGGGTCCATCTGTCCAACCAAAGCATCCAATGTGACATGGGTCAGTTTCGCATAGTAGGTGAGTACACGAAGAGACATTGCAGTCCGGTTATTCTCGACGTTACTGATGAATCCGGGTGTGACATTTAATGCCGCGGCAACCTCTGCCTGTGTCAGGTTCATCTCGATTCTCAAATTTTTCACATAGGTTCCAAGACTTTCTGTTTGTTCTTTTTTCATGTTTTCTCAGGTCCAAGAATCTGGACATTTCCTCCAAATTTAATACATAGTTAGAGTATACAATAAATAGCCTGAAAGTTAAACATAGTAATTGTATAGAATATATTCCTTGAATTCCAAAGCAGAAAGAATATGTAAATAATTTTTTGGACATACAATCTGACAAATTCTGTGAGAGAAATGTGTTAAAGTATGTAACTGGATAGGGGGTTGCTTTTATGTGTGATCAATGCAAACACCGGAGCTACTGTCCGTGTGTGGGGAAGGAAGAATATTGCGGTAATTTTCAAAGAGGGCTGTCACATTAGTGTGATGGTCTTCTATATATTTCAAGATAAATCATTTGCAGGAGTGCCAATGAAAAGTTATAATAAATACAAAGGATGTGAAAAAATGAAAAATAAAAAGAAAGAACCAATGAAGAAAAGCTTTGGCTATGCATTTGAAGGAATCTTCACCTGCATTTCGAAGGAGCGAAACATGAAAATCCACTGTGTGATGGCAATCTTAGTTGTGGCAGCAGGAACGCTGCTTCATATTTCAGTCACAGAGTGGTGCATTTGTCTGATTTTATTTGGTCTGGTGATGGCACTTGAGATGGTGAACACAGCAGTGGAAGCTGTCGTAGATCTGGTGACGGAAGAGCGAAAACCACTGGCAAAAATTGCAAAAGACACAGCGGCGGGCGCAGTGCTGATTGCTGCAATTATGGCAGCGATTGCGGGATGTATGATTTTCGTTCCGAAGGGCATTCTATTTATAAGCAATTTAGGATAAGGCTGATGTTGAAATTTGTAATAGATAGGCGTATAACTAGAGTATAGGAACATAGTTGAAGCAGATGGCATGGCAGAGGACATACTTCATGCCGACAAAAAAGAGAGGAGTTATTATGGTAGACAAATTAGGTGATGGACTAAAGAAGGTAATCTTAGCGGGGATTGGTGCAGTTGCAGTGACGGCAGAGAAGTCAAAAGACGTGCTGGATGATATGGTGAAAAAGGGTGAATTGACTGTGGAACAGGGAAAGGTTCTGAATCAGGAGCTCAAGCATAATATCAAAGAAACAGTCAAGGAGAATGTGAACGTATCAGTAAAGCCATCCACAGCGGAAGAGCTAAAAGATCTTCTTACAAACATGACAGCGGAGCAGCTTGCGGAATTGAAAGAAAAACTGCAGGCAGTGGAAGCAGAAAAAGCATCGCCGGAGACGGATGCTGCAGAAGAGGAAGTAGATGAATAACAGACAGGCAGATTTACCTGAAATGAAAACAGAAGGACAGGGATACGGCTCGCGTCTGCGCGAGATGACCGCAGTCCTGAAAAAGCATGAGATTACGCAGGGTCTGACCCCGGAAAAACTCCGACTTATTTTGGAGGACTTGGGTCCGACCTATATTAAACTTGGGCAGATTATGTCATTACATTCAGACATTCTGCCGAAGAAGTATTGTGATGAACTCATGCGTCTGCGATCAGAGGTTGCACCGATGGACTTTGAACAGGTGCAGGCGGTGCTGGATCACTCCTATGGCTTTTCGTGGAAGGAAATTTTTTCCGACATGGAAGAGATTCCGCTCGGTTCTGCATCCATTGCGCAGGTACATAAGGCGACATTGAAGTCCGGTGAGCAGGTGGTTGTGAAGGTCCAGCGCAAAGGAATTCACAGACTGATGGCGCGCGATATCGGACTCTTACATAAAGCGGTGAAGCTGGTGCCTCCAATCAGTATCAAGGATATGGTCGATTTTGACATGGTACTGGACGAATTGTGGCAGGTGACGCAGGAGGAGATGGATTTTCTCAAAGAAGCTGCCAATATGGAAGAATTTGCGAAGAACAACAAGGATGTTGTATTTGTGGAGACCCCGATTCTTTATAAGGAATACACGACGGATCATGTGCTGGTGATGGAGTATATTGATGGCTTTTCGGTGGATGATAAAGAACAGCTTTTGGAGCAGGGATATGATTTGTCGGAAATAGGCGGGAAGCTTGTGGACAACTATATCCGGCAGGTGATGGAGGATGGATTCTTTCACGCCGACCCCCATCCCGGAAATTTACGTATCCGCGGTGGCAGGATCGTCTGGATTGATATGGGGATGATGGGACGTCTGACAGAACGTGACCGTGGTCTGGTCAGCGATGTGATTCGCGGGATTGCTGAGAATGATGTCAGCATGATTCAGGATGCGGTTCTTGCGCTCGGTGAATTTCGCGGTAAGCCGGATCAGAAGAAATTATATGAGGGCATCAATACACTGATGTTTAAATATGGACATCTGGAGATGGGAGAGATTGACATTGCAGAGGTCATGCAGGAGCTTATGGAAGTGATGAAAGTGAATAAGATTTCCATGCCGCATGGTCTGACGATGCTTGCGAGAGGACTGACACACATGGAAGGGGTGCTCGCAGATGTCTGTCCGGATATCAATATGGTAGAGATTGCAGCGGCGCGCATGAAAGAAAATATGATGCTCCATTTTGACTGGAAAAAAGAACTGAAAACGAATGGAAAATTATTGTACCGATCGGCACACAAAGCCATTGAGCTTCCGGGAATGCTTGCAGATCTTTTAAAAGGATATCAAAAGGGACAGACCAGGGTGAATCTCGATCTCCATGTGACGAAGGACATGTCAGAGCTTCTGCGGAGACTGGTCCGAAATATTGTGATGGGTCTTTGGGTGATGGCATTGCTGATCAGCTCGAGCATCATATGTACAACCGATATGTCACCGAAGATTATGGGAATCCCTGCAATCGGGGCGTTTGGATATCTGTTTGCATTTGTGATTGTGCTGTATGTATTTCTCAAACATTTTTTCTCGAGATGGTAGATGGAGCTGCGAGACGGAGTGTTTGGGATGGGAAAATCCTGTGAAAATTGTCTGTCTTTTCTTGACTTTCATTTTCGGAGGGTGTACCATGTCAATGGTCAAAGAACAACATTAGGATTCACTAATTAAAATTGAAAATATAAAAATAAAGTGAGGTGACAAGAGTGGACAGTTGTAGTGACGCGTATCGAAGTTGGAGTGATAGAATAAGATTTGAATATTGGAACAGCCGGAGCTCTGGATGGGAGATTTGCGTGACGGGTCGACTCTTTGTCTCACCTTGCAAATCAAGCAGTTAGCGGCTGGTTTTGTTCGCTATAGCGTGCAAAGTGGCTGCCAGTGACAAGCGTTTTGTTGCTGCGTCATATATTCGAATTTTCTCTATCGCTCGGTAAAGGGCGATTTTTTTATTTTCAGGCATGCAAGTAAAGATCCGGTGGACCTTTACATACGTGCGAAAATAAGAAAACAGCTCAATCAAAAACAAGGAGCGAGAGAAGATGACAAAAATGGAATTAAGCTATGCTGAGAAGATTGTACAGCTCGTCAGAGAAACAGATACATTAACGAATCTGAAAGAAAAGCTGGAAGATTATCATGAAAAGGATATCGCCTGTGCACTGGAGCTTTTTGAGGAAGATGAGCGCAAGCATGTATTTTATGCACTTAGCAATGAGCAGCTGGCAGAGATTCTGCCGTTTGCAAAAGATGCTTCTGACTATATTCAGGAAATTGGAATTAGCAGATTTGCGAATATCATCAGCCGGATGGATGCGGATGAAGCGGTCGATGTGCTGGAAGATATTGATGAAGAGACAAAGAAGCGCATTGCAGAAAAGCTGCATTTTAAAGCAAAAAAGGATATTCGTCTGATTAAGTCATTTGGCGAGGAGCTTATTGGTAGCCAGATGACAACAAACTTCATACAGATCAAACGTGGCCTTACCATCAAACAGGCTACAAAGAGTATGATTGAACAGGCAAAGAAAAATGATAACTTAAATACCATCTATGTGGCAGATGAGAAGAACCATTTTGTTGGTGCGATTGATTTAAAAGATTTGATTGTTGCGCGGGAAAATGATGATCTGGAAGATCTAATCGTGACATCTTATCCATTTGTGTATGCGACAGAAGAGATTGAAGAATGTGTAGATGAAATCAGGGACTATGCCGAGGATTCGATTCCGGTACTCAATAAGGAAAAAGAAATTGTCGGCGTTATCACAGCCACAGACATCATTGAGATGGTTGATGATGAGATGGGCGAGGACTACGCGAAATTAGCCGGTATGACAGAAGCTTCCGATCTCAACGAAAATGTCAAAGACGGTATGAAAAAGCGTATGCCATGGCTGGTTCTGCTATTATTCCTTGGGATGATTGTATCTTCGGTTGTGGGATTATTTGAAAATGTTGTATCGCAGATCGCATTAATCGTCTGCTTTCAGTCTCTGATTCTTGACATGGCGGGGAATGTTGGAACACAGTCCCTTGCGGTTACCATTCGTGTATTAATGGATGAGAATGTATCATTCAAAGAGAAGATGGAATTCACACTCAAGGAGCTGCGTATCGGAACCTGTAATGGTCTGGTGCTTGGAACCATGGCGTTTCTTTTTATTGGCTTGTATATACTTTTGGCAAAAGGAAAACCAGTGCTCTATGCCTTTACCATCTCAGGCTGCGTCGGAATATCACTCCTTGTGGCAATGATGATTTCCAGCCTGGTCGGCGTGCTGACGCCTATGTTCTTCCATCGGATTAAGGTCGACCCGGCGGTTGCATCAGGCCCGCTGATTACAACCGTAAATGACCTCGTGGCAGTCGTTACATATTATGGACTGTCGTGGATTTTACTCATTAATGTATTTGGAATTCATAATTGAGATAAGAAGATGGTCCCGATAGATAACAGGGCAATCACTGCAACACCTGCGATGGAACCAATCAGGAAATGTTTCCGGCTCTTCTTCGCATCCTGTCTTGCCTGAACCAGCTCTTCTAAAAACTGGAGTGTGTTCAGGTCAGCGCGGCGCATCTGAATTCCTTTTTTTCCGGAAGGATATGTGTATTTTGCAATTCGATTCTTGAGTAGAACCGCGACGGTTTCATCCGCAGAGTTTTCGGTTTCAATGTTATAACCGGAAGCGTCAAGCGCAAGAATCTGTCCTTTGGCATCTCGTTCAGTTGCTGCATGAAAGAGCGCTTCTACGATAGCATCATCACTCGGGGTGGTCTTCTTCATAAGAATAGAACAGAGTTTTGCATTGCTGACTGTGCGTGCCAGTGTAAAGATCTGATCACAGACCGTTTCGTCAGAAAAATCGAATTTCTTTGTGTGTTTATCTAAAATTTCATCAACAAAATCATGATTTAACCGATTGTTCAAATCAATTTCGAACATATCAGCAGTAAAAAAATCGAGCTGTTTCGCAAGAACATCTACCAGCCGCATATCGCGCAGCATCAGGATCTGCTGGATGACAGAAATCCGGTCCTCTTCCGGAAGTCTGTCCAGTGCCCCTTTCTTTAACTGATACAAAACACCGTTGCGGTCATATTTACAGATGCGTTCCTTCAGTGCTTCCGCGGACACATCGTAATCTTTTGTCTGTTTCTTGTTGTTTTTCATGTCTATACTCCTCCTATCCATTTTGACATCCTGTTCATTATAGGAAGTTCATGTGAAGAAAGAGTGAAAAATTTACGAATTTTGAGACAACAGAAGTTTGTTGATGAGCTTTTTGTTGATTGGGAGAAAGAACCCTGCAATTGGTCCAACGACAAAGGCACAGATGATGGTTCCGATGCCGAAAGAGCCTCCCAGTAGAAATCCGATCAGCACAAATGATACATCCGTGCAGACGCGGACGATATTAAATTTCTTATGTGTTTTATCGCTGATGACAACAGCAACCAGATCATTCGGTCCGGTTCCGGCATCTGACTGGATGACAATGGTCATGCCATAAGCGAGAATACAGCAGCCCAGCGTCAATAGAAGTATCTTTTGGGGCAGCGGGAAATTCTCAAAATGGAATCCGCCAAGTAATGAAGTGAAAACATCAATAATCGGTCCGCCACAGATCATGCAGAGCAGTGTTCCGATCTTAATATAACTGCGGTCGATGATCAGCAGCACAAGGATAATGAGAAAACAAATAGCGATGTGTGTGCGTCCATGTGTGAGCAGCGGTGAGGCAGTGAACGCCAGGAGTGTTCGAAATACACCTTGAACCAGAACGTTAAAGGGATCAGCACCCAGATCTGCCAGCAGAAAAAAGGTAACACCTAAATGTGCAATAGTCAGACCAATGAATAAAATTACCACGCGGGCGAGCGTTTCCTTGATTGAGCGTTTCATATGTAATCCTCCGATTCGTTGGGACTTTATTCCCATGCTGATTTATATTATAATAGAGCAAATGAACAGATGCAATGAAAAGATGGAGGAAATCAAAGATGAGAGAAATGCAATTTAAAGTAGAGCAGGAGGATGTGATTCATGAGGGCGAAGTGGTGAAGGTCATTGAGAGCAAACTCCCCTCGTCTTATTATTACACGATAGAACATGCACTCGGGATGAGCGGAAATTATAAAACATTGGAACGGCTAAAGACATTTGAAGGAAAAGTTGTGAAAGTAGAAAAGACACCGAGAGGGCAGTATGCCACCTTACAATTTCAGGAGTGAACGAAAAGTGTTGCAATGGCAACGCTTTTTCTTTTCGACTTCTTTTATAATGTATAGGAAGACTAAAAATGTAAATGATAAAAGAAAAGAAGGAGGATGGCTATGAAATATGATGTGAATGATGAATGTATTGGATGCGGTATGTGCAATGGAATCTGTCCGGAAGTATTTGAGATGACAGAGGACGGTGTCGCAAAAGCAATAGAAAGTGATGTGCTGCCGGAATACGAAGAATCCGCACAGGAAGCAAAGGATGGATGTCCAGTCAGCGCAATAGAAGAAAAAATCTAAAAAAATTATAAACTATTAGCAATCACACTTGACGAGTGCTAAAACTGGTGTTATAACATATGTATAGCAAGAGGAACAAAGAAACCTCAAGCGAAAACAATAAAACAACAACGACAATGAGTCGCACATTTTTAAGGAGGAATGACATATGTTGATGCCTAGTATTTTTGGAGATAATTTATTTGATGATTTTTTTGATGGCTTTACCCGTCCAACGAGAAATGTAAGTAATAAGTATCGTACACCACAGTTTGATGTAATGAGAACAGATGTGAAGGAACAAGACAATGGCTATGAGCTCGAGATTGATCTTCCTGGATATAAGAAAGAGAACGTAAAAGCAGAACTGAGTGATGGCTACCTTACCATTACGGCTGAGGCAAAATCGGAAGAGAAGCAAGAGGATGACAAGTCCGGCAAATACATTCGCAGAGAACGCTACTATGGAAGCAGCAGCCGAACCTTCTATGTGGGGAAAGATATCACACAGGAAGACATCAAAGCAAAATTTGAAGACGGTATCCTGAAGCTTTCTGTTCCAAAGAAGGAAGAAAAGCCGGTAGTGGAAGAGAACAAATATATTACAATCGAAGGCTGATTGGAGATGCAATGGGGAAGCGGGAATGCTTGGGAAAGTATTCCCGCTTTTTAACAGTAAATATAAAATGGATAGAAAGCTATGACAGGAGGTGAGCATCGTGGCTAAGAAGGATTATTATGATACGCTGGGAGTTAATAAAAGTGCAGATGAGAAGGCAATCAAGCAGGCATATCGAAAGCTTGCAAAGCGATATCATCCGGATACGAACCAGGGAAATAAGAATGCAGAACAAAAATTTAAAGAAGTAACAGAAGCCTATAACGTGCTCAGCGATAAAGAAAAAAAGAAGATGTATGATCAATATGGCACTGCGGCATTTGAAGAAGGCTTTGAAAATGGTGGATTCCGTGGAAATACACAGGAATATCATTTTGAGGGCGGCAATATGGATGATATTTTTGGAGATCTCTTTGGAAACGGATTTTTCGGAAGAAAAACTGCCACACGAAAAGGGGCAGATATTCAGTCCGATATTACAATCGGTTTTGAAGAGGCTGCATTTGGATGTGATAAAGTTTTCCAATTACAGGAGGACAGAAGAGTTTCATCCATTCAGGTGCATATTCCAGCAGGGATTGACGAGGGGAAAAGCGTACGGTTAAAGGGAAAAGGCCAGCCGGGATTTGGCGGAGCTGAGGCGGGAGATTTACTTTTGAAAGTACACATTCGAGAAAAGCCGGGATATGAGAGAAGAGGAATGGATGTCTATACGACAGCGAATATTCCGTTTACAACTGCAGTGCTGGGTGGGGAGGCAAAGGTATCGACCCTCTATGGCGATGTCCTTTGCAGAATTCCGGAAGGTGCACAGTCGGGAAGCAAAATTCGTCTGCGTGGCAAAGGAATTGTGTCAATGAAAAATCCTTCGGTACATGGGAATCAGTATATTACAATTCAGATTCAGGTCCCTAAAAATTTGACGATAGAAGCCAAAGAAAAACTGAGAGAATTTGCAAATATGGTAAAATTGTAGTATAGTAATGAAGATTGAATGAAACGTTTTGCGCAAGTTCAAGTACTCGGTAAGTTGAAACAGATTAGAAGCAATTGTTTAAGTGTACTAACGGAGGGATTTGGGTTATGAAGAAAAGACCAACAAAAGCGACAGCAGTGAAGGCCGCAGCAAAGACAACAACAGCAAAGACGACAGCACCAGCAGCAAAAGCTCCTGTAAAAGCAGTGGAAGCAAAGCCAGCAGCAAAAGCAATTGAAGCGAAACCGGCTCCAAAAGCAATCGAGGAAAAGGTGGCAGCAAAACCGGAAACAAAACCGGAAGCAAAACCGGAAGCAAAACCGGAAGTGAAGAAGACGGCAGAAAAACCGGCTGTTAAGAAACCGGCAGCTAAGAAAGCACCTGCAAAAGTTATGGAACCTGAAGTGTTTGTTCAGCATGAAGGCCGTGAGATTCTCACAACAGATATCGTTGAGAAAGTAAAAGCAGCTTATGTTGCAGAAGGACACAGAGCATCGGCAATTAAATCTTTAAAGGTTTATATCAAACCGGAAGACTATGCAGCATATTATGTGATCAATGATAAGGCTACTGGTAAGGTAATGCTTTAATTTACATAAGATAATACAAAAGGGCAGCCTCACATTTGTGGGACTGCCCTTTTTAATGAATGAAATATGTAATGTTAATTTTCTTTTTTTGTTCTTGGCAGCAGTGCGCTCAAAATCATAGAGACAACGAATACACCGGCTACCGGATTTCCGGCAAAGATTCCGCTGATCAGTGGAGGGAATGCGCTGAAGATAGAAGCATCCACTAATGTGACACCGATACCGATACAGAATGAAAGTGCAACAATCATCATATTGCGGTCGTCAAATCCACAGGCTGAAATCATACGGACTCCACTGAAAATGATAGAACCGAACATCATGATTGTACATCCACCCAGTACAGAGTTTGGAAGCGAATTAAAGAATGCTCCGATTGGCGGGAACAGGGATGCAAGAATCAGTGTCAGTGCCCCCATCAGGATTGTAAATCGGTTTACAACCTTGGTCATGGCAATCAGTCCTACATTCTGACTGAATGATGTGATCGGGTTACATCCAAAGAGACCGGAAAATGCACTTCCGAAACCATCACAGGCAAGGGAACCCTGAATCTCACGTTCTGTAATATCACGTCCAAGACCTCCGGTACAGACTGCTGTTGTATCTCCGATTGTCTCGGCAGCGGATACCAGAAATACGATTCCGATGGTGATGATTGCGCCAAGGTGGAAGGTTGGAATATAGCCTTTGAAAAATACCGGGACTGGAATGCTGATGAAGCCAATTTCCTGGATCGTTTTTTGGAAAGAGGAAAAATCAATCATTTTTGCAACGCCTGTAACGGTGAAGATGACAGAAAGCAGATAACCGACTGCCAGTCCGAATAAGACGTTCAGATTCTTCCATACACCCTTTGCCTTGAAATTAAATATCAGACAGGCAACCAGTGTGACAATTGCTACGACAAGGTGATACCAGGCACCGTAATCAGTGGCTCCCTGACCTCCGGCGAATGAATTCATACCTACGGATAACAGTGAAAATCCGATAGTGGTTACAACGCAGGCAGACACAATTGGAGAAATGAATTTCTTCCAATACTTTGCGGTCAGACCCAGACATCCTTCAAAGATTCCACCGACGATGATCGCGCCGATCATGCCAGTGTATCCCCACTCAGGATTCTGTGCAACCGTCATAAGGGATGCTACAAAGGTAAAACTGACACCCATAACAACCGGGAGCCTTGACCCAATCTTCCAGATGGGATACAACTGGACGCAGGTTCCGATTCCGGCGGCGAACATGGCACACTGTAATAAGCTGGCAATTTCGGTCGCTGAAAAGCCACCCGATTTTCCGTTGACATAGGCAACACTACAGACTAGAAGTACAGGTACCAGATTGGAAACGAACATTGCAAGCACATGCTGCAGTCCGAAAGGAATTGCTTTGGACAGCGGCACTCTGCCATCCAGTTTGTAAATGTTTTCAACACTTACGTTTGGTGTTTCTGCTTCTTTACTCATAGATTCCTCCTTGTATTTTGTACAAATTTGTTGGACATTTATTTTCTGTATATTTTGAAAAAGAAAAATACACAAAAAAATTTTTACACACAAAATAAATTTGTTAATATAGTAACATGATTGACGGAGTGAGTCAAGAAGTGAGGGCGCACAATTTGTCGACTGTATTTTATTATGATGAAATGGTGAAATTATGCTATGTGCAAAATGCACCAAAAACCAATTGGAAATCTGTTTAATGAGAGCTGGTATGACCACAGAATGACGAAAAATCACTCTTCGATTGTTATTTCCTGACGGCCATGTTAAAATAAAAACAAATATTGGTATGACCAGAAAACAAAGACGTAGGGTATGATTGTAAACAGATTATAGAAAAGAGGGATACATTGTGGCAGAAGAGAGAGAAGCGATTTTAAAACTTGGAAAGAAGATTACAGATCGTGTACCACAGCATTTGGGATTGAAGAAGATGACAAAGGATGATCCGGAATACTGGGGGCTGGCAGAGGTTCTGACAGATGAGATGGCAGAGCTTGCTTTGACGATGAAAGTGCGTGTACATTACACATTGGATCAGATTGCGAAGATGAACCCAAAGCATACGAAAGAGGAATGTGAAAAGCTTTGCGAAGAGCTGTCAAGAATCGGGTTATTCGAATATAGCTGGGATAATCTGGATGGCAGGAATCCGGACGGCGAGAAACGCTATCTCTTAGCGATGTTCGTTCCGGGATCGGCAGAGATGTTTATGATGAATCCGGAGGTTATTGACAATCATCCGATCATTGCGGATTTCTTTGAGAGAATGGCGTTCTTACCACTTGAGAGAGTAACACCGATGGTGCCACTCGGTGGTGCGGGTGTCGGTATGCATGTCATTCCGGTTGAGAAAGCAATTCCGGCAACGCAGCAGTCTGTCAGCGTAGAACATTTATCACACTGGCTGAAGAAATATGACCGTTTCGGAGTGGGAATCTGTTCATGCCGGAAACAACAGCGCATGAGGGGCGAAGGAACGGGTGATATCGAGGGTGAATACTGTATTGCAGTAGGTGATTTTGCCATTTATGCAGGAGAGACCGGCAAAGGACGCGATATTACATATGAAGAAGTGATCGAGATTTTGGAACGCTCAGAGAGACATGGCTTTGTTCATCAGATTACGAATATCGACGGCGAGAATAAGATATTTGGCATCTGTAACTGTGCACCGGGAGTGTGTAATGCACTTCGTACTTCGCAGCTATTCAACACACCGAATATGTCCCGCAGTGCGTACCGCGCACATGTAGAGAAAGAGAAATGTGTTGCCTGCGGAAAATGTGTAGAAGTCTGTCCGGTAGGGGCTGCAAAACTGGGTCAGAAGCTCTGCAAGAAGGATGGCAGTGAGATTGCATATCCAAAAGCACTGCTTCCGGATGAGACGGCATGGGGCAGAGATAAGTGGAATTTCAATTACAAGGACACGGCAAAGATCAATTGCTACGAGACGGGTACTGCTCCGTGTAAGACGGCCTGTCCGGCGCATCTTGCGGTTCAGGGATACGTGAAGATGGCAGCAGAAGGCAGATATGAGGATGCGCTAAAGCTCATCAAGCAGGATAATCCATTTCCTGCAGTCTGCGGTGCAATCTGTAACAGACGATGTGAGGATGCGTGCACAAGAGGGACGATTGATGAGCCACTTGCAATTGATGAAATCAAGAAGTTCATTGCACAGCAAGAGCTTGAAGCAGAGAAACGCTATATTCCGCTCTGTGAAAATGGTGTTGGAGAATTCTACGAAGAAAAAGTCGCTGTCATCGGCGCCGGTCCATCCGGTATGAGCGCAGCATTTTACTTACGCGAAAAGGGATATCCGGTTACAATTTTTGAAAAAGAGAGCAGAGCCGGTGGTATGCTGATGAATGGAATCCCGTCCTTCCGTTTGGAAAAGGATGTCATTCAGGCAGAGATTGATGTATTAGAAGCGATGGGGATTGAGTTCAAATTCAATACCGAGATCGGAAAAGATATTACCATTCAAGGGCTTCGTGAGGAAGGCTATAAAGCATTTTATGTTGCAATCGGGGCGCAGGGTGGAAGAAAAGCAAACGTACCGGGAGAAGACGCAAAAGGTGTTCTTACGGGCGTTGAATTCCTGAGGAATATTAATTTAGACGAAGAAGGAACCCGGCTTTCCGGGAAGACCATTGTTGTCGGCGGTGGAAATGTTGCAATCGATGTTGCAAGAGCGGCGCTTCGCGCAGGCAGCGAAGAAGTGCAGATGTTCTGTCTGGAACAGCGCGGCGAGATGCCGGCAGCGGCAGATGAGATCGCCGAGGCGGAAGAAGAGGGTATCATCATTCATTGTGGATGGGGACCGAAGGAGGTCGTATCTGCGGATGGAAAAGTGACATCTGTGATTTTCAAAAAATGTACCGCTGTATTTGATGCGGATCATAAATTCAACCCGGTCTATGACGAGAATGACTGCAAGAGCGTTGAATGTGGGAACTTACTTCTTTCGATTGGTCAGTCGATTGTATGGGACGGCTTATTAGAGGGAAGCAAGGTAGAACTCGGACGCGGAAATGCGGCTGTAGCTGATGCGGTGACGCTTCAGACAGCAGAACCGGATATCTTCGTCGGAGGAGATGTCTATACAGGACCGAAATTTGCCATTGATGCAATTGCAGCAGGAAAACAGGCATGTGAATCCATTCACAGATTTGTGCATGAAGGAAACTCCCTTACACTTGGGCGTGATCTGCGCCAGTTCGTAGAATTGGATAAAGACGATATTAACGTTGAGACTTTTGACAATGCGAAACGTCAGATCCCGGGCAAGAAGGCGGGCGTCGCAAAATCATCCTTCCGTGATCTGCGCACGACATTCACAGAGGAGCAGGTGAAAGCGGAAGCGGATCGCTGTCTCGGATGCGGGGCAACGGTTGTGGACGAGAATAAATGTATCGGCTGTGGGCTCTGTACGACGAGATGCGAATTTGATGCAATTCACTTGTCGAGAGATCTGCCGGATGCAAGCAACATGTACAGGGCGGAAGATAAGCTGAAGGCAATTGCACCGTATGCAGCGAAGAGAGCAATCAAAATTAAAAAGAATAAAAAGAAAGACTAAATCATGCATGAATTAGGAATTATTGTACACATTAGTAAAACATTAGAGGATATTGCAAAAGAGAATCAACTGACCGAAATAGGGTCTGTGACGCTTGAAATCGGCGAAGCCAGTGGGATTGTATTTGAATATCTGGAAGACTGCTGGAACTATTTCAAGGAGAAAAGTGATCTTCTGAAAAATTCAGAACTGAAAATGGAGGTCATCTCCGGCATCACATTCTGTGAGGACTGCAAACAGACTTACGAGACGGTTACTTATGGAAAAGAATGCCCATACTGCAAGGGAGGCAATACATTTCTGGTGCAGGGAAACGAATGCAATATCAAAGAGATAGAAGCCTGTTAGTGGCAAGACTGGAGAAATGTGACATGAAAATTCTATTTTATGATACAAAAGAATACGATCGGGAATATTTCGAAAAGCATCTTCCGGAATATCCCGGGATTGAGATTGAATTTACAAAGGCAGAGCTTCAGGTGCGGACAGCAGCTTTGGCGAAAGACTGTGATGCAGTCTGCACATTTGTAAATGCAGATATGAATAGCGATGTTGTGAGAAGTCTTGCGGCGGAGGGGATTCGGTTGATTCTGCTTCGCTGCGCCGGCTTCAATCAGGTGGATCTGGATGCGGCAAAAGAGTGCGGGATTACCGTTATGCGTGTGCCGGGGTATTCTCCGGAAGCAGTTGCAGAACATGCGATGGCGCTGGTACTCACCGCGTGCAGACGCATTCACAAGGCATACAATCGTGTGCGGGAAAATGATTTCAGCCTTCCGGGACTGACGGGGGTGAATCTCTATCAGAAGACGGCGGGCATCATTGGAACCGGAAAAATTGGTGCGGCAATGGCTCGTATCTGCCACGGATTCGGTATGAACGTGATTGCGTTTGACATGTATCCGAATAGGGAACTGGATTTTGTGAGTTATGTTCCACTGGATGAATTGCTTGCACAGAGCGACCTGATTTCACTACATTGTCCACTTACCGAGGCAACACATCACATGATCAATCTGGAGACGATTGAGAAGATGAAGGATGGTGTGATTCTGGTGAACACATCCAGAGGCGGACTGATTAAGACGGATGATCTTATAGAAGGAAACCGTAGGCATAAGTTCTTTGCTATTGGTCTTGATGTATATGAAGAAGAGAAGAATTACGTGTATGAGGACTATTCGTCCGCGATTCTTTCACATTCTACAACGGCAAGACTCTTATCCTTTCCAAATGTCGTGATCACATCGCATCAGGGCTTTTTTACGCAGGAGGCACTGACTGCAATCTGCAGGACGACACTGGAGAATGCAGAATGCTTTGCAAACGGGGAAATGAACGGGAACGTAGTAACGCAGTAATTCTATGAGAAAAACGATATGGATAAAATGTACATTTTTTGAAGCATTCTTTAGTTACTCATGACATTGTCCAAAATTGCTGAACTGTTATACTGATATCAGTAAATGAAATCAGTATCAATCATGAAAAGATTCAAGGAGGCAATTTTAAAATGGCAAGTTTATCATTAAAAGGGATTCAAAAAGTATATCCAAACGGATTTGAAGCGGTAAAAGATTTCGATCTTGAAGTAGCAGACAAAGAATTTATTATTTTCGTAGGACCATCCGGCTGTGGTAAATCTACAACACTTCGTATGATCGCAGGTCTGGAAGATATTTCAGGCGGAACATTTGAGATTGACGGTAAGGTTATGAATAATGTAGAACCGAAAGACCGTGATATTGCAATGGTATTCCAGAACTACGCGTTATATCCACATATGACAGTATATGACAATATGGCATTTGGATTGAAATTAAGAAAAGAGCCAAAGGCTGAGATTGACAAAAAAGTACGTGAAGCTGCTGAAATTCTTGACTTGACGAAATTGTTAGACCGCAAACCAAAAGCTTTATCAGGTGGACAGAGACAGCGTGTTGCAATGGGACGTGCAATTGTTCGTGATCCAAAAGTATTCCTTATGGATGAGCCACTTTCTAACCTGGATGCAAAGCTTCGTGTTCAGATGCGTATTGAGATTTCAAAGCTGCATGAGAGACTTGGCGCAACGATCATCTATGTAACACATGACCAGACAGAAGCTATGACACTTGGTACAAGAATCGTTGTTATGAAAGATGGCGTATGCCAGCAGATCGATTCTCCACAGAGCTTATACAACAATCCTTGCAACTTATTCGTTGCCGGATTTATCGGATCTCCACAGATGAATTTCCAGGATGTTGTAATCACGAAAGAGGGAGATGATGTCTTTGCACAGATGGGACAGTACAAATTAAAAGTACCTGCATCTAAGAAAAAAGCGCTTGTCGAGGGCGGTTATGTTGGAAAGACAGTTGTACTTGGTATCCGTCCGGAGCATGTGCATGACGAAGAGACATTCATCGCACAGTCACCAGACAGTGTCATTGAAACAACAATCAAAGTATACGAATTACTTGGAGCAGAGGTTTACTTATACTTTGATGTAGAAGGAACACAGATGACAGCACGTGTTAACTCACGTACACCACTTCGCAATGGTGACCATGCAAAATTTGCAATCGACATGGAGAAGACACATTTCT
Source organism: Hespellia sp. (assembly GCA_028693555.1). Lineage (GTDB taxonomy): Bacteria > Bacillota > Clostridia > Lachnospirales > Lachnospiraceae > Hespellia. The sequence goes on from JAQUVD010000027.1 coordinate 30,160, forward strand.
TTGACAAAGAAACAGAGTTGACGATTACAGATTAATGATTTAAACTAGAACCAGTACCAAAAAGGCTGTGCTTTTAAAGTACAGCCTTTCTATTGTTATGAGCGTGAAGATACAGGAGGAGATATGGCGAGCCGGGCTGAATTGGAAAAGCAGGTAAGGGAACTGAATAAGACCACGGGACTGCAGATCGAGGTCACTGCTGAGTCGCAGGAAGAGATTACATTTGCACTGCAGCAGACGAGGCAGCTTCTCGGGGCCTACAAAGAGAAGTATGATAAGAATTATTTCCTGCGAAGCCTGATGACCGGAAAGATTCAGGGGGCAGAGATTGATGCGTATGCGAAGAAGCTCCATATCCCATATGAAGAAAAAAGGGTTCTTTTTTTGATTGAAACGAAAAGCACAGTGGACGATTTCATGCTAGAACTGCTCAAGAACCTGTTTCCGGCGCAGGGAAAGAATTATATCGTAAAAATGGATTATCATCAGATTGTACTGCTCAGACCATCGGAGGAGCCAAAAGAGCATGTTTATGAAGAGTCGATGTCGATTGCACATGCGATTATTGATACGGTGAATGCGGAGGCGATGTCATCGGTTCGTGTTTCTTTTGGAAGAAGAATGAATGAATTATCCGACGCGCTGGAGTCCTTCACGGATGTGCAGATGGCGATGCGGATCGGCAATATTTTCTATTCGGAACAGCTTGTGATACCTTACAACCGGCTCGGAACCGGAGGACTGCTCTATCAGGTTCCGCGGAATCACTGCGAGGCGTTCCTGCGAGAAGTCTTTTGTGATGAACTTCCCGCAGAACTGGATGAAGAATTACAGATGACGGTGAAGAAGTTTTTCCAATATAATCTCAATATTGCGGAGACATCAAGACAACTGCACATGCATAGAAATACATTGATTTACCGGATTGAACAGCTTCAAAAACGAACCGGACTGGATATCCGTATCTTTGAGGATGCCTGCGTGTTCCGGATTGCCATGATGGTAATGAACGATTTAAAAATACAGGATAAATAAAACACAAGGAGAAAATGATATGAATGATACATTTTGTGAACACATTGTTCAAAGAAAGACGAGACCAACGGATATTGCGATAAAGGTGCTGTCGATTGCAGCGATTGTAGTGCTTGCCTTGTCATCCGTTATCTTAGGATTTCTCATGATTTTTGTTGCTTTTATTTTTGGAACGATTGCGGTACTGTTTATCTTCCCGAAGCTGAAGGTCGAATATGAGTATTCGCTCCTGAATCATGACTTGAATGTGGATGTGATTTATAACAGGGCAAAGAGAAAACATCTGCTGTCCATTGATCTGAAGGAGGCAGAGATGATTGCGCCGAGAACTTCACACCGCCTTGACGCTTACCATGATCTGGTCATGAAAGATTATTCCACAGCAGATGAGAATGCGACACCGTATGCTGTGATGTGTAATATCTCACAGCAGATGAACTGTATTCTGTTTAATCCGGACAAAGAGATGCTCTCTAGAATGGAATCTTTCCTTCCACGAACACTATACAGAGATTAATTTTATGAATTTTTCACAGAACAAACCTTTACGAACGTGGGGAAATTATGTACAATAGAGCCAATGTATATTGAAAAGAAAAGAGGAAATTATTATGGCAAATCCAATTGTAACAATTGAAATGGAAAACGGCGATATTATGAAAGCGGAGTTATATCCGGAGCTTGCGCCAAATACAGTGAAGAACTTTATTTCTCTGATTAAAAAAGGATTCTATGATGATCTTACATTTCACCGCGTTATTCCCGGCTTTATGATTCAGGGCGGATGCCCGGATGGAACCGGAATGGGCGGACCGGGATACTCGATCAAAGGGGAATTTTCACAGAACGGATTCAAGAATGATCTTGTTCACACAGAGGGCGTTCTCTCAATGGCACGTTCCATGATGCCGAATTCAGCAGGCTCACAGTTCTTTATCATGCACAAGGATTCGCCGCATCTTGACGGCGCATATGCTGCATTTGGTAAGGTGACAGAGGGACTGGATGTGGTAGATAAGATTGCACAGACATCAACGGACTACCAGGACAAACCGCTGGAGAAGCAGGTGATGAAGAAAGTGACGGTCGATACACAGGGCGTAGATTACGACGAGCCGGAGAAGGCATAAGAACATAGTTGGCAGCAAGAAGCGCTTTCGAATATGGAAGCGCTTTTTTCAAAGAGAGGTAACGGAAGATGGGAATCATTCAGACCGATAAATTAACGTTTGAATATGCGAAACATGACGAAGAGGGAAATGTAATTGGAATGAACCGGGCAATTGATGAGGTCACACTCGATATTGAGCCGGGTTCTTTTGTTGCCATTCTCGGACATAATGGCTCGGGAAAATCGACACTTGCCAAGCATATCAATGCGATTCTGGTTCCGACAGAGGGCAGCATGTGGGTGAACGGATGTGATACAAAGGATCCGAATGAATTGTGGAATGTTCGTCAGAGTGCAGGCATGGTATTCCAGAATCCGGACAATCAGATTATTGGAACGGTAGTGGAAGAGGATGTAGGGTTTGGACCGGAGAATCTGGGCGTACCCACAGAGGACATCTGGAAACGTGTAGAAGACAGCCTGAAAGCGGTGGGGATGCTTGAATACCGCTTTCATTCTCCGAATAAGCTTTCCGGCGGACAGAAGCAGCGTGTTGCCATTGCGGGGGTGATTGCAATGCATCCGAAATGTATTGTCTTAGATGAACCGACTGCCATGCTGGACCCGAATGGACGAAAAGAAGTGCTCCGAACCGTACAGGAACTTCGAAAACAGGAGAAAGTTACGGTTGTTCTCATTACGCACTATATGGAAGAAGTCATCGATGCGGACCTGGTGTTTGTCATGGATGAGGGTCATGTGGTGATGGAAGGAACGCCGAGGGCGATTTTCACACAGGTAGACGAATTGAAGAAGTACCGTTTGGATGTGCCGCAGGTGACGATGCTCGCGGATGAGCTTCAAAAGCGGGGGCTTGCAGTCCCGGATGGTATTTTAAGAACAGAAGAACTGGTGGAGGCGTTATGTCAATTAAAGCAGAACATCTAAATTATATATACAGTCCGGGTACTGCGTATGAGAAGCAGGCACTCAAGGATGTCTCATTTGAGATTTTGCAGGGGCAGTTTGTGGGAATTATCGGACATACAGGATCGGGAAAATCAACGCTGATTCAACATTTGAATGGGCTTACGCTTGCAACGAGTGGCAGCTTATTCTATGAGGGAAAGAATATTTATGACGAAGGATGTGATATGAAGGCGCTTCGCAGTCAGGTGGGGCTGGTGTTTCAATATCCGGAGCATCAGCTCTTTGAAGTAGATGTTCTTACAGATGTATGCTTCGGGCCGAAGAATCAGGGACTGACGCCGGATGAATGCGAGAAGCGGGCAAAAGAGGCGCTGGAGCTGGTAGGCTTTCCTGAAAAGTATTACAAACAGTCGCCTTTTGATCTGTCAGGGGGACAAAAGAGGCGTGTTGCGATTGCAGGGGTTCTCGCGATGCAGCCGAAGGTACTGGTACTGGACGAACCGACCGCCGGGCTTGATCCGAAAGGGCGCGATGAGATTCTGGATCAGGTTGCATATTTGCAAAAAGAGACTGGCATGACGGTTATTCTTGTATCACACAGCATGGAAGATATTGCAAAATATGTGAACCGTATTATGGTAATGAACCATGGGGAAAAGCTGTATGATGGAACGCCGAAAGAAGTGTTTGCCCATTATAAAGAACTGGAATCAGTAGGACTTGCAGCCCCGCAGGTGACATATATTATGAATGCCCTGGCTGACAGGAAAATAGAAGTGAAGACGGACGCGATTACCATAGAGGAAGCGGCGGACGAGATTATGAGGAGTTTCCATGATTAGAGATATCACAATTGGACAATATTATCCGGCAAAAAGCATATTGCATCGATTAGATCCCAGAGTAAAGATTGTCTGCACTCTGCTGTTTTTAGTCTCGCTCTTTTTACAGAAAAGCATATTGGGGTACGCGATTGCGGCAGTATTTTTATCTGCGGTCATTCATTTATCAAAAGTACCTTTCAAATATATTGTAAAAGGACTGAAACCGATTATTATGCTGCTTATGATTACGGTACTATTCAATCTGTTTCTGACAAGAGGCGGTGAGGTGCTCTTCCACAAATGGATTTTCACGGTCACGGAGCTGGGGTTATCAACCGCGGTGTTTATGGCGATTCGCCTTACCTTTTTGATTATCGGCTCCTCACTTATGACATTTACAACGACACCGAATGCACTGACGGATGGAATCGAGAAGCTGCTGCATCCACTGAATAAAGTGAAAGTACCTGTTCATGAGATTGCAATGATGATGTCGATTGCACTGCGTTTCATTCCGATTCTGTTAGAAGAGACGGACAAGATTATGAAGGCGCAGATTGCGCGTGGTGCGGACTTAGAAAGCGGAAATATCATCCAGAAGGCAAAAGCGATGATTCCGATTCTGGTCCCTTTGTTTGTGTCGGCTTTTCGCCGTGCAAATGATCTTGCCATGGCAATGGAATCCAGATGCTATCGCGGCGGTGACGGAAGAACAAAGATGAAGCCGCTTGTCTATCGCAGCAGGGACCGTATCGCCTATCTTGTGACAATCATCTATGTGATATTGATCTTTGTGGTGGGGAGATTTGTGCCGTTTCATATTTGGATATTTTAGAGGATAGAAGATGAGAAGAATCAGATTAACCATCGCTTATGATGGAACGAATTACTGCGGGTGGCAGATACAGCCCAATGCAATTACGATAGAAGAAGTGCTGAACAAAGCGCTCTGCAGGCTGACAAAAGAAGAGATTGCGGTGATCGGGGCGAGTCGTACCGATTCCGGCGTTCATGCACAGGCAAATATTGCAGTGTTTGATACCGCGAGTACGATTCCTGCAGACCGGTTCGCGGTGGCACTCAATCAAAAACTGCCGGACGACATTGTAATTACGAAATCAGAAGAAGTAGCAGCAGACTGGCATCCGAGACATCAGGAGCATATTATCAAGACATACGAGTACCGAATTGTGAACAGCCCGGTTCTTGATCCGACAAAACGCTTATATAGTTATCAGGTAACATATCAGCTGGACGTGGATCAGATGCGAGAGGCTGCTTCTTTTATTGTCGGGAAACATGATTTCGCGAGCTTTTGTAATGTGCGGACCAATGCAAAGACAACGGTACGAACGGTGACAGAACTGACCCTCACACAGCAGGGAGAAGAATTGATCGTGAAGATTACGGGGGATGGTTTCTTGTATAACATGGTGCGTATTATTGTGGGAACACTGCTTCGTGTCGGCCGCGGATTTTATACCCCGAAAGAGGTGCGGGAGATTGTGGAGGCAAAGAATCGCATGGCAGCGGGAGTTACAGTTCCCCCTCAGGGACTGAAACTGATAGAAATTCAGTACAAAACGGAACGATAACTTGTCATTTCTGTACCAATATTTTACACAATCGGATGAAAACCAATGCATTTCATTGTAAAGGTGAAACGGTTAGTGTATAATAAAATAGATTAGCAAAATTGTATTTATCATATGGGGAATGATGGAGGTAATACTATGAGAATTTATGAAGCAAAAGACTACAAGGACATGAGCAGAAAGGCTGCAAACATTATATCTGCGCAGGTTATCATGAAACCGGACTGTACACTCGGACTGGCGACAGGATCGACTCCGATCGGTACTTATGAGCAGCTTGTTGACTGGTATAACAAAGGTGATATTGACTTTTCTGAGATTCATACAGCAAATCTTGATGAATACAGAGGAATAGAGCGCACGAACGAACAAAGCTACTATTATTTCATGAATCACCATTTATTCAGCAAGGTGAATATAGACAAAAATAATACCAACATTCCAGATGGAATGAATCCGGATGCAATTGCAGAGGGAAAACGCTATGAAGAGGTAATCCGTTCACTCGGTGGTGTTGATTTACAACTGCTTGGAATGGGACATAATGGACATATTGGATTTAATGAGCCGGGAACAGAGTTTGCAAAGGAGACACATTGTGTAGATCTTGCGGAGAGCACGATTGAGGCGAACAAGAGATTTTTTGCATCCATCGATGAAGTGCCAAGACAGGCATACACGATGGGAATTAGAACAATCATGCAGGCGAAGAAAATCTTAATTCTTGTGAGTGGTGAAGAGAAAGCGGATATTGTAGCGAAAGCATTTTTCGGACCGATTACACCGGAAGTTCCGGCATCAATTCTTCAGATGCATAATGATGTGATTCTGGTTGCAGATGCTGCAGCTTTATCAAAGGTTTCGAAATAGAACGGTAAGATACGTACAGGCAAAGAGGGAGGATCCCGATTATGATAATTAAGAACGTATTGGTCTATGGTGAAGACGAAACATTTCATCAGGGAGAAGTGATTGTAGAGAACGGCAAGATTGTAACAGAAGCTGTGGACAAGAACGATGTAGTGGATGGCCAGGGAGGCTATGTGATTCCCGGTTTGGTAGACATTCATTTTCATGGCTGTGTTGGAGCAGACATGTGTGATGGATCGGCAGAAGCCATTGACAAGATCGCTAGATACGAAGCTTCTATCGGTGTGACATCCATGGCACCGGCAACTATGACGGTCTCTGAGGAGGAACTTCATGGAATTATGAAGACGGCAGCAGAGCATCCGAATCAGGTCGGGGCGAAGCTGGTTGGAATCAACATGGAAGGTCCTTTTATCAGTGAGGCAAAGAAGGGCGCGCAGGCAGCAGAACATATTCGGAAATGTGATGTGGAGCTATTTCACGCACTGCAGAAGGATGCAGCCGGACTGATCAAATTAGTAGATATTGCACCGGAGATCGAAGGAGCGATGGAATTTATAGACGCAGTGAAAGACGAAGTTGCCGTATCCATTGCACATACGGAAGCAGATTATGATACAGCGAAGAAAGCATTTGACCGGGGTGCCAGACACGTGACGCATCTTTATAATGCTATGCCTGCATTTTCACATCGAGCACCGGGCGTGATTGGAGCCGCTTGTGATACGGAAAGGTGCAGGGTGGAATTGATTTGTGATGGCGTTCATATCCATCCATCCGTAGTCCGGACGACTTTTCAGATGTTTGGATCTGATCGTATGATTATGATCAGTGACAGCATGAGAGCAACAGGTCTGACCGATGGAGAGTATACACTTGGCGGACAACCGGTCTTTGTAAAGGGAAATCTGGCAACATTGAAAGATGGAACGATCGCAGGCTCTGCAACGAATCTGATGGACTGTATCCGTGTCGCAGTAAAGGATATGGGCATTCCGTTAGAGACGGCTGTAAAGTGTGCGACGATGAATCCTGCAAAGGAGATCGGAATATATGATACTTGTGGAAGTATTTTGCCGGGCAAAGACGGTGATCTGGTCATCCTGAATCAGGATCTGTCGCTGCAGGCAGTTTACGTAGGCGGCGTGAAGCAATGACAAAATTCTGGAACAAACACAGCAAAGAAATCATCATGGCAGCGGTTGTACTACTTGTTCTTTGCATTGTTGCCATTGTCTATGAACAGAAACCATTTGCATCGTTCTCCTCCATTGAGGAAGAGATACCGAATGAAGCAAGGAGTACGGAAGTGCTTACTGACAACTTCTACTCGAACCAGTTAACGGATCTGGAACGGGAGAATTATCAGCTGCTTAAAGAACGGATGCAGGAAAAAGCAGGTGGAGTCGTTGAATTCACAGAAGCATTGACGGGAGAAGAATATCTGCGCATTACAGCGGCGGTCACGTATCAGAGCGGTAATTATTATTATGGATTGATTGATATTCCGATGAATAAAAAGAATGTATGTGTCAGCTACAATGCAGATTTGTCGGAGGTGACGGATTCTGTAATTACAAAATGTATTCTATTCATTTCCGCGGCTGAGGGAATTAACGAGCAGGGCGAATATGATGATGACGGAACCGTGACGAATCTAGACCAGATAGCAAAAGACCTGTCTGTCAATGATGATACAAAGATAAAAGCAATTGAACAAAAGGAAGCTGATACAGAAAAAGTCATCACAGAAATCATAGATGGCATTTCCGGTGAATATGGTGAAAAAGAGACCGTCGATTATTTTTTGAAATGGATGGACGAGAATCTGACCTATAATACCGAACTGAGTTCACAAGTGTCATCCTACAAGACGATGGAAGAGATGATGGATGGCGCGTATACGAATGTGAATACCGTTTGTGTAGTCGATGGAAAGGCAACTGCGCTGGGTTATGTGAAGTTATTATCCGAACTGTGCAACCGTTCGGGAATGGAATCCCATATTGTAATGGGAGCATGGGGCAATAGCGGGAAAAGTGCTTATGCGTTGTGTGAAATTACACTGGGTGGAGAACATATATATGTAGATGCGTCGGGAAATCAGAGCAGCGAGTTGTCAAAGCAGCGATATGTTTCAGAAGAGAAAGCAAAGAAGAAAATGAGCTTTACGACTTATTTTAAATATAGCAATTGAGAAGCAGCGTTGGGACGAGCGATGGACATAAGGAGGAATGAACGAAATGTTTAATTTTTTAAAGCCAAAAAAGAAAAGCTTTCTGGTGGGTTCGCCGGTAGCAGGAGAGGCAGTGCCTGTCAGCGAAGTGAATGATCCGACATTTTCAGAGGGAATGTTAGGAAAGGGTGTTGCAGTCAAACCGACAGATGGCAATATTTATGCACCTGCGGATGGGACGATCGGTCTTTTGTTTGATACGTTACATGCGGTTAGTATCCAGACGGATACGGGTGCCGAGATTCTGGTTCATATCGGGCTGGATACTGTTCAGTTAAAGGGTGAGGGCTTTACTGCACATACAGCGACCGGAGACACGGTTAAAAAAGGAGATTTATTAATTTCTGTTGATCTTGAAAAAGTCAAAGCAGCCGGATATGATGTCATCACGCCAATGCTCATCTGTAATACAGATGACTTTGCAGCCGTTGATGCAATCACAGGCAAGACTGTCGCTGCAGGTGATGATGTCCTGGAGATTACAGAAAAGTAAGGTTGTATTTTAATTGGCTTTTTATAGCCGATTTAAAATAAAAAAGGGATGAAAAAAGGAGGAAGTAAAGTATGAAGTATTTACAGAAGTTAGGAAAAGCTTTAATGCTGCCAGTAGCTTGTCTGCCGATTTGCGGTATCTTAATGGGTATCGGTTATCTGCTCTGTCCTGCAACGATGCAGGGTGGTGACATTACTGGATTTGTTCCACTGTTAGGGTTATTCTTAGTAAAGGCCGGTGCTGCACTGATTGATAACATGGCATTGTTATTCGTTATTGGTGTCGGTGTTGGTATGGCGGATGACAATGACGGTACAGCCGGACTTGCAGCTTTAGCCGCATGGCTTATGATTACAACTCTTCTTAGTACAGGATTTGTATCAACTCTGATGCCGGCAATCGCTGACAATGCAGACAAAACTCTTGCATTTGACAAGATCGCGAACCCATTTATTGGTATTTTATCTGGTGTTATCGGTGCCACATGTTACAACAGATTCAAGTCAACAAAATTACCGGATTGGCTGTCGTTCTTTAGCGGTAAGCGCTGCGTAGCGATTATCGCAGGTATGGTTTCCATCGTTGTATCAGCCATCTTATTATTTGTATGGCCATTAATCTTTACAGGATTAATCACATTAGGTGAGACATTTGCAGGTATGGGAGCTTTCGGAGCCGGTATCTATGCATTCCTGAACAGATTGCTGATTCCAACCGGTTTACATCATGCGTTGAATAACGTATTCTGGTTTGATACCATTGGTCTTGGTGATTTAACTCATTTCTGGGCTGGTGAGACAAGCGCAGACGTAACCTGGGATTTGGGTATGTACATGTCTGGATTCTTCCCATGTATGATGTTCGGTATCCCTGGTGCCGCACTCGCTATGGTACATACAGCTAAGGATAACAAGAAGAAAACAGCAATTGGTTTAGTTGCATCAGCAGCAATCTGTGCATTCGTTTGTGGTGTTACAGAACCATTTGAATTTGGTTTCATGTTCCTTGCTCCATTGCTTTATGTGGTTTATGCAGTTTTATATGGTATTTTCACAGTGGTTACCTGCTTAGTTGGTTTCCGTGCAGGATTCTCGTTCTCAGCCGGAGCTACCGACTTGTTGTTCTCTGCATCACTACCTGCAGCTAGGAACACATGGATGATTATTCCACTTGGTATTGCTGCATTTCTCATATTCTACCTTGTATTCCGTTTTACAATCACGAAATTCGATTTGAAGACACCAGGTAGAGAAGATGATGACGAAGATGAGACAAAAGTAGTATTGGCGAATGACGACTTTACAACAGTAGCTCAGATTATTTTAGAGGGTGTTGGTGGAAAAGCAAATGTTGCATCTGTCGACAACTGTATTACAAGACTTCGTCTTGAAGTGAAAGACTACACACAGGTTGATGAGAAGAAGATCAAATCGGCAGGAGTTGCCGGTGTAATCAGACCTGGAAAAACATCTGTACAGGTTATTATCGGAACCAAGGTACAGTTTGTAGCAGATGAATTCAAGAAGTTATGTAAATAATACACAAAATAAAAGCTAGTTTAAAATCCCTTTTTCAAAAGAGACCGCTCGTTGTTGGAGCGGTCTTTTTGAACAGTTAGAAGCCAGCAGCCAGTCAGGGTGAATCGGCAGCAAAGGCAGGAGAAAAATATGAAAAAACTTGAAGTATGCGTAGATAGCGCAGCATCAGCAGCAGCCGCTTTTGGTGGTGGCGCGGATCGTATTGAATTATGTAGTAATCTGATTATTGGAGGAACTTCACCAAGTCCGGAGTTATTTAGACAGATCCGTAAGAAATGTGGGATTCCCATCCGGGTGTTGATTCGCCCACGTTTTGGCGATTTCTGTTATGATGACGATGAATTTGAGATTATGCTGCGGGAAGTGAAGATGTTCTGTCAGCTTGGGGCGGACGCAGTCGTAGTTGGGGTATTGACGCCGGAAGGGGATCTGGATATTCGGCGCATGAAAACCTTAAAAGAGGCTGCCGGAGAAACGAAGTTGACACTGCATCGGGCTTTTGATGTATGCAGGGACCCCTTTCAAACGCTCGAGGAAGCAATTACACTCGGATTATCGACCATCTTAACCAGTGGACAGGCAAATAGTGCCATAGCGGGAAAAACGCTCTTAAAGGAGTTGACTGAGCTGGCAGGTGACAGAATTGAAATTCTTGTGGGAGCGGGAGTGTCACCGGAAAATGTGAAAGATTTAATTGAGGCAACACATGCGCCGGCATATCATATGTCGGGGAAGGTGATACAAAGCAGTCATATGATTTACCGCAAGGAAGGGATTAACATGGGACTTCCCGGATTTAGCGAGTATGAAATCTGGCAGACAGAGGAAGAAAAAATCCGGGCGGCAAGAAAAATCCTTGACAGGGAATAGTATCATGCGTTACTATGCAATATATAGAATAAGCGATGAAGAGAACAAGTAAGAATGGATGAAGACGAACAGAAAGCAGCCGGTTGATGAGAGGCGCACGGATAGTCGATTTTGAATACATCTCGGAGCTTCACACCCAACTCTGGGCGATCAGACAGTAGGCTGTGACGGATTTGTACACGTTAACGTACTGGGTTGTTGTAAGACGAACCCAATGAGATAAACAGTGCGAGCTGTTTATGAATAAAGGTGGTACCGCGAGATATGACTCTTGCCCTTTTGTATTGATACAGGGGCAGGAGTTTTTTTGTGGTCTATCGCATCGATGGTATATTTGCAGAGATAAAATGAATGTCCGAAACAACATTCTGGTAGAAAAAGGAGAAGAAAAATAATGGGAATTTACGAAGAATTACAAGCCCGTGGCTTAATTGCACAGGTAACAGATGAAAAACTCGTCAGAGATTTAGTGAATGAAGGAAAAGCAACATTTTACATTGGCTTCGATCCAACAGCAGACAGTCTTCATGTTGGACATTTTATGGCACTCTGTCTGATGAAACGACTTCAGGAAGCGGGAAATAAACCAATCGCTTTAATTGGCGGAGGAACAGCCGTGATCGGAGATCCGTCCGGAAGATCGGATATGCGTCAGATGATGACAGCGGAGACGATTCAGCATAACTGCGAATGCTTTAAAGAGCAGATGAGCAAATTTATTGATTTCTCAGAAGGCAAAGCATTAATGGTGAACAATGCTGACTGGTTAATGGATTTAAATTACATTGAAGTGCTCCGTGAAGTAGGACCGCATTTTTCAGTAAACCGTATGTTGACGCATGAATGCTACAAACAGCGCATGGAAAAGGGCCTTACATTCCTTGAATTCAACTACATGATTATGCAGAGCTATGATTTCTTTGAACTATTCCAGAAATACGGATGTAACCTTCAGTTTGGCGGAGATGATCAGTGGGCAAATATGCTTGGCGGTACCGAACTGATTCGCCGTAAACTCGGCAAAGATGCAAGCGCAATGACTATTACATTACTTTTGAACTCAGAGGGCAAGAAGATGGGCAAGACACAGTCCGGTGCCGTATGGCTTGATCCGAACAAGACTTCCCCATTCGAGTTCTACCAGTACTGGAGAAATGTTGCGGACGCGGATGTTCTTAAATGTATCCGTATGCTCACATTCCTTCCGTTAGAGGAAATCGATAAGATGGATGCATGGGAAGGCAGCCAGTTAAATCAGGCAAAAGAAATTCTGGCATTTGAACTCACAAAATTAGTTCACGGCGAAGAAGAAGCTGCAAAAGCACAGGAAAGTGCAAAAGCATTATTCAGTCAGGGTGCTGCAGCAGATATGCCAACGGCAGAAATCAAAGCAGAGGACATGACAGACGGAGAAATTGATATTTTAAGCCTGCTTGTTGTCAGTGGATTAGTTCCTTCTAAATCAGAAGCGCGCCGCGCAGTACAGCAGGGCGGGGTATCTGTGGATGGAGAAAAGGTGATGGATATCCACACCGCTTATACAGCCGACGATTTGGCCGGAGATGGAATGGTGCTTAAGAGAGGAAAGAAGAACTTTAGAAAGGTCGTAGTTGGGTAAAATCGTGTGTGTGTCTGGATGAAGTCCATCTGCGAGCGCGGAGAATGATGCCGTCTCGGACGATGATGAGAGTCTAGAGTTACTAACTAAAAACAAGTGGGTATGATGGAGCACCGTGATGAGGCGCGCCGGAATCTGAAGATTCCAGCACTTCACATCACTGACGCTTTGTACATGAGATACAAAGCGCCTCTCCATCATACCCACTTGTTTTTATTAAGTAACTCTATAACTCCCATTCAATGTCCGCACCAACATCATTCTCCGCGCTCGCCGATTCCTTCAAGACAGGACAACATACATGAATGCTTGCGTATGGCTGACTTGTTCAGAACCGACCAGTAGTTTCTACCATCAGAAGCAGTTGTTCGGAATTTCCGAACAACTGAATTCTCATCAATTAATAGTTTACAGGTAAATGGATATATTTTACAAATGAGTCAGTTGCCAAAATATGAATTCAAAACTTAAAACTGCAGATACTGCACGGAATACCCCGGCATGAGCAGGTCGCCTTCTAAGACCAGTTCATCATTGGTCACGAGTTCTTTCACATTTCCACGGAGCTCATCGTTGTAAGCGGTATAATCATCTGCCTCGGCATTGATGGCAACCAGCATTCTCTCATTGTCAGTGCGACGCTCGAAAATCAATTGTTTATTTGTCAACACGACATTGCGGTAAGTCCCGTTGCAAAGTGCATCGCTTGATTTGCGGATGGAGATTAATTTCTTGATGAAATCGGTCAAATCATTTGGCTGCGGAGCATCAAAGCATGGACGCAGGTCGAAGTCGTTGTCAGGGCGTTTCTCGCCTTCCTGTCCCCATTCACTGCCGTAATACAGGCATGGGATTCCCGGCATACCAAGGAGTAATCCATATGCGAGAGGAATGTGATTCTTGTCTGTCAGGATGCTTGCAAGTCGTGCGACATCATGATTGTCAACAAATGTCATGAGATGCTTTCCTTTGTAGATTGCCCATTGGTCCGGACCGTACTGGCGATTCAATGAATGTGCAATTTCAAACATATTCATACAGTTAAAGCTGGAAAAAATCCCTTTGTAGCATTCGTAATTAGTACAACTGTGGAGCATATCATCATTGACGATGATGTTGTAATCTCCGAATAATACTTCCCCAATCAGGGCAAATCCCGGCTTGATTTCTTCGCAGAAGGAACGAAGTCTCTTCATAAATCCATGATCTAGTGAATAGGCTACATCAAGGCGAAGTCCATCGATATCAAATGTATCAATCCAGAAGCGGACAGTCTCTAACAGATAATCTACAACTTGAGGATTGCAGAGATTTAGTTTTACTAATTCGAAATGCCCTTCCCAGCCCTCATACCAGAAGCCGTCGTTATAATTACTGTTGCCGTCGAAGTTGATGCAGAACCAATCTTTATAAGGGGAATCCCATTTCTTTTCCTGCACATCTTGAAAAGCCCAAAAACCACGCCCTACATGGTTGAACACACCGTCTAAGATAATGTTTACACCGTTGTCATGCAGCGACTTGCATACATCGGAAAAATCTTCATTTGTTCCGAGACGACAATCAATTTTTCGAAAATCACGGGTGTCATAGCCGTGACTGTCTGATTCAAAAATCGGATTTAATATAATTGATCCGATACCCAAGTCACCAAGATATTTGCTCCAATCCATGATTTTGCGAATTCGAGGAACCGTGTTCCCGTCGTTCTCGGTAGGAGCACCGCAGAATCCAATCGGATAAATTTGATAAAATGTTTCATTATAAGCCCACATAAATAGATACCTCGTTCTTTCGTTAATACCTACATTTTATCACAGTCTGTGGCTCCAATCTAGCATTTCACGATAGAAAATGGTACAATGAAGCGCAGAAAAATGTGAAATGTATGATGAGGAGATTGGGAAATGGATGAAAAGACAAATAATAAAAAGAAGATAGCAGGGCTGATTGCCGTAATTGCTGTAATCGCGATTGTGGGTGGTGTGGCAGCAGGAGTTGTCATAGGAAAACGGATCAAGGCACAGCGTGATTATGCGGCAGAGCAGAAATTTAAAGCTTCGCAGGAAGCACTTTTGGGAGAAGAACTTGATAAGATTCTGGCGATGGATCCGCTTGAGGACGAGATTGATGAGTCCATATACGCAGAGAAAGACTATGCGAAAGTGGAACAGTCGATGAAGGCATATTTTACAGATTTCTTTGCTCTGTTAAAGAAAGTCAATGCATTTTCGACAGACGAGAGATTCGCAATTCTGATGAATCCGGATCAGATGTTTGCAGACGCTCCGAATTTCACGAGCACATTGACAGCGATTGATACATTAAAGAATGAATACGCAGAGAATATCGATGGCATTTCCGTATTAATGACAAGTGAAAAGATAGACAGCTATCTGGATGCAGATCTGGCTCAGGAATATGTGGATATCTATGATGAGATGATGACAAGTGGCAGCACCGTAATTGCGGAAACGGAGATGCAGGAGGAGCTGAATACATCGAAGGAACAGATGGTGAGCATGCTGGACAAATATAAAACAATGGTAGATTATCTTGTATCTACGCAGGGAAGCTGGCAGTTGGAGGGCACGACATTCATGTTTACAGATCAGGGAACGCTGGATCAGTACAATGCATATGTGGCTGATTTGCAGAATGCTATTGAAATGTTGAAAAAAGATTGACACACGGGGAAACGTGTACTATAATGGTACAGCATGACGGAAACAGCGAGCACCAATGCCCCGGAGCGGACTGATTTCATATTGGAAACAAAAACTGAATTTTGATTATAATTATATAGGAGGAAATCCCATGAAAACTTATATGCCAAACACAGATAAGATTGAAAGAAAATGGTATTTAGTTGATGCTGAAGGATGTACATTAGGACGTCTTTCATCAGAGATTGCTAAAGTATTAAGAGGAAAGAATAAAGCTATCTACACACCACACGCTGATACAGGTGATTACGTTGTTGTAATCAACGCTGACAAGATCAAAGTAACTGGTAAGAAGATGGAACAGAAAGTATATTACAACCATTCAGATTATGTAGGTGGAATGAAAGAGACAACACTTGCAGAGATGATGGCTAAGAAACCTGAGAAAGTGATTGAACTTGCAGTACAGGGAATGCTTCCAAAAGGACCTTTGGGAAGACAGATGATCACAAAATTACACGTATACGCTGGAGCAGAGCATGAACAGCAGGCTCAGAAACCAGAAGTATTAACATTTTAAGAAGAGGTTGAAAGGAGGACAATACATTGGCTAGTGCAAAATTTTACGGTACAGGAAGAAGAAAAAAATCTGTTGCAAGAGTATATTTAGTGCCAGGAACAGGTAATATCACAATCAACAAAACATCTATGGATGAGTATTTCGGACTTGAAACATTAAAAGTTGTAGTTCGTCAGCCACTCGTTGCTACGGATACACTTGATAAATTCGATGTCTTAGTAAACGTTCACGGAGGTGGATATACAGGACAGGCTGGAGCAATCCGTCACGGAATCGCAAGAGCATTACTTGAGGTTGATTCAGATGAATACAGATCAACACTTAAGAAAGCTGGATACTTAACTCGTGACCCACGTATGAAAGAACGTAAGAAATACGGTCTTAAATCCGCTCGTCGCGCACCACAGTTCTCAAAACGATAATAAAAAGAATATTGAAGAAATCTTCAAAACCCTTGAAAATGCAACACTTTCAAGGGTTTTCTTTTTTGAAATTCAATTCAATTTTCAATACATTATTGTTCTTTGTTGCGGAAACCTCTGCGCCAAGTTTTTTCGCAAGCAGTTCAACAACGGCAAGCCCGATTCCGGTGCTTTCACTATGCCTTGACTTATCTCCTGTATAAAAGCGTTCAAAAATGCGGTCTACATCAATCGTATCAGGTTGTGCCAGTGTGTTTTCAATCGCAAACAGTGTCTGTCCATTTTCGCTGGTAGACAAAGTGATTTTCACGTTTCCTGCTGAATAACGAATAGCGTTGGTGATCAGATTCTGAAAAATTCTCTCAATCATACGGCGATCAGACAGCAGAACTACCGTTTGCTCTGGTAAAACAACATCTGGAGATAAGCCGTGCTGTTCAAATGCAGGAGCATTTTCAGTGAGCATATCTATAAGCAGATTAGAAAGATTAATACGCTCTCTTTTTGGTTCCTCATTTCTATTATCCAATAGGGAAAGACCGTAAAAATCTGCAACCAAATCTTTCATTCGATCCGCTTTGTGCAATGCAGTGTCTACACGCCGCTTTTGTTCTGCGGTCAGGTCAGACTGGCTGAGGATTTGTAAATGTCCCAGAATGACGGTCAGAGGTGTCCGCAAATCATGTGAAATATTTGCTATGGATTCTTTCAAGTGATCTTCATGCTGTAAAGTATGGGCAACGACATTTCGTTCCTTTTCGTTGTACTGGTTTAAGATACTTGCAAGCTGTTCCAAATCATGGTCAATGAGAGCAATATCCAACATTTTTTCAGAAGTACCGCAAACCAGATTGTCCATTTGCTTTGACAAGCTGCGGATTTGTTGTTTTATTCCCCGGTATTTTAACAGCAACACCACGAATGCGGCTGCCAAAAGTAATAAAATGATGGCTATTTTGAACACCCCCCTTACTTCAAATCACATTTACAAAAACATTTCCAAGATAAAGCCAAAAGCACCAATATCCAAATGACGCTGACAAAAAGCGCGGGAACAACAATAAAAGCCGGGCTGCTCACCACTTCCCGAATTTGAAAAGCTGGTAAAAAGGAAACTGGAAAATGCAGCATCATCCCATATCCCAGATAAAGACTAAGGATAAATGTTGTTATGGCGGTTGCTGCAACAGCCTTTGCCATACACTTGAAATAGCAGCACATGAATACGGCAATCAGAAGTATTGTGCTGTTTACTGCAAAGGAATATAAAATCCCTTTTATTACATTGTAGAAAAATACGTCTGCGTCTGCAAGCCCAAATCTTGCATATTCCCGGACACATCCGGCAATTGGATAAAGAACAGCCATACAGTTAAATGCTGCCAGATATGAAATTACTTTTGCTGCAAAAATGTTTTTTCTGGCGTGCCCCGCAGATACCTCCTGCGTGATGGTACGGCTTGAAAATTCCTGCCCCAGGATCAGTGCAAGAATGCTGGCAACAAAAATCAGCAAAAAAGTGGAATCATAAATCATGCCATTAAATATGTCAGAAAGAGAGGCAGCAGCACCGCCAGCCGGACCAAGAACTTCCTCCACATAAGTTTCCGCGGTGAAAAGACCAATCAGAAAAATGCCAATACTCCCACCCCAATAAATGCGATTTTTAAGTAAGTGATATTTTTCCATTTTCAATAAGTTTTTCATTACTTTCCTCCTTCACTTCAAATCGGTCCGGCGAAACGCCGCATAAGTCAGTACACTTAATATAGCAACCCACAAAATGTCTATTATGATCATTGTAAAGTTGGAAACCGACAATGCTTGCAGAGAAATAAGCCGTAGCTGTCCCATCGGTAATATCGTGGCAATGGTTCCGGCCTGGTCGTTGTTCAGAATAAAAATAGAAACAAAAAACAATACCATAGGAACCGCCAGCGTTCTGCCGATATCCTTGAAAACAAAGGAACACAGAAGCGGCAGGCTGCACATTGCAATAATAGAAAAGAAAGCCATAATGCAGTCCTGTAGAAATTGTATCGGCGGCAGTGCACCGGTTATCATTTCGTATATGCCGTAGACCAGTAAGGAAACCGACAAAATGAGAATGCTTCCAATCTCATAAATGATACCTTTGATAAAAAAGACCGTACTGCGGCTATGCCCTGCGCATATCAGGCTGTTGATTGTCCGATTTCCAAAATCTTCTCCAACAAAGACTGCTGCAAAAACAATCGTCAGGAAATAGAGGATAGGAGTATTGTAAAGAGCTGCATAAAACAAGTTAGCGGTAAGCTGCCTGCTATCCAATAGCAAGATACTGCTCAAAAGGGACGAACCAAAGGTCATCCCCCAGAAACATCGACTATGTAATAGTTTGTACTGTTCTGCTTTTATGAGATTAATCATGACTGCTTCCTCCCACTTTACTGAGAAAATAGTCTTCCAGTGTATCGCCTGACAGAGACAGTCCGGTTACCAGTAAATGAGCCTGCGAAAGCACTTCCGCCACGGTGTCTATATCATCCAAATGGTCATACAGTCGGATAACACCATCCGGCATAAGCTGTAGTTGTTCTGTATGGAGTTCTTCTTCCAAAACCAGCAAAGCGCGTTCGGAATTTTTTACCTTGATGGCGATATGACGTTTACACCGTTCATTTAATTCTCGGTCAGAGATTTCTTCTATAATTTTTCCTTTATCAATGAGTATGAAATCGGATGCGGTTTGGTACAATTCCTCTAAGATGTGGCTTGAGATTAGGATCGTCATGCCATACTCTTTGTTCAGACTTTTCAAAAGTTTCCGGATTTCCACAATACCGGCAGGGTCAAGCCCATTGATTGGTTCGTCTAAAATCAAAAGTTCAGGCGTGTTTAGGAGTGCAATGGCAATGCCGAGCCGCTGCCGCATACCAAGTGAAAAGTTTCGTACCAGTTTCTTCCCTGTGTCCGGCAAGTTTACCATGTGCAGGCATTTCTCGATAATTGCCCGATCAGGAATGCCACGCTGGATGCGTTGCACCTCCATATTTTGATAGGCGGTCAGATTTGGAAAAAGGGCAGGAGTCTCAATCATACACCCAATTCGTTTTCGCTGCTCTTGCAATTGTGATGGTGTGGATTTTCCCCAGAGCGACAACGTTCCGTTACTGGGAAATGCTAATCCTGTCACAAGCCGGAGAAATGTTGTTTTCCCAGCTCCATTCTGCCCAATAAAACCATAGATTTTTCCTTTTTCAATTTTTAAGTCAATGTGGTCTAAAGCCAGAGTTTGTTTGTAGGCCTTGGTAAGTGCCTGTGCTTCCAAAATAATAGTGTTCATGTCATTGCCTCCTTGTAATTTCAGTTTAGGGGAAGAACATAAAGAATTTCTTAAATACACTCTGAAATATTAAAAAAACAATAAAGCTAAGGGAGTCATTACCCCTTAGCCTTATGGAGACGGTAGCCAATGCCCCAGACAGTATCGATGTAATCCCTGTCCGGGCAGACTGCCTTTAATTTACTTCGCAAATTACTGATATGCACATTCAGCGTGTTATCTTCACTGAAATATTCTTCATTCCAGACACTTTGAAACAGGTTTGCTTTTGAAAATACTTTGTCCGGATATTTCATCAAGAGTTCTAAAATGGTGTATTCTTTTGCAGTAAGAACTAATTCGTTTTCTAGCAAATAGGCAGTGTTCTTCTCTAGGTCAATGGTTAAACCATCGTACTCTATTCTTTTGCCGGGACTGCTTTGCATATATGTGCGGCGAAGATTGCTTTCGATTCGGGCAAGCAATTCCTCCATGTCAAACGGCTTTGTAATATAGTCATCGGCCCCAAGACGTAATAAGTCGACTTTGTTTTGGGTCGTTTCTTTTGCTGAAATGATAATGACGGGAACGAAAGAGAAGTTTCGTATTTCGGCAAGAAGCATATCACCGCTCCGGTATGGGAGCATGAGATCAAGCAGCACCAGTGAAAAATCATTTTTGCGGAGAGTGTCTGTTACTTGCAGACCATCGTATAAACTTGTAACTTGATAGTCCTTTTCCACAAGAAAATCCGCTATTAATTTATTGATTTCCAAATCATCTTCCACAATCAAAATGGAAGCACTTTTTTTGTCCATGTTCATATTTCTTACCTCTGTTTTGCTGATGGTTACTATAATATCACATTCCGGGGGAAGTTTCATCTAAGATATGATGGCGCGAAATATTCATGCGCCGTCTTTCCGAATTTATTCCGAAAGATAGCTCTGACATTGTCAGCCTGGCATAGCAGAGCTATAATTATTATAAACAACGAAACAGCCAATGTCTTTTGAACAGGGAGCTTCCCGATTGGAGAAAATTGATCATGAATAATAAAACAAGAAAATTAACCACCGTTGCTATGCTTTGTGCGATCGCCTACGTGGCAATGGTAGTCGGGCGTATTCCCATTGTGTTATTCCTAAAATATGACCCGAAGGATGTTATTATTACTTTAGGTGGGCTGATTTGGGGACCGTTGACCTCGTTATCTATTTCAGTAATTGTTTCGGTTATAGAGATGATGTCTGTCAGTGAAACAGGCATTTTAGGATGTATTATGAATATTATTTCCACATGCTCTTTTGCCTGTACGGCTTCATTTATTTACAAAAAAAAGCACACTTTATCGGGAGCTGCGATTGGATTGTTAGCGGGAAGTGTTACTATGGTTATTGTTATGCTTCTATGGAATTATCTGATTACTCCGTTTTACATGGGTTACCCAAGAGAAGCCGTTGAAAAACTGCTGTTACCGGCATTCCTTCCCTTTAATCTCCTGAAAGCAGGATTAAATGCCAGTTTTACATTTTTGCTTTATAAGCCTGTAATTTCAACATTAAGGAAAAACGGTTATATCGCCACAACAAGCAATGCGAATAAGAATAAATCAACCGGATTGATTTTGCTTGCTGTTGCAATTATTACAACTTGCGTTTTACTCATTTTGTCTATGAATGGGTTAATATGAGGTGACATATTGCTATGAAAGAAAAAAATAATTTAACCCCCCTCTATCAAATAGAAGGAATTGTTATACATGGGCGGGGAATAGGAAAACTTGTGGGAATGCCGACAGCAAATTTACAGATTGCTCAAAAAAACAAACTTCCAGAAACGGGTGTGTATATTTCAAAAATTGAATTGGACACAAAGATCCTTTATGGAATTACTCACATAGGAACACGCCCAACAGTTGATAATGACAGTGATATATCCATTGAAACGCACATTATAAATTTCAATAAGGATCTATATGGATGTAACATGAATGTGCAGCTGTTTTCCAAAATACGCGATCCACGAAAGTTTACCGATTTATCAGCACTGTTGGAGCAAATAAGAAATGATTGCTTCGTAGCTCAAAATTTCTGGGGGATAAAACCCGCTGATTTCGGGTTGACAATTGATATAAAAACACACCAGGTAAAGCTTAATGATAAAGAAGTTTACTTGTCAGCAAAGGAATTTGATATTTTGTATTTGCTCTTTTTAAATCCGGATATTGCATTTACTAAAAAGCAGATTTATGAAGCGGTCTGGCATGAGCCAGCCAATAATTCCTATCATGCAGTGGAAAACACGATATTTCAAGTTAGAAAAAAATTTAAAACCTGCTCCCCAAAACACAATTTTATCAAAACGATTGTTGGTTTTGGATACAAATATAATGCAGAGCAGAAAACATATACTTATTAATTGTTTAACTTACATTTTATCGTAATCTGCGTCACATATTCATCCATACTGGAAATAGCCATCTCATTGATGCCTTCTTCATAGGCATAGCCCGTAAGGGTGAGATGGTTTTTTTCTGCGTATTGAAGTATTTTACGATAAGTATCAGGAAGCAGTCCCCAGTTTCCCCTGCAAAAGGAACGAAGATAGGTACCGGCAGGTTTCATAAAGATTCCTTTTTTCTTTTGAGGGTTAGGAAGTTTCGTAAAAAAGCAAGCATAGGATTCAAAGTCGCCACTGGATAAATTGGCGGTATTTATCATGCTACCATAGCTTCTGTTTAAAAGACGTTCAGGGTCGTGATCGTTCATCTGTAATAACACCTGAAAATCCTCACTGTCAAATTTGCCGGTAATAGGGTCACTGAGCAGAAGATATTCCTCTTTGCATGAGATGAGTTCAAGTGTATCTAAATCAGTTCGTTCACTGAGAGAAAGCTGATATTCCTTTGTCTGGAGCAAATGGTCGATCTCCTTCAGGTGTCGAATCTGTTCCTGAAGGTCTTTTCTCCTTGCGGTAAGTATTTCATGGAAAGCAGCCGGAGTCCGGTGACTAAAATAGTCCGTGATTTCCGCAATGCTCATTCCCAGTTCCCGGAACGCCAGAATCATTTCAAATTCAGAACTCTGCAGATAGGAGTAGTAGCGGTAATCATTGTCGCCGGTGTGGTTGGGCTTGAACAGGCCGATTTCATCATAATAATGCAGAGTGCGCTTGTTTACATGATGAAGCTTTGCGAATTCTCCGGCGGTAAAATATGCATGTTTCATAAATTATATTCCCCCTATTGACATTACAGTTACTGTATAGTTTATCATCCTTCTTATCCAATGACAAGAACGATATGGAGGTATCAAAAAGATGAATGAAACCATTTATCACAAAACAGTGAATTTGAAAAATCTGCTGGTTTTCGTCATTCCCACAATGGTGATGACGGTCATCCAGTCTCTTTACTCCATGATAGATGGGGTGTTTGTGTCTAACTTCGTCGGAACAGAGGCGCTGTCTGCCCTGACGCTGATTGCGCCGTACTTTAGTATTTTAACCGCTCTTTCGGCCATGCTTGCTTCCGGGGGATGTGCTGTGGTCATGAAGAAGATGGGAGAGGGTAAAATGCAGGAAGCCAAAGAAGATTTCACCATGCTGATTCTGGTCAATCTGTTGATTGGTCTGCTATTGATTTTGTGCGGAACTGCGTTTGTGTCCCAGCTTAGCAACTCCTTTGGTACATCTCAGACGGTAGCTGCTTATTGTAGAAATTACCTGTCTACCTATATTGTATTTATTATCCCAACGCTTTTATTTTCCAACATCCTCATGTATATGATTGCATCAGGTGGATCTAAACTGGCTATGATTAGTTCTTTATTTGGAGGAGCATTCAATATCATATTTGATTTTATTTTCATAAAAGTATTTGGCTTTGGCATGATGGGGGCAGCTCTTG
Organism: Hespellia sp.; assembly: GCA_028693555.1. Taxonomy (GTDB): domain Bacteria; phylum Bacillota; class Clostridia; order Lachnospirales; family Lachnospiraceae; genus Hespellia. Next base: position 54,162 of record JAQUVD010000027.1, read on the forward strand.
CCAGTGGCCTTGGAATGCTGATTCCATGCCTTATCATTGCTGGCTGCTTTTTTGATAAAAAGCGTCTGCTTCATTTTGTCTGCCCAAAGTTCAGAAGGAAGGTATTCACAAAGACACTGTCCAACGGTATGTCAGAATTTTTCTCCAATCTGGTCAATGGTGTAGTGATGCTGTTATTTAACCATTCCATGCTTAAGTATGCGGGAGAGAACGGAGTGGCCGCCAGCACCATTATTTTCTATGTGTTCGGGTTCATGAATGCAGTGTATATGGGATATATGCTGGGAACTTCACCGATGTTCAGTTATTTCTATGGAGCCAAAAACAGGGAGAAATTAAAGAAGCTGAAGACATTAAGCCTAAAACTGATTGGCACGATTGGAGTTGCGACCATGCTTCTGACGGTACTTTGTTCCAGACCTCTGGTCAGCATTTTTGCAGGAGCAGAGAATCCCGCTTATGAATTGGCAATTCATGGAAACAAGTTGTTTTCTGCAGCATTGCTGATTGTAGGATTTAATACCTTTTCCAGTGCACTCTTTACAGCGTTAGGAAATGGACTGATTTCAGCGGTCATCTCATTTTCTAGAACCTTCGTCTTTTTGGCGGGATGTATTCTGATTCTTCCAGTGTTTCTAGGGATTGACGGGCTATGGCTTTCTGTGCCTGCGGCAGAGTGTATGGCACTGATATTATCAGTATTTTTTGTAAAGAAGTACCAGAAGAAATATGGATATTAGGAAACCGTACATCAAATCAATAAACATCGATATGAATCACCGAAAAAGCAAATACCAAATTGTAAGTGCAGAGTATAAGTGATATAATTTGATGAATAGCAAATACGTGTCATGGAATTCGTTCAAGCACATGGTATGTTTTAAATGACAAAAGGGAAAACACATGTATAAATTTTAAAGGAGAAAAAAATAAAAAATGAAAAAAGGAATTGGAAGCGAAAGATACGACCTATTCTTATCAGACAAAGGTAAAGATTGTGGATGAGGAAATCACTGCTTGTCAATATGAACAGGTGCAGTTAATAGATATGCCATAAGTAGAAAGTGAGAGAACGATGAATTTATTTAACTATCAGATAATACGTATCGTGTTATATCTATTAACAATAGGAACTGTGATTTTCTTTGGAATCTCTGTGCACAGAGAACGAAAAAGAATGAGGAATTGTGTACTACTTGTACTTTCAATTGCGTTGGTCTGGGAATGCATTACAGTGATAGAAGGATATGTATACGCCAAAGATGTGAGTGGACCGATCATAATTCCACTTATGATTTTGGCATCACTTTTTGCAGTTGGGATGATTGTGAATGGACTGGTTGTTATTTCTAAGGAGGGATTTTCGATTGCCCATTGTCTGTCACTTCTGGTGGGAGTTGCAATCATCGCGTTTATTGCTGTTTATCTGGGGCTTGTGTTTTATCTCATTCATTTGCAGGAGTTAAATTATGGAGGCTATGCGATATCGAAACCGATGGAGGTGGCTTTTTATCTCTGTATGGCGTGGGCTGCATATCTGCCGCTTATGATGATTGGATTTGTGCTGTATTCTGCCATATATCAAAAGCTTCCCATTAAGAAGAAAGCGGATTTTATCGTAATTCTTGGCTGCGGACTTTCCGGGGATCACGTGACCCCATTGTTAGCGAGCCGGCTGGATCGGGGAATTACCTTTGACAAGAAAACGGGAAGTCATGCCATGTTTCTTGTATCCGGAGGAAAGGGAAGCGATGAGGTTGTATCAGAAGCAGAGGCAATGGAACGCTATCTTTTGGAACAGGGGATTCCAAAAGAGCGTATTCTAAAAGAAGAACAATCTACGACAACAAGAGAAAATCTCATGTTTTCTAAGAAAATCATGGAAGAGAATACCTCAGATTATTTTTGTGTGATTGCCACGAATAATTTTCATGTTCTGCGTGCGGCAATTTTTGCGAAAGCACAGGGCATTCATGGAGAGGTGATCGGAGGAAAGACAGCAAGCTATTACTATCCGGTAGCGGCAATCCGGGAACATGCAGCATTGATTCTGACCTATAAAAAACTGTTTTTGGTTTACGCGGTTATGGTGCTGGTTTTGAATGTTCTAAATGTCTATTTTTAAAATTACTTGAGTTTCCGCAAAATGTAATTTCAAAAGAGATAACTTCTTCTAAAGTACCAATCTGTCCTATTTTTGAAAAAAATGAAAAGACAGTATTGTGAATAGAGGTACTGAAATAAGCCCCGCC
>JAQUVD010000060.1 GCA_028693555.1 Hespellia sp.
TTTTGAGATTCTTTGTCCTTACAATCTGTTTTTCCATCTTTTTTACTCCTTTTTCATGATAAACCTATCGTAATACACAACTATCTCAAACCTCTCACAAAATGTAACATTCACATTTTTGTGATAACCAGCCGTTCGGCAGATAGATTTGGAATTTGGCGCCTTCTCCCTGTGCAGAACAGACTTCCACATATCCCGCCTGCATCTCGATAATCTCTCTTGCGAGATAAAGGCCCACCCCGATTCCTTCCTGATTATGTACCTCTGGCTCCCTGTAGAATCTGCGGAAAATTTCCGCCTGTCGTTCCGGTGCAATCCCTTTTCCCGTATCTCGGATGCTTATCTTTGTGTAAATTTCCTGCCTGCTTACTGTTACGTGTATCTCACCTAGTAAGTCCGTATATTTCACTGCATTGTCCAAAATATTGACCAATGCTTCCTCCGTCCATTTTGCATCATGCATTACTTCTATCTCTTCCATACAGTCCACATACACTTTCATTTTCTTTTGCTGCGCTGCAGGAACAATTGCGGAAACTGCTCGTCCAATCGTTTCATACAGGTTGTGTTTCTCCTGTTTGATTTCAATAATTCCCGTCTCCAGACGTGACATTTTCACCATGCTTTGCATAAAGAAATCCAGTTTATTCGTCTGCCCTGAAATATGATTTAAAAATTCTTTTCTTTTTTCTGCATCCGTTTCATCCTGCAGCAGTTCAACATACATCTTTAAATTGGAAATCGGAGTCTTTGTCTGATGTGAGATATCCGATATCAGTTCTTTGATTTGCTGCTTTTCCTTTAAATTTCTTTCGCTGTTTTTCTTCCAAAGATCGTCGATCCTTCTCAGTTTTTCGTTGGTTTTCCCCCACAGCGTGTCGCTTGGAATCTCCTCTTTTCTTATCTCTCTTCCTAAAATCAAATCTTCCAGTGATTGTTCCAGATTGACAGTGAATTCATAGATGTCCCGTTTCATTTTCCAGAGATGAATGCACAGAAAAGCAATCACAATACAAAGACCTATTATAATCATTCTTATCTCAGCCATTGATACCCCATTCCATAGACATTTGAAATATATTGATGTTCTTCGTCTTCAATCTTTTTTCTCAACCGGTTCACATTAACAGCCAGTGCATGCTTATCTACAAACGCTCCATTACAATCCCAGAGTTTTTCCAGCATCACAGAATAAGTCAAAAGTTGTCCCGGATTCTCCACGAACAGACGGAGCAGTCGGTATTCCGTTGGTGTTAAAATGCATTCACTACCGCCTGCCGTTGCCTTGATTGTATCAAAATTCACCATTAGAAATTCGTCCTCGTATTTGTTTTCCTTCGAAACTTCCGTCTTTTGCAATGCAATCTCTATTTTCTTTTGCAGGATTTTCATGGAAAATGGTTTTGTGATATAGTCCAAAGCTCCCACTTCATACCCTTTCAAAGCATCCTCTTCCATATCTCGGGCAGAAAGGAACAGGACCGGTATCCGGTACTTTCCCTGCATCCATTCACAAAGTTCAAAGCCTTCCCCGTCCGGCAGATTCACATCCAGCAAAATCAGATTTACTGCATGTGCTTCCAAAAGCTGCTTTGCTTCTTTTATTGCATATGCAGATAACGCAAAATACCCTGACTTTGTCAGGGTATAAGCTAGTCCATGGTTCAATTCCATGTCATCTTCTACAATCAAAATATGTTCCATCTTTTTACACCTCTGTATTTCATTATACAGACTGTTTTTGAAGTCTTCAATCTAAGAATAATCACAAGTTCGTGATTATTCACAGTATTTGTTACTGTCTAAACCTACGGTGTTTCTCTCTCCTCAAATCTGCTTATCTCCTTTATATGCAATTGCATCAATTTGAAAAGCAATACCCTCTCGAATGAACTTTGTTTCATAGGCTTTTCTTGTCGGATATTTCCCATGAAATCTTTCTTTGATAACATTTGGCAAAACAGTCAAATCCGCAATGTCTTTAAATAAGCAGTCCATTTTCACAACAGATTTCAGTGTTAATCCGACTTTCTTTAATCTTTCTTCCAAGACATCAAATGCGCCATGCATCTGACTTTCAATTGATTGCCCCTCGTTCTCCATACAATAGCCTACGAATACAAAATCTCCCGCTTCAATTATTGTGGAATCTGCCCACTTTTCATCAACTTCCACTCTGTTTATATTTTCCAATTTTATGTTTCTCCTTAAATTCTATCTTCTTTTCCAAAAAATTTATTATCGTTTCATATTTTTATATGCTGTATAATTTCTTCATAATGTAATGTCTTTGGTGTAGTCAAAATTTCATACTACATGCTATCATTCAGCAATTTATCAAAATCACTCTCATACAACTGATCTTGAATTAAACGATATTTTTCAAATTCACTCTCAGCAAATTTCTTCGCAATTTTGGCAGTAATCTTCCCCTTATCCTGAAGTATTTCTTCTTCGTTCAATTCCAGAAAAACATCCAATCTATTAGCCCAATCTTCCATTGTCATTGGAATTCTTCGTCTTGCCTGACGCTCCGCATAATCCAAATACATAGAAACAAACTGGTTTAAATCTTGCATTTCTTCTTTTGATAGATAATTTTTTGCTATACTTACATCTGCTTTTACAATTTTGCCTTCTGGTGCATTCTTCCAAGTTGTTAATCCCATATGTTCTTTTTCATGATTTGCTCTTTCCATAACGACTTCTGCTGCTGTATGTTTATGAATTGCATAATGTAATTTATTCTGAACTTTCGCAAAAAAATCCTTGGTCACAAATGCATCCAATGAATAATCAACTGCTGTCATATAGATATCCGTAATCTTTTGATAGAATTTTCTCTCACTTGCTCGTATTTCTCTAATTTCATCAAGCAAATGTTCAAAATATTCTTCATCAAAAATCTGTCCATTTTCTAATCTTTTTTTATCAAGAACATATCCCTGAATGGTAAACGTCTTTAAAACTTTAGTTGCCCATTGTCTAAATTGCGTTGCTCGAACGGAATTCACTCTATATCCCACCGAAATTATGGCATCTAGGTTATAGAACATGGTTGGATAATTTTTCCCATCAGAGGCAGTTGCCGAGGATTTCTCGGTAACTGCTTCTTTATCAAGTTCCCTCTCTTTAAAAATGTTTTTCAAATGAAGACCAATGTTATCTGTGGAACAATCAAACAACTGCGCCATAGATTTCTGTGTAAGCCAGACATTTTCATCATGCACTCGCACTTCAATTCCTTCTTCTCCTGCCTGTTTTGTAAAGACAAGGAAATCTGTTGTGCTATTTCTTATTTGAATTTTGTTATCTTTCATTATATATCCTTTCTTTGAGTTTCTTAACAAACGGCTGAAGTTTCATATATAAGAGCGGATAGTCGTTCCCCTGCTCGTCATGATCTGCTCTTTTGTAAACCTGAAATCCCATATGTTCATAGAATCCTTTTGCCTGAGGATTCTGCTCATTAACAGTCAGTTTTTTGACCGCATATCTTTCAATCCCGTACTGAATCAGAGATTTCCCCAGACCTTTGCCTCTTTCTTCTGGCGTGACGAACAGCATTTCCAGAGTATCGTCCTCTACTCCCATGAAAGCAACCGGATAGTTCCTGTCATCTTCCACAATGACCAAATGAGCAATTCCGCTTAATGCCTGTGGCACATACTCTTTGATATTCTTTATCTCATTATCCGATAAGAACAGATGCGTTGCCCTAACGGATTTTTCCCACACTTCCAACAGTTGCTGTATCAATACTGGTGTTTTCTCGTTTACTTCACTGATCCTCATCTTTCGCCTCCATAAAACGGGGATTATACTTCTGCTTTTAGCAATGAATACATCTTCATATCTACAAGTTTGTTGTTTTTTATCGCGTTTTTTCTCAATGTGCCCTCATATTGAAAGCCTGATTTTTCCAGTACCCGACACGATGCGAAATTATATGCAAACGGCTCTGCGTAGATACGAACAATATCGCTCTTGTCAAAAACATACTCGCAAATTTGTTTTACGGCTTCAGTCATTATGCCCTTGCCCCAATATTCTTCTGCAATGTAATATCCCAATTCAGCCGACAGCCTATGTATGTTTTCTTGACGAAACACCCCAATGCTGCCAATCACTTTATTGTCTATCGTAATGGCAATCCGTCCCGAAGATTGTCTTGTATTTTTTTATTGGATAGAGCCGCCGCTAAATCTGATGCGTCCGATAATAGCCATTTTCGTATCTTACAATCCATATTTTTTCATTCCTCTCTAAAATCAAGGTCTTCATTTAAGCCGATTATATCCCCTTCTCTAATAATCTGCAACGGGAACAAAGAAAATACACCTAACCATTTTTATTTACCTTCTGTCTCACAAGTTCATCATGATAAAAAAAGTTCACATAGTTCAATTGTGCTTTTTCACAGTATTCATGAAGCGTTTTTGCCAAATCTGCCCAATATGCATTGTCCTTATGTATGTATATTTCAGAATACTCATCCACTATATTTTTCGTTGTTTCCATTATTTTTTGCCATTCAGTAATATATGGAAAAATTGGTGACATAAATAATACTGTGTAGATTCCAGCCTCATGTAGCTGTTCTATTGCCTTCAGCCTTTGGAGGACTGTGCTGCCCTTATCCATATCAGATCTGAACTGTTCATCTAATGTATTTAATGAAAGTGCCACTTTAAGTTGTGGCAGCCTTTTTAAGATATCAATATCACGGACAACTAAATCAGACTTTGTTGAAATAGTAATCCGGCAGTCGGCATCTACAAGTTGTTCCAAAATATTTCTGGTAATACCGTACTTACTTTCGTATGGATTATAGCAATCTGTCACCGATGATAAAAATAATGACTTGCCCTTCAGTTTTTTCAAATTAATCGGTTTATTGCTATACTTTATATCTATAAAATCTCCCCACGCCTCCGTATGCCCGGTAAATCGTTTCATAAATCTAGCATAACAATATTTACAAGCGTGCGGACAGCCGACGTAGGGATTTACCACGTAATCACTTGCAGGCAGATTTGATTTTGTCAGATAATCTTTCGTCAAAATCTTTTTTTCTATTGCTCCCATTATTCAATCATTCCTCCATGAAAACAACACTCATATATCTTCTCTTCCTGATAAAATATTTCTTCATATCCTTGATACCAAATAAATTCACCCGCAACCCTGCAGTGATAGTGATAATCTCCCTTTACAAAAATTTCAGGTCCCCGATATGGAATTTCATATGGCACATTCAATAACGCTTCTTTGAGAAAATCACTGTTAAAATGTTCTCCCGTTATCCGTCCGGTATAGTTCATCCCCCAAATCGGATCGTCCTGATGCCAAACTACCTCTGAACCAAAGAATTTTTCTCCGCCCAAATAGCTGTCAAGATACTTATATCCCTGATCACAATAACTAAAATCATGTGACTTCATTCTTGATGAAACATCTTCATTTTTATTCGCTGCATATGTATTCTTTTTTGCACAGATCAAGAAAGAAATCATTTCACTTATGTTTCTGTCTGAATGATCACAGAACTGCACATTACATCGATCATCGTCCTTGACCAGCCGATCAATTGGAATACCATACAATTCGCTTAATAATATTAATCCATTCAATTCTGGAATTGCCAACCCGTTCTCCCATTTACTTATTGTTTGCCGCGCTGTTCCCAATTTATCTGCCAGTTGTTCCTGTGAATATCCATTCTTCTTTCTCAATATCTGTAACTTTTCTTCAAGTTTCATATAGTTCACCTTGCCTTTCTGTTCCATTATATAGATTTCTATTTATATAATCCACCATCAGGCAAATTCATTTATGTCACTTGAAGCTGACAGATCAAGTCAGGTTCAGACCAGAGAGAAATTCACTGGCAACCTCATCAACAGACCGCCCGACAACATCGACCTGATAGGTTAGTTCCGCCATCTGCTCTGTAGAAATCGTCCCTGCTAACTGATTCAGAATACGTTCAAGTTCGGGATACTTTTGCAATACTTCCTTGCGAACCAAAAATGCACCGTTATAATCCGGGAAAAAGCCTTTGTCATCTTCCAAAATCTTCAGCCCTACTTTACGATTCAATCCGTCTGTAGCATAAACCACAGTGACATCAAAACTTCCGTTTTCGACAGCCGTATATTTTAGCCCCTGATCTACGAGAACTGCATCTTTGAACTTCAATCCGTAAAACTCTACAAAGGGATTGTACTTCATACTGCCCTCTACTGTGAAAAATCCCTGCTCCGCTCCAAATACCAATTCATTCGCCACAGATACCAAATCACTGACGGTTTTCAGATTGTATTTATCTGCAACAGCCTGAGGTACTGCTACGGCGTAGGTGTTATCAAATCCTAATTTACTGAGCAGGCGCATGTCATAATCTTCGTCTGCTACCTGGTTTACATAGTCATAGATAGACTTATCTTTCGGCACATCAGCAGGATCCTGATGGAAAAATGTAGTCAACAAAGTTCCGTCATAAGAAATCATCAGGTCACAGGTATGTCCATCACCCTTAAGGGCATTGAAGTTGTTCACCTGAGACATCTGGTCCTGAATCATGACATCCAAATCTGTTTGATCCTCCACCAGCATTTTTACCATATGGTGCATGAGCTGCGTTTCGGAATAGTCACCGTCATAAAGCATCAGGTCACCGGTATTTCCCCGACCATAGGGTAGCAGCATACAAAATGCCACCAAAAGAGCCACCGCCGGTATCCACATTTTTCTAGAGTCTGTCTTGTTTTTTTTCATTTGTTTTTCGAACCACCCCATCAAAAGATCCAGTAGCAGGGCAATCAACATGAGGACACCAGTCGCAGATAGAATCATTTTCATGCTGGAGATACGAATTCCCTGGGTAATCACACTTCCCAGACCCCCGCCTCCGACAAAAGCGGCAAATACCGCAGTGCCGATTGCATTAACCACAGCAATACGGACACCGGTAAATATGGTCGGAAACGCGTATGGAACTTCCACCTTGAAAAGACGATAGAATTTACTCATCCCCATCCCCCGTGCCGCTTCCTTAATACCGGGATCTACCTCCTGCAGTCCAAGATAAGTATTCCGCACAATGGGAAGCAGCGAATATAACGTAATACCAATGATGACCGTCAGCTTGCCCGGATTCAGAACTACCATAATCATACCCAATAATGCAAGCGATGGAATTGTTTGCAGTAAATCCACCACTCGTAGAATCATTCCTCTGGATCGTTTTGATATATAGGCACAGATCCCCAGTAGTAATCCAACAACGATAGACAAGATGCTGGCTGACAACACAATAAATAAATGTTCCCAAATCAATGACCAGGTCATTTTTTTGCCCCCTCTCTCATACCGTAAGGCGTAACCTTCTTTTGCAAATAATCTATGATCGCACCAAAAGCAATTGCCAAAAGGGCTGAAGGAATTGCTCCTAGAAGAATCAGTGTATTGTTATTAGAAGACACTCCCTGATAGACGAAATTGCCTAATCCCCCCTTGCCAATCATAGCTGCCAAGACTGCCCAGGAAACTGTGTAAATGGTGGACATCCGAAGGCCCGCAATAATGGTAGGCATAGCCAAAGATAACTCAACTTTTATCAACGTTTGAAAAGACGACATTCCGCATCCTTTTGCAGCTTCGACATATTTTCCTTCTACCTCAAGGATGCCTGTATAGGTGTTTTTCAATACCGGAAACGTCGCGTATACGCTCAGGGCTGCAATAACTGTGGCATAGGTATCTCCCCACCAGATAAACAATACGCCGATAAATGCAAGACCCGGTATCGTCTGAAAAATAGAAAGAATAGGCAGAATCACACCGGACCATTTTGGAATTCGCGAAAGAAGAACTCCAAGCAGCAGTCCAAGTGCAAAACCAATCACCACAGAAACCAGCACATATACCGTATGAATGCCAATGGCTTTCAGTAGCATACTGCCATAGTCATGAACAAGAGTCATCATTTTACATCCCCCCATAAGGTTTCCGCCACCGACCGTGCCACGCTGGTTTTTGTCACAAGTCCTGCGATCGTATCATCCTCGTTGAGAACAACTACATAGCTGGCATTGACCTCGGAATCGAGAAGATAATCGAAACTTTCCTTTGCATCGTCACCTACTCGTGCCGTTCTGGCTATTTGACGAATCAATGGCTCGATACTGGTCAGTTCCTTTCCCCAACGACGAATATCACCGATGGACACAGTTCCCAAATAATGTTTCTCTGCATCAATGACCAACAGTGTATCCACACTATATCGTGCCATACGCTCCGCACATTCTCTTACACCACGATCTTTGCGCACACTTTGGACATTGGTACGCATAAAGCTTTCTATTGTAGAGGATTCTAATGATTCAGAGGTATGTTTCCCGAGAAAATCGCGCACCAATTCGTTGGCAGGATTCTCTAACATATCTTCCGGAGATGCTATCTGGATAATTTCCCCCTTCGCCATAAAGATGATGATATCTGCCAGCTTCAGTGCTTCATCCATGTCGTGACTGACAAACATAATTGTTTTGTTTAGTTTCTGCTGTATATTCTTGATTTCGTCCTGAAGAATTTCTCGCGTCATTGGATCCAAGGCACTGAACGGCTCATCCATCAGCACAATCGGCGGAGAAGCCGCCAGCGCCCGCAGCACACCGATACGTTGCTGCTGACCACCTGAAAGCTCCGAAGGGTATTTATCCGCATACTGCTCCATATTTACCATTTTAAGAAGGTCAGCGACAATTTCATCGCACTTAGCCTTATCATATTTCAACAACCGGGGAACCACACATATATTTTGCGCTACAGTCATATTAGGAAAGAGGCCGATCTGCTGAATTACATAGCCAATATGACGGCGCAGAGATACTTTGTCCTCAGATTGGATGTTCTTTCCATCAATAAATATGCTGCCGGTATCAGGCTCCAACAGACGATTGATCATCTTCATTGTGGTAGTTTTTCCACAGCCGGACGGACCTATCAGCACCACAAATTGCCCATCTGGAATGGTAAAGTTAAGATCTTTGAGGATTGGTGTTTTTCCGTAACTCTTAGAAATGTGTTCAAATTGGATCATCTTTCATTCACTCCTTCTATTTGTATTCGTAACCAATAAAAAAGAAGAGCTTTTTCATATAGCACCACACAGTGCAATACCCAAAGCCCTTCTCAAAAGACGGTTCTTTTATCTGCATTATATATTTGCTTAATATCGTAACATAAATCAGCTGTAAAAGCAAATTAGTCAAACTATTTTATATTGTTTTCCCACAATTATTGCATACATCGCTTCTTGATGTAAGTAATCATACAATTCTTACTATGATATACTTGATTTTCCTTTAATCCCTTACAAATTGGAAGCAAGACGTAATAAAATGCTATAGTTCACTTTTCTTTCCCGACAAAATTACTTCTATAATAATTTCTCCTATTTCTGTGGTTTCTTCTATACATCCATCTTTCATCCACTCCTTTACGATTCCCATAATTCCTTGAACATAAAAAGCTATCACAAATTTTCGTTTTGGAACCGGACAAGAAAAGCGTTCCAGTATAGGTTCAAATAAGTGCCTGTATAATTTGTTATACTTAACATTTGAGTCATAAATCTCTGGTTTATCAAGTGCCGCCACAAATATATTCCTATTATCTTTGATAAAATTCAAATACGGAATTAAATAATCTGGTGTTACAAAAATCAATTCTTCTTTATCAGCAGCTTTTAGTTTTTCAAAGGTTGTAGTTGCATCCGATTCAAAGTAATCCATGAATTTCTTATTCATATATTCCATAGCCTCTGATAACAGATCTGCAATCGTTTCATAATGCAAATAAAAGGTAGACCTGTTCACTTTGGCTATTTCACAGATTTCTTTTATGGTGATAAATTCAAAATCCTTCGTTTTCAGGAGCAAGATTAACGCTTCATCCATCCGGACAGCCGTATTAAAATATTTACTTTCTGACTTATTCATGGATTAACCATCTCTTTCCGCTATTTTCATGCAATATCGTTGTACGATATATGCGGCATTAACTGCTTCAATTTCTTATTCTCCGCTAATCTGCTTTGCAAGTTCCATTACTTCAAATGCATATTTCTTTTTACCAGCTTCAATCATTTTTCTATATACTAGATAATTAATTCCCATTCCAGCAAAGCCTATAAGCCCGAGAATGATTCCAAACACCATTATTCCAGTACCACTTCCAATAACTTTCATAGATAAGCACATACCAGTACCGGTTACTAATGCCGCTGCAATTCCAACGCTATAAGCAAATATGGTTGCTGGCAGTTTTGCTTGTCTGTCTAGTTTCTTTAATGCAGTCACCTTTGACGCATCCTTTACTGCATATTCACTTGCTAATCTTTCCGCAAAAATTTTGTCTGTATTCATTTATTTGTCCTCCTTAGATTTGATAAGTTAAGTATAAAGAAAACATAAATGAAACTGAACAACACAATTTACGTTATTTGTTGAATTAAAGATTTCTCATATAAAAATATAAAATTATCCTTACACCCATTTTATATCATCTAAATCTATTCAAACTTCACCGCCACTGCAACTACCGGAAGGAGTTCCATGTAACCTCTTTCACCCCTTGGTTCCAACTGAATCCTTGGATTGTCCATATCCCACGCATATCCAAGCAGTGTTGGATCATATTTCTTCTCGGCTTTCCAGATTTCCTCAATGGCTTCTTCATAATCTTCTTCCGCAAATGGTTCTCCCTGAAACATCAGGAATCTGCCTGCTGGAAGTTTTATCACGTCAAATCCATCCGGAACTTCCCCATCGTAAGAAATATCTACTTCCACACCCTGCACATACTCTGAAGTATTTGGTCTCACATATTTCTTAGGCAGCCACATACAGACTGGCTCCCCGCTGATCGATTTTATACTCATCAGCAGCCCCCAGACATCACAACCTACCTCTTCACAATACTCAAAATAATGTTTTGCTTTTAGACCTCTTTTCACTAACACCTTTCTAGCTGGTTTATCAATGACCTGAATAAATACATTTCTTGTTTCGCTCATACCATACTCCTTTCTTTTCTTCGTAGAAAGAATCCTATAAGGCGTAAAGAGATAAAGAGCGGTTGGAGATTTTGCATATTCTCTTGGATTACAGCCAAACTCTCTCCGAAATGCACGTTGATAGCCATCCACACTGTTGAATCCCACTTCAAATGCGACATCAATAATCTTAATCTCTTCATCCCGAAGCTTTAATGCGGACTTTGACAATCGCAATTTCCTGATATACTCTGCTGGCGTGATATTCAGCCAATGTGAAAATAAGCGGTTGGTATACCATGATGAGTAACCAGAAGCTCTGGCAAGATCGGCTGCGGAAATATTTTCGTATAGATGCTCCTCAATATAATCCTGCATCTTTCTGACTGCTTTCATTTGCTCTTCCATCTCTTTTCGCCTCCTCGTTTTGTTTTACAAGTATCAGTATAGAGCAATTTATTATTTCATTCTCGACTATTTGTGCGATGTTGACAAGTCTCCTCATTCGAAATGGTTTATTCAAAAAATCCCACTATATACCCACTGGAAGAACATAAACATCTGCTCGCTTCGTGTTTTCTGCATCAATTTTTTCATAAATCTAAAGATTCTTTTCTTTTTACTCCATAGAACTACAAAACCATTTCTTTAACATTTCCAAATCATATTCTGTGTGAAAATAATGCTCTGAGTCTTCCACTAACTGCATCTCCACATTTGAATAATTGTGTATAAATGTCTGTATCGTATCTTCTTCACAGGTTGTGTCTTTCGTTCCCCTCAAAATATAGGTAGACACATTCCATTGAACAATTGAGTGTTCTTTTACATAATAGTAATAATCCCAATATAATGTTTTACCTATTGGTGTTTCTATTTCTTTTTCTGCTTTCAGTCGTTCTTCGCTCACCTGAAACCATTTCATCATATTCTCTATCATGCGTTGCATATCCACAAGTGGAGAAAGGAACCATGCTTTCTCAATATTTTCATTCTGATATGCCATCATACCAAAATAGGCTCCCATGCTATTTGCAAATAGGCAAACATGTTTCCACTGCTTTTTAACATAATCCATAATCATATTTAGTTCTTTTACACAGTTTTGGACTGTGCATGGCGTTTTCTCGTCTTTTCGCTCTCCATTTTCCGGAAGATCAAAACTTATCACTTGCATACCACGTTGTGCAGCATTCTCCGCCAAAATCTGAATGGGAACATCTTCCTTATTAGATTGGTCTCCATGCACAGCAATGATGATTGTATTGCTCTCATCTCCCCAGATTACAGCTTTTATATGTTCAATTTGCATATATTTTTTTACCATTTTTACCTACTTTCTCATCCATCTTTTTCCACAAAAAGCCTGCGTAGCCTACAGACAATAAACTAATCAGTGCACAAACAAAAATCTGATATGTAATTGTCTGTCCTAATCCATTGCTATTTTGCAATCTAGATGATAGCGTTCTCTGATTTACTCGTCTGCTGGTTTGAGGGATGCAAGCCAGTTTTCAATCGCCTGCACCAAAATATACTGCTGATGCAAAACGGCTAAACCAGTTTCAGGTATATCGGGAATGCCTTCTTTTAATTTCAGGTTTTCCTCCAGATAATACTTTAGT
>JAQUVD010000028.1 GCA_028693555.1 Hespellia sp.
TTCATTCAAAACAAAACAAAGATAATTATTCTTAACAGACTGAGATGAGAGAAAGACACAGTACACAAGTATGTAAGACGTTAAAGCCAGTGTTTATCGAGGGTAGCAGAGATGGACTACATTTTATTTTCCGAATTACTGGGGAACGATGCCGATGCATATGTTCACGGTATTGGAACAGATTGATTTTAGAGGGAAAACTGTCCGCGCAATCTGTACCAATGAAGGAAGTGGTATGGGGAGAAGTGAAAGTGATTTGAAAAAGCTCTGTTCCGGTGCAAAGTTCAAAAAGGGTCTGGCAATTCAGGGAAGCAGCGTTTTAAGCTGTGATGAGTCTTTAAAGAAGTGGAATAAAAGTACAAAATAATGGAGGAAATCAAAATGGATAAGAAAGAAGTAATGATTGTTACAGGTGCAGGGCAGCTTAGCATGGCGATTGCCAGACGTATGGGTTATGGAAAGAAAATCGTCATGGGTGATAAAAATATAAATAATGCTAAAGCGATTGCAGAGATCATGAATCATGCAGGCTTTGATGTGGAACCTGTGGAGATGGATTTATCATCCAGAGAATCCATTCTTGCATTCATTGCAAAAGCAACAGAATATGGCGAAATTAAAATGCTTGTAAATGGAGCAGGCGTATCTCCAAGTCAGGCACCAATTGACGTGATTTTCAAAGTTGATTTATATGGGACAGCCGTCCTGTTAGAAGAGGTTGGAAAGGTTATTGCAGATGGTGGTGTAGGCATTACAATTTCAAGTCAGTCAGGACACAGAATGCCACAGCTATCAGCGGAAGCTGACGAGCAGCTGGCAATTACACCAACAGAAGAATTACTGAAATTGGAAATTTTACAGCCGGAGAATATTAAGGACACACTTCATGCTTATCAGATGGCAAAGAGATGCAATGAGAAACGTGTTATGGCAGAAGCAGTAAAATGGGGTGCGCGAGGAGCAAGAATCAATTCCATTTCGCCGGGAATCATTGTCACTCCCCTTGCTATTGATGAGTTCAATGGTCCTCGTGGTGATTTCTACAAAAATATGTTTGCTAAGTGTCCAGCAGGCAGACCGGGAACGGCAGATGAGATTGCAAATGTAGCAGAACTTCTCATGAGTGATAAAGCGGTCTTTATCACAGGTGCAGATTTTCTGATTGATGGTGGCGCAACAGCAAGCTATTTCTATGGACCATTGAAGCCGGAGGCATAATTATGAATAAGGATGAATTGATGAAACAGATGATATTCATATCCGAATTCGAATTCAGATAAGATAATTAATCTGCTTCATGAGAACCACGAGAACGGTCGTAGAGAGCCTGTATTTCTTCCGGTAAATCCTCTGGCATCATTTCTTTAATATGGTCTTCGTTGCCGTCTGTGATTGCCTGCTCATAATACCAGCACTTAAACTGAATCATTGCCATATGTTTTTCAAGTTCCTGGAGTTCTTTTTCCAGGACTTTTTTCTGCCGTTCAAACATTTCTTTTCGCTTTAGATAAGTAGATGGGCCTTCCTGACACCATTCCATAAATTGTTTAATATCTTTGATTTCCATGCCGGATGATTTCAGGCAATCAATCACATGCAAAGCTTCAATTTCTGCATCGGAAAATTTGCGTATTCCGGAAGCTCGCTGGATGTTTGGGAATAATCCTTCTTTATCGTAATAGCGCAGCGTGGAAATAGGAAGATGGAACATTTTTGATACTTGTCCGATTGTAAACATGGTTTTGCCTCTCTTTTTTATCAAATAAATTATTATAGGTTTTAAGAAAAAAAGAACTTGACCTAAAGTTAGGTTTAGGCTCTATAATTTATTATAGCAGAAGCAAATCATGTATGCAAGAAGGAGACAAATAAAAATTATGATGAAAACAGCAGAATTAAAATTGGTAGATGAATGGGACAAAACATTTCAAAAAAGCGATCAAGTGGAGAACAAAAAGGTTACTTTTATCAATCGTTACGGCATTACACTGGTGGCAGATATGTACATTCCAAAAGATGTAGAAGGTAAAATGCCAGCAATTGCAGTTTGCGGACCATTTGGTGCAGTAAAAGAACAATGTTCCGGTCTTTACGCACAGACCATGGCAGAACGAGGCTACCTGACGATTGCCTTCGACCCATCCTTTACAGGTGAAAGCGGCGGAACACCGAGATATATGGCTTCCCCCGATATTAACACAGAGGATTTTCAGGCAGCAGTAGATTTCCTTTCCGTTCAGGAAAAAGTAGAAGCAGATAAAATTGGCATCATCGGTATTTGCGGCTGGGGTGGAATGGCATTGAACGCTGCAGCAATTGACACTAGAATCAAGGCGACTGTAGCTTGTACTATGTATGATATGACCCGTGTCAATGCAAATGGGTATTTTGATGCGGAAAACAGTGCTGATGCAAGATATGAAAAGAAAGTAGCCATGAATGCTGCAAGAACAGAAAACTATAAAACAGGTGAATATACTCATGCGGGAGGCTGCCTGCCACTTCCCGTGGATGAGAGCCTGCCTTTCTTTGTGAAGGACTACAGTGCTTATTACAAAGGTCGTGCTTATCACGAGCGTTCTTTAAATTCAAACGAGGGCTGGAACACTGTTGGTTGTATTTCTTTTATGAATCAGCCGATTTTGAAATATTCAAATGAAATCAGAAGTGCCTGTCTGTTGATTCATGGTGAGAAAGCTCACTCATGCTATTTCAGTAAGGACGCTTTTGAAAATATGACAAAGAATAGTGCATACGCAGATAATAAAGAACTTATGATTATTCCGGATGCAGTCCACACGGATTTGTACGACAACGTGGATGTGATTCCGTTTGAAAAAATTACAGAGTTCTTTCAGGAGAACCTGTAATCATGATGAGACAAGTAATAGAAAATAAGCAATTCGATGAAGAAAGAGCCTTATACCATTCCGTGGAATGCGATATTAGAAACTGCACTTTTGCAGGAGTACAAGATGGTGAATCTGTGCTAAAGGAATCCAGAAATATTGCACTTATGCATTGTACATTTTCTCTTCGTTATCCTCTTTGGCATGTAAAAGGTTTTTCTTTAGATGATGTCGCAATGGATGAGAAAACCAGAGCAGCTATCTGGTATGCGGACAATGGAGTCATTCGCAATTCTACAATGGAAGGCATCAAAGCCATAAGGGAATGCAATCACATAACCATTGAACATAGTAAAGTAGTGTCCCCTGAGTTTGGGTGGAAATGCAGTGATATTAGTCTGTCCGATACAGAAATTACATCAGAATATGTTTTCATGGACAGCAGAGATGTGAAACTCAACCAGATCAATATGAGTGGCAAATATTCGTTTCAGTATATGGAAAATTTGGAAATTACAAATGCTGTCCTTGATACCAAGGATGCCTTTTGGCACAGCAAAAATGTCACAGTAAAAGATAGTGTGATAAAGGGAGAATATCTAGCATGGTTTTCAGAGGGATTGACCTTGATTAACTGTAAAATCATTGGTACGCAGCCGCTTTGCTATTGCAAAAATCTTAAGTTGATTAACTGCACCATGCAGAACACGGATTTGGCTTTTGAATACTCGGATGTAGAAGCCGATATTTGTGGGAATGTAGAATCCATTAAAAATCCCAAAACCGGAACCATTACAGTGGATGGTGTTGGCAAAATTATTCATGACAATCCTGTCATGGAATGTCTGGGCCGGGTGGTGATTAGAAATTAGACACATAGTAAAAAGATATAACGGTTTTTTAATCAAACATTAAATAAAGGGAGGTTCATGTAAATGACAAAGAAGACACTTGAAAGGAGAGATACATAATCATGGAAAAAATCGTACAGACAGCAGGAAGAACCGCACTTGGAGCGTTTGCCCCTGAATTTGCTCATTACAATGATGATGTGTTATTTGGAGAGAACTGGAATAACCAGGATATTGATGTGAAGACAAGAAGTATCATCACTGTTGTTGCTTT
The DNA here is from genome assembly GCA_028693555.1 of Hespellia sp. Classification (GTDB taxonomy): domain Bacteria; phylum Bacillota; class Clostridia; order Lachnospirales; family Lachnospiraceae; genus Hespellia. Next base: position 3,975 of record JAQUVD010000028.1, read on the forward strand.
GATGTCTTCTGGAATTACGGACTCTTCGTTAAAATATCATTTACAGAATGCAAAAGACCATGGGGTAACCAAAAAAGAGATAGCAGCAATCATCACCCATGTGGCATTTTATGTTGGTTGGCCAAAGGGCTGGGCAGTTTTTAATTTGGCCAAAGAGGTATGGAATGAAGAACATGTCGGAAATGACGCAATGGCGGTCCATGCAGCGTCTATGATTTTCCCAATTGGAAAACCAAATGAAGGGTTTGCACAGTATTTTGTGGGAAAGAGTTATCTTGCACCGTTATCAATGAATCAGGTTGGAATCTTCAATGTGACATTTGAACCAGCCTGCAGAAATAACTGGCACATTCATCATGCGGATAAGGGTGGCGGGCAGATCCTTATTTGTGTTGCCGGACGAGGATACTATCAGGAATGGGGCAAAGATGCGGTGGAAATGCATCCGGGAGATGTAATCAACATTCCAGTTGGAGTTAAGCATTGGCATGGTGCAGCTCCAGATAGCTGGTTCTCACATTTGGCAGTAGAGGTTCCAGGCGTTAATGGAAGTAATGAATGGTTGGAAGCAGTTACGGATGAACAATATTTGAAACTGTAAAAATATATAATCCTGAATTATTAAATAGTCATTTTGACAGCAGTAAGGTACACAACACGCTTAAGTGTTATGTGCCTTATTTGCATATTTACACTTCCTGTCATTTTCTTCAGCCTGAAGAAAATTAGCTGAAGAAAATTAATAGATGCAAAATTGACAGATACTTTTATTATAAGTATAATAATATTAATAACATTGTTTTGACTTTTGCTTGAGGAGAATTGAAACGATAGATGTGAATGTGTTGCTAGAAATTGCTATTCAAGAGACGAATAGATTGTCTTTCTGATGTGGAATATTGGATAAGAAACCTATCACGTAAAGAAGGTTCTTTTTGGTTACAAACATCTACTGATAAATTCCGTCCAGATTTTGTATGTAAACTTAAGGATGGACGATATATGGTCATCTCGATAGCTTGACTGAAATAGCAAAAGCGAATAACCGGAAGCCTTATGATTATTTCAAATATCTTCTGACAGAAATCTTGAAATATCTTGATGACAAGGATAATGGTTTCTGTGAAAGTCTGCCTCCATAGTCGGAAAATCTGCTAACGAATTGTAGAAAACAAATTACGGCAGCTCAAAGCGAGCAGCAAGTGCTTTTTACCAGTCCTTCGGTGGCAGCAGGCTTTGTTACATACGTAAGTGCCAATGAGGATTATGTGGGCTAAAGATACAGGAAAAACATTGAAAGATATGGAGTCGGAATAATGATTAGCGCTGAACTCTTGTAAAATATGCAACAGTTCAAGGTGATTAAAATCAGCCATAGGGCGAATAATAGTATAATACAGAAAGCGTGCGCAGTGCATTCGTTTTGAGTAAATAAAGCACTTCGCAATGAGAAGGGAAAGGAGGCTCCAATATGGCAGAAAGCCAAAATATAGAATGGAAAGAGTCTTGGCGTGATGAATATCTGAAATGGATATGCGGTTTTGCCAACGCACAGGGCGGCAAAATATATATTGGTACACGGGATGACGGAACGGTTATTGGAGTGAAAAATTCCAAGAAACTGCTGGAGGACATCCCGAACAAAATTCAAAACAAGCTGGGCATTGTAGCAGATGTAAATTTGCTGAATGATGACGGACGGGATTACATTGAAATTGTGGTTAATCCGTGGTCTTTCCCAGTGAATTATGATGGCGAGTACCATTATAGAAGTGGCAGCACAAAACAGCAGTTGCGTGGAAATGCACTGACTAATTTTCTGATGGCAAAGACCGGCTTGAAATGGGACTCAGCGACGATTTCGAACATTAGAATCGATGATTTAGATAAGGAGAGCTTCGACATTTTCAGAAGAGAAGCTCTGCGAAGTGGTCGAATGTCAAAGGAAGATTTGGACATCCCAAATGCAGAATTGTTAGAGAAGATGGATTTAGTGGTAGACGGCAATTTAAAGCGTGCTGGTGCTTTGTGCTTTTACCGGGAACCGGAAAAAGTGATCGGTGGCTGCTATGTGAAAATCGGAAAATTTCAAGGAAGTGAGTTGCTGTATCAGGACGAAGTACATGGTTCCCTACTTATCATGGCTGACCGAGTAATTGATTTGATATACTTGAAGTATCTGAAAGCAGCCATTACGTACCATAAGGAAACACGAGTGGAAACATATCCGTTTGCACGTGATGCTGTGAGAGAAGCCGTTTTTAACGCATTGATTCATTGCAATTGGGCTGACAATGTTCCGGTGCAGATTCGTATTGAGGATGATGCCATGTTTGTCAGCAACTGCAGTATGCTGCCATTTGGCTGGACAGCAGAGACGCTTTTAGGTTCCCACGCATCAAAGCCGTATAATCCGGATATTGCAAGAGTATTTTACCGTGCTGGATATATTGAGAGCTGGGGACGTGGTATTCAGAAAATTCGAGATGCCTGTAAGAATCTTGGCAGCGAAGATCCAGAGTACATCGTTCATGGCGAAGATATTATGGTGAAGTTTTCTGCGCTCCAAAGTGCCAAAGTGCCAGATTCCAAAACACCAAACCGACATGATGTCGGTTTAGATGTCGGTTTGGGCGGTAGTTTGGAAAAAGAAATCATAAGAATGGTTTCGGAAAACCCTAAACTGACGATGGCTGATATAGCAGAGGAGCTGAATGTTACAAAGCGTACCATTGAGCGTATTGTTAAGAACTTGCGTGAAAAAGGTGTTATTGAACGTAAAGGTGGCAAGCGATACGGATATTGGGAAGTCCACGAAGAATAAGCTGAAGTGTTTTAGCTGTCAAGAAATACTTGTCAAAAATCATGATATTATATAGGAAGCGGCGAGAATGTATTTTCCCCCATGGTTACACAATATCGGCAGTAAATATATTCCCGCAAACGTACAGATCCAGACAATGTGACAGCGGACAAGCAAGCATTTTGCGCATGAGAACGGAAAAATCTGAGAAAGTTTGGTATAAATTACATATTACAGGAAAATTTTTTTTTAGTGTATAATAAGAGTGTCGTAGAAACAGATGGTAGCTATTGTGTGAAAGCCAAACACAGTAGCTGCCTTTTTTTGTGTAAATGGGAGGAAAAAACAAAATGAACCAAAATTCAAATTTATATCTTGCGGAGGCACCGGTTGGGAAACTTATGATGAAGTTCGGGGTCCCGTGTATTGTTCGACTCTACCCCGAAGATGGGAGTAGGAACGAATGTGCAGGACTGCAGGACAGGCTTGCGGCAATTCATAATTTAGAGTGTCCGTGGCGATCATCTAATGTTGGATGGGGGTTGCGGACAGTTTTTTTATATAGCAAAAGCACCCTCCGAATATAGTCGGAAAGGTGCTGATATACTGGATTATTTTTCTTTTCTCGGCAAGTAACAATAATTATGATGTAAAAGCGAAATGCTCATAATCTGCTAACACATCAGGATTTGTGTACCTAATTTTTTTTGTTTTTTATTTGCTTGATTACATTAAGAAAGTTTGATAGCAGAATGCAACCAAGGGAAATTGCCAATGGCGTTGTCGTTTTATAATTACCGAATATACTAACACATAAAAAGACTACTCCTACTATTAGTAAAATGATACTTGCTATTAGAAAGAGCCTGTCAATCCATTTTTTATCCATTTTCAAATTCCTCCCTAAATGTCTCTTTCACATTGTGTGGGGTTATAGAAATTAGCTATTTTATCGTAAAATAATAGCACATATTCGTGTGAAAATCCAGTACAAAACTATGAACAATGATAGGGGGCATCAAAATGGCACTTAAAAATTACAAGAGCTTTCCGATACTTGAGGAATACCTAAAATCCAAAGCGAAGGTCATTGAAACCAATGTTTCAGAGGAAATAGAAACGCCGATTGATATTTTAACCATCTTATTGTCCTACGAATATTGCAAATAGAATTATAGATATAATTATACTAAAAAAGGAAAAAAGTGTAAGGTGAATACGACAAATTTATAAAAATTTGAGGAAAAGTTAAAAGCAAAGAATTTCTTAATGCAATGGGTGAAATTATTACATGGTCTTATTAACAATTGAGAAGCTGCGTCTTTTCAATTACAACTATTGACATATGTACGAAATCGGATATAATAAAATGTATGAAATCGGACAAGGAGATGCATATATGCACTATTTAGAAGCGGAACAATACACACATTTAGCTGGAGAAATCAACTCGCTATATCATGAGGCTGCCATAAAAATGGGGATTTCAGACAGTATCCAAAATATTCTCTATGTCATTTGTGAGAAAGAAGGCGAATGCCTGCAAAGCGAAATAAGCAAGATGACCGGTATTAGCCGTCAAACAATCAATTCAGCAATTCGTAAATTAGAAAAAGAAGGAATTGTGTATCTGAAACAGGGAAAAGGAAGGAATACAATTGTTTGTTTATCAGAAACAGGAAAAAAATTTGCATTGGAAAAAATCTATCCTCTATACGAAATGGAAAACAAAATTTGGAATGAGTGGACGACGAATGAACGGCAGCAATATTTACTTCTTACGGAAAAATATCGTGATGGATTAAAAAAATATTTAAAGGAGATTTTGTAAATGAGAAGCAAAATACTTTTGAAGGGAGGTGGCTTGATACTGAAAGCAATGAACTAAGGGGAATTATCGTATCTGATATTGTCCCCTATTTGAGAAAATAAAACATTATGAAAATAAGAGGACAATTTAATATGAAAAAAATACAAAAATGGAAATCACAATTTATTATTGTAGCATTAGGACAGGCAATCTCAATGCTAGGCAGTCACGGTGTACAATTTGCATTGATCTGGTGGCTTGCTGAAAAAACATCATCTCCCTTAATGCTTGGAATATCAGGGATTGTTGCGTACCTCCCAATGTCTCTATTCAGCCCGTTGGCGGGAATTGCAGCAGACCGTTATAATCGGAAATTCATCTCGATTTTTTCGGATATGGCAATGGGGATGGTTGCACTGATTTATGCAGTGCTGCTGTTCTTTTTTGATTTGCCTGTATGGACGGTATGTGTAATGCTTTGCGTGCGTGGTATCGGCAGCACTTTTCAGCAGCCTGCCATACAATCGATTATTCCGCAGCTTGTACCGAAAGACCAGTTGGTAAAAACAAATGGGTGGATGCAGCTTTTAAATTCAGGATCATTCTTGCTTGGTCCGGTTATCGGCGCATCTTTATACGCCATATTTCCAATGTCAGTCGTTTTGATGAGTGATGTGGTGGGTGCAATTTTAGCGAGTATTGCATTGGCAGTTGTTAAAATTCCGGAACTGATAAAAACGGAAGAGGAAAAGAAACACTTCGTCACCGAGATAAAAGAAGGGTTACAGGTATTTAAAGAAGATAAAAAGCTATTTTATATCGTAATTGCGGAAGCACTCTGCATGTTCTTTTACGCACCGTTATCTTCCTTTTATCCGTTGATGACAAGCGACTATTTCAAACTGTCGGCAATGTATGGAAGTGTGGTGGAATTATCCTTTGCAATCGGTATGATGATATCAGCACTTCTATTTTCCAGCATTTTGAAAGCGGAGCGGAAAATCAGGGCTTCCTTTATCGGTTTGTTTGGAATGGGCGTTACCTCGTTCCTCTGTGGTGTGATACCTCCAGTGTATGCAGGATGGTTTTTCTTTGCAGCAATGTGTATCTGTTTAGGAGCATCGGGAAATGTTCATACCATCCCGCTGACTGCTTATATGCAGGAAACAGTTGCCCCTGAAAAAATGGGGCGGGCTTTTTCGGTACTGACTCTGATTTCTTCTGTGACCATGCCTGTGGGTTTACTTTTTAGCAGTCCGATAGCCGAAAAAGTAGGTGTGAATGTCTGGTTTTTTATATCAGGGATTTGTATGATTACACTGACTGCATTTGTTTTAATTTATGATGTTTTCGTGGCAGCTAAGATAGAGTGTAGAAATACAACAGAATAAAGTTTATGATTGACAAAGAGCCATACGTGTTTTATAATTAGAAAAACGACACGAATGTCGCATTTTTAGGAGCGCTTATGGGAAAAAAAGGTCTTGATACAAAAGAACGCATTAAAAAAGCAGCATATCAACTTTTTGCGGACAAGGGTTTTAAAGAAGTAACAATGAAAGATATTTGTGACAATACAGGGTTAAGCCGGGGTGGGCTATATCGGCATTATGAAAGTACAGAGCAAATTTTTTCGGAAATCATTTCCTCGTTTCTTACAGTACAAAATACGGAATTGCAAGAACAAATAGACAATCATAGTTCAGCAGTTGATATTCTAAATCAGTTGCTCGAAAAGTATTGCCTGGAAATGATAGACGCGAAAAATTCGTTAAGCCTTGCTATTTATGAATATTTTAGTAAAAAAGGGATGGAAGAAAGTGATAATTTATTATCGCAACAATATCAGATGTCTTTTTCTTTGTGGGATAGGTTGATACGGTATGGAATTTCACGCGGTGATTTCAGACAGGTGGATAGTCGGGCTGTTTTTGACCTTATTGTTTTTTCTTATCAAGGAGTACGAATGTATAGTTTATTGATGGATATATCGGAGGATGTACCACACAGAATGATGAAGCAAATACAGAGCTTATTGATATTTTAAACAAGAATGGGAGGAAGAAAATGGACCATATAAATGAGATTATTTTGATAAAACCGACGAAAGACATGAAAGCAGCAGCTCTTGAATATAGAAAAGAACATTTTGACTATGGAGAGAGAATGATTAATGGGAGCGAGCTGCTTGACCAAATAGAAGATTATGATGAATGGCTTGAAAAAGTTACAGCTAATTCAAAGGAGGATACGGTTGCAAGTGATTGGGTCTTAACAGATACATTTTTCGCTTGGAGACCGTCAGATAACCGTATAATCGGAATTATCGATTTACGGTATGAATTAAATGATTTCTTGAAAGATTTCGGTCACTGTGGGTATAGCGTAAGACCATCAGAACGTAAAAAAGGATATGCAACCCAAATGCTATCAAGGATCTGTCAAATTGCTAATCAACATGGATTAAAAGAATTGCAATTATCCGTTGAAAGAAGCAATATCCCGTCTGTTAAGACTATTTTGAATCAGGGTGGGGTTTATCAGAGAAGTTTTGTTGTGGATTCAGAAATGGCAGATGTATATCATATCAAACTGTAGGAAAGTTGGGAAGAGTAAAAAGCATGAAAATTATTATCTCGCCGGCAAAGAAAATGAATCGGAACATGGATTCGAATGAAGAAACGTATGTATTTATAAAAAAATAGAATGGAATAACTCCCGGACGATTGACGGGAGTTATTTTAAGAGTTATACTGACTATATAAATAAAAATAGTCAAACGTTATTTAGGAGGAAGAGATGCCAAAATCATACACCGAAAAGGAACGAGCGTATATTATAACAAAGCTGCGTAGCGCTGCGATGGAATCCATGTTGCAGAAAGGGGTGAGAAAGACAACCGTGGACGATCTTGTATCAACGGTGAGAATACCCAAGGGTACATTCTATTTGTTTTATCGTTCCAAGGAAATGCTTTTGTATGACGCACTGATGCAAATAGAAGAGGAGATGCACCATCAGCTTTCCGAAAAACTCACGGCAATCCAATCAGATATGACAGTATCGTCTCTGACAGCACTGCTCTTTGATTTTTTTCAGTTGGGTTTGAATTGTGGGATTCTGCAATTAATGATCAGTGGTGATCTGGATCTCTTAATGCGTAAGCTTCCGGATGAGATTGTTGCCGCACATATTTCAAAAGATGATGAGTTTTTATCTGTTTTTTGTGAACTGTTTCCATCCATGGAACCTGAAAAGCTGGCAGAATATTCTGCGGCGTTTCGAGCTGTTTTCTTCACGGCATCTTATCAGAGAGAAATCGGTGAATGTTACGATCAGGCTTTAAAACTGCTAATCAATGGCCTTGTTATGCAGATGTGGGAGGATAGAAAATGATTGAAATATCGAACTTATACTTTCGTTACACGAAAGATCCCTTTATCCGTAATATTAATTTTTCGGTGGACAAGGGGGAAATCTTTGGATTTTTAGGACCTTCAGGTGCCGGAAAAAGTACGATTCAGCAGATTTTGATTGGAATGCTTCCTGCATATGAGGGCAGTGTTGTTGTGAATGGCGTGGAAGTCAGACAGCATGATAATCGTTTTTATGAAAACATCGGCGTCGACTTTGAATATCCAAGCCTGTATGAAAAACTTACAGCAAGGCAGAATCTTGATTTTTTCGCATCGCTCTATTCCGGAGAAAAATATCAGACAGAAGAACTGCTGTCCAGTGTGGGGCTGCTTAGAGATGCTGATAAAAAGGTATCGGACTTTTCAAAAGGCATGAAAAGCCGGCTGAATTTTGCGAAAGCACTGATACATAAGCCGGAAATATTGTTCCTCGATGAACCAACCAGTGGACTTGATCCATCTAATGCAAGAGAGATGAAGGATATGATTTTAGAGCAGAAAGCCCTTGGCACTACAATTATTCTGACAACCCACAACATGGAGGATGCAGCGGAGTTATGCGACAGAGTTGCATTTATTGTTGATGGGGAAATACGGGCAATCGATGAGCCGCATCGACTGATTATGAAAAAGGGCGCAAAGAAGATACAGTACTCCTATTTGGAGGACAAGCATGAGAAACAAGACGAATGTCTTCTAGATTCCACCGCTGAGGATGAACATCTTCAAAGCCTGCTTGCACACAATCAGTTGCTGACAATCCACTCATCGGAACCGAGTCTCGGAGACATTTTCATGGATCTTACGGGAAGGCGGCTGTCATGAGATTAAAACATTTAATTTGTGAAGAATTTCGGCTTCTGTTCAAATATGGAATTATCTTTTTGTATGTGATGATTACTGCCATTTATCTAGGCCTGCTGGCCGCTATTCCAGACACGGCACGGGAATTGACCACGGTGATTCTGGTGTTTACAGATCCTGCGGCTATGGGCTTGTTCTTTATGGGGGCAGTTGTACTCTTTGAGAAGAGCCAGCGAATTGATTCTTCTTTGGCTGTTGCACCAATCAAGATCTCGGAATATATGATCGCGAAGGTATTGCCGATTATGGTAATTGGCATGGCGGTCAGCGTTGTCCTCTATCTTTTTGCCGGAAGTGGAAATGTTTTTCTTGTATTGCTTGGTGTTGCATTGGCATCGATGTTACTTTCATTGTGCGGTTTGCTCATTGGCTCTCGGATTCAGACACTTAATAGCTTCATGATTGCTACCATTCCATTTGAAATTGTAATCTGTGTTCCACCGCTTCTGTATCTGGCTGGCATATTGCAATCCAGCATTTGGATCCTTCATCCGGGTGTTGCGGCAATCCGGCTCATTCGTGCTGATGCGAGTCAATGGTATCTGTCAGCCTTATCGATTGTATTGTGGATGATACCGATATACTATGTTTGTAAAAAATCAGTCATAAAATCGTTTCATAAGATGGGAGGTGCAAAGATTTGAAAAAAATATTTCGTGCATTTGTGCCATTTATCGCTGAAGTCACACATGATTTTATGCTGACGGCATGCATGCTGGGACCAATTCTGACGGGGATGGCGTTTCGATTTATGGTACCGTTTGCGGAGGCGTTTCTTTGTGAATATTTTGATGCGGTGCAGATTCTTGCACCATACTACATCATTTTCGATTTGCTGCTTGCAATCATGACGCCGATACTTTTTTGTTTTGCCGGTGTTCTGGTAATACTTGAGGAACTGGACTGCGATGTGGCAAAGTATTATGCCGTAACACCAATCGGAAGGAGCGGCTATCTTCTTTCTCGAATAGGAATGCCGACCGTGGCTTCGCTGCTGTATAATATCGTGTTGCTGTGCATTTTTTCAATATCCGGAATTGACTTTTTTATGTTGATTCTTCTTTCCATCAGTGGTGGATTGATTGCAGTTATCACATCACTTCTGGTGGTCTCTTTTGCCAAAAATAAAATGGAGGGAATGGCACTGGTCAAACTTTGCGGAATATTGATGATAGGAGTTCCGGCTGCCTGTTTTGTGTCTGGCCCGATGCGCTATCTGTTTGGAATCCTTCCCAGCTTTTGGATGGCGGAACTGTGCCTTACCAAAAACTACTGGTATTTTCTTTTATCAGTTATAACTTCTTGCTTGATGCTTGGTGGATTGTATGGTAAATTTAAAAAAAAGCTTTTGTAAAAAGATGCAGGAGGAAGAAGATGAAAAAAGTATTGATGATGATGTTAGCGGACTGTCCACATTGCAAGCGTGCCAATCAAATGATTGAAGAGCTGCAGAGCGAGAATCCGAAGTATGCAGCGATTGAAATTCAGAGGGAAGATGAGGAGAAGAATACTGCGTTGGCAGACTCTTTAGATTACTATTATGTGCCATGCTTCTTTGTGGATGGAGAAAAGTTAATGGAAGGAGTGCCTTCGAAAGAAAAGATTGAGATGGTACTTCAGGCAGCTTGTGAAAAGGAAGAGAGATAAAGAAGGATTCAATTATTATAACAAAAACGCAGCCGGTATAAAAACCAACTGCGTTTTTTGCTAAACGCGCATTCCAAAGCTGAGTGCAAGCAGGCAGCGAAGAAGTGGTGGGATATATCTTCGATTTGGAGTCTTCGGTTTTTTGTTTGCACAGATGCAGAGAGGAAAGCTTACACAGAACATCTGCGTTACAATATAATTCCGATTTTGAGGATTTTTTGAGCGATTGTTACATCCTGTTAATTGTGGACTGCCGACGCATCGACAGTTCACAGAGCCTATTTTTGTTTCCGGTTGAAGCTTGATGCAGGTATCGGTCTGGATTTTGGCGGTGATGGTTCTTTGGCAGCCCATAGATTTCAGCTCCTTTTATTCACAGTGTTTTGGACATCCGTCGGCGTTGCCTTCATTAAAAACAGCCAATGCTGATTGGTAATCAGGTGCACCGGAAATGCCTTCCGATGGAGAAGCAGCTAAGAAGCGATCTGCCTGAGAGATTGCCGTATTGGCATACGAACAGTCAGCTCCGGCAAGAACATTTAGTTTGGCACCCAGTAGCTGCGCATACAAAACACTGTATTGCGTGGCGTATACAGAGTTAGTAGGAAGTGCTGAGTCTGGAATATTAAATTCCAAAACATGGACTGCTTCAGTAACTGTGGTGACGGTATATCCGAGTCCGGTCGCACTATTTCCCAGAACGATGCTGCAGCCGGCTTCTAATAGTAATGCCGCGAGTGTACCTTCATGCGTTTTGTAGTATCCGATTGTACGTGTACAGGTATCCGATTCGTTACAGATTCCGGTGTCGGGGGTTCCGCAGACGATGCCTACTGGAGCTGCGGATGCATCTGCTTCAAATGTGAGAGGCACCTGCACGCAGATTTCCTGACGAACATGGAAGGAACAGTCTGGGGAGATGGTTCCGCTGCATCGACCGATGGCGGCTTTGTTGATACAATAGGTTCGGATTTCACCAACGGTAACGACAGGTTTTATGGTGATTTCTGCATCAATGCAGACATTATTGTGAACAGTTGTAGGACAAGACATAGAAAAAAACTCCTTTTAATTTGTTTTTCAACGAATAAATCTGTTGATAGTATAATATATGTGAAAAAGTGAAAATCAGTGTATAATAGAGGTAGAATAAAATCGGAATATATGATAGGAAGCGAAAAGGAGTGAAGGATAGATGAATATACGATGTGGAAACCGGCGATGGCTTCGGGCAGTTGTATCTCTTTTAGTACTTGGTATTTTGATGTGTTCCATTATTTCCTGTAATGATAAGGAGGATGGGTTTGTTACTTACGAAGCGGAGGAGGCGGACCAGACAACACTTACTTTTTTTGGAAATATCAATGCTTCTTCTAAAATGATTCCGTTGGAGGAATTGATTACAGCGTATATGGAGCAGCATCCGGAGGTGAATATTATTTATGAAGGAATTGATCCTTCTTTAGAGGTCGATTATACGATGCTTTTATCAAAGCGATTATCTACAGGGAATGGAGATGACATTTTTTTCTCTTATGCAGGTTATTTGCCAACACTGATAGAAGGAAATTATCTGGAACCGCTGGATGCGCTGGAGAGCTGGTCGGCATACGCAGAAGAGGAAAAGGTGTTCTTATTATCGAATGATCATTACTATGGAATTCCCATGGAACGGACGGTAATTGGTCTGTATTGCAATTTGGAGGTGCTAGAGAAATTTGATTTGCCGATACCTGAAACGTTTGATCAATTCCTGGAAGACTGTAGAATTCTAAAAGAGAATGGACTGACCCCGGTTGCATCATCTCAGCTAATTCCATTTTCGGGATATGCATATGCAGATGGTCTTGCAAAAATTTATGGATCAGAGAACAGCCAGACACAGGTGGCCCTTAGGAATAATGATGAGTCTTTGGGAATATATTTTCAGGAAGGGTTTGAGAATTTAAGTAAGCTGTTGGATTTGGGTTACATAGATCGAAATATGGCATTATTACATGATACGACAGAGCAGGCTGAAAAGGACTTTGCTTCTGGTCAAAGTGCGTTTTTATTGGGGGCAAGTGATTTGAATGCGTCCATTCTTGAAGAAAATGAGAAGCTGGATTATGCGGTGTATCCAATTCCTGTCAGCAGTGGAGAGGGCGTTGTACTATCTGCGCCGGATCATTTACTCTGTGTGAATGCAAAGAGTCCCCATAAGGATCTGGCACTTGATTTTGTGGAATTTTGTACACAGCGCAGCCGTATTGAATCCTATGTGAAAAAACAGGGTTCACTGTCGCCCCTTGAAGGTTCGAAAATGGAAGCGGAGCCTCTTGCTCCGGTGGCTCAGATTATATCGGGGGGAAAGGCAATTCCTTCCGTAAATTATCAGCTGACGGCCAGGCTGCAGCATTGGATTCAACAGTCCGGTTTGGAAATGCTGCAGGGCGCCAGCCCGGATGAGGCTGTACAAAGTCTGAATGCCATGATTGAAAAGACGAGGGAATGAGAGACAGGAGGAGATAGGTGATGGAAAGAAAGCGAATGAAAAATATTTCGACTCAGATTATGATTATTGTACTCCTTGTCATTGCGGTTGCGGTTTCCTTTGCAATTTATGCACAAAAGATTGCAAAAATGCACATCGAAAGTGACACGAAGAATTTAGCTGAAATCACTTCGCGGGACGCAGCTGCATTTTCCATTTATTTTTCATCCAAGATCGATTTAACCAAAAGTATCGGACAGTCTTTGAATCATACATCGATAGAGTTATGGCAGGATGTATTGCAGCAGGCATCGGAGATTGATGGAAACAGTTTTTTTGTGATTGATGCAGATGGAAATGATATTTTAAACAATGAAAATATAGGTGTTTCGCAGAAAAATCTGGAGGATGGTCTGACAACGAATGAAAATGGTCTGATTGGACCGGGATACGATCCGATTACCGGAAAGCAGTCTACATTTGCTTACTCCACATTTCAAAGCGAGAAAGGGCAATCGTTTTATGTTTTAACATCCATGGATAACGAGACCCTGTATGATTCCATGAATCTTTCCGTGTATGGTGGAAATGGATATTCTTATATTGTGGACGCAGACGGTTTTACGGTGCTGTATTCCAAACAACCGAACAGTAACAAAACTTTTTCTAGTATTTTGGAACTTCTAAGTGAGAGAAAAACAACATATATGCACAATGCAAGTGCGATTTCAGAATTGGAAAAAGCACTGAAGGAAAACATAACAGGAGTAGGATATTATCAACATGACGGGAAGGATTGTGTGATTTCAGTGGCACCGATTCAAAGCTCCGGTAATTGGAGTGTCATTACGGTTGTGGATGAAAAATATGTTTATTCGGAAATTCAGCAGATGCTGGTGCATACCCTTCAGGTTCTACTTGTTATTATCGTATGCTTTATCTTGAGTGCAATGATGATTCTGAAGAATAGCCGAAGGAGTCAAAAATATCAGCTTCTCAGCGAACAGCTCCAAATGGCAAAAATGGAAGCTGATCGTGCAAATCGTGCCAAAAGTGAATTTCTCTCTCGGATGAGCCACGATATTCGTACGCCGATGAATACAATTATCAATCTGACAAGTCTGGTAAAAGAAGAAATTGATGACAAGGAGGCAGCACTCTGCGATCTGGAAAAAGTAGAGACTTCAAATATATTCCTGCTGGCTCTCATTAATGATATTCTGGAGATGTCCCGTATTGAACAGGGGAGGATAGAACTACATCCGGAAAATTATTCTTATCAGGAGTTTTCAAACTATCTTTCCAGTACGTTTGAGCCACTCTGTAAATCAAAAAATATCAGGTTTATTTTGACGGAAAATGCAGAAAATATTGATGTATATGTGGATAAAGTCAGATTGAATCAGGTCTGCTTTAATCTGCTCTCTAATGCGGTAAAATATACCCCGGCAGGGGGAACTGTCAGCTTTGCAGTTGAACATGAAGAGATCCGAAATGGAAAAATGCCATGTACATTTCTTATTTCTGACACAGGAATAGGGATGAGCGAGAAATTTCAGCGGCATATGTTCGAACCATTTGAACGTGAATCCAATTCGCCGGATAATGTACAAGGCAGTGGGCTTGGTCTTTCTATTGTGAAGGAAATTGTCACACTGATGGGTGGAACGATGACGGTTGAATCTGAACAAGGGAAAGGAACTTCTGTTTGTGTACAACTGGATTTGACGATTGCAACCCGCAAACAGCAGGCACCGGAAACAAGCCGGGTCGATTTAGAGGTATTGCAGGGATGCCATGTCTTGGTCGCGGAAGACCATCCGCTGAACCAGCAGATTGCGCAGCGTCTGCTCCAAAAAGTGGGAGTTTCTGTAACTTTGGCGAACAATGGACAGGAGGCAGTCGAAGGTTTTAAACAGTGTGGAAAAGAGTATGATGCCATACTGATGGATATGCGCATGCCGGTTATGGATGGACTTTGTGCTGCAAGAACGATACGAAAGCTTCCGGAAATATGGGCTAAAACGATACCAATTATTGCTATAACAGCAAATGCATTTAAGGAAGATAAAGATGAAGCTACCGCAGCCGGGATGAATGCACATCTGGCAAAGCCGATTGATCCCCCGTTGTTATATCAGACACTGGCGATTCAGATTGCAAATGCTGCAAAAGCGGACGAGCGAGATAGGAAGGATTATGGTGAAAAAGGTGCAATATAGAGAAGATAAATATGGAACTCCCATTTCAATTTTAGGGTATGGCTGTATGCGTTTTACGAAAGAGGGGAATCACATCCATTTTGAAAAGGCAGAAAAAGAACTGATGGAGGCGATTAAAAGTGGTGTGAATTATCTGGATACTGCTTACATATATCCCGGAAGTGAGGAACTGCTTGGAAAAATCCTGACGAAAAACCATTGCCGGGAGCAGGTGAAGATTGCAACCAAGCTTCCGCAGTACTTAATTAAGTCGAAAAGTGCATTGGACAAATATTTCACAGAACAGTTATCACGTCTTCAGACGGATTATATCGATTATTATCTCATGCATATGCTGACCGATGTGGCTGCATGGGAGAAGCTGGTGCGTCTCGGAATCAAAGACTGGATCGCGCAGAAAAAGGAAGAAGGTAAGATTCGCAATATTGGTTTTTCCTTTCACGGCAACTCAGAAATGTTTTTGAAAGTCTTGGATGCATATGACTGGGATTTCTGTCAGATTCAGTATAATTATCTGGATGAGAACACGCAGGCGGGACGGATTGGTCTACAGGCTGCTGCAAAGAAGGGTGTTCCGGTTATTATCATGGAGCCGCTTCGCGGCGGTAAATTAGTGAATCTGCTTCCAGAGCGTGCAAAGCGTTTAATTGCAGAAGAACCAAAGCATCGAACCCCGGCAGAGCTTGCGTTTCGATGGCTGTGGGATCAGCCGGAGGTTATGTGTGTGCTCTCAGGTATGAACTCACTTGAGATGGTACGGGAAAATGTGAAAATTGCATCAGAAGTCCTGCCGGGTGAATTTACTGAGAGCGATTTCGCGCTGATTGATGCGGTGAAGGCGGAAGTGCAAAGGACAATGAAGGTGGGCTGTACAGGCTGCGGATACTGTATGCCGTGTCCGAAAGGGATTGATATTCCGACTGCATTTCGCTGCTACAACCGTATGTATGCGGAACAGCGCAGCTCCGGAAGACATGAATATCTGCAGATTGTTGCACTGCAAAAGGACATGAGTCTTATTCATAGCTGCGTTTCCTGTGGCAAATGTGAAAGTCATTGTCCGCAGCATATTGAAATAAGAAAAAAATTAAAAGAGGCAGAAAAAGATCTGACACCGTGGTATTATAGAATTGGATTAAAAGCCATGAGATTATTCAAATTTTGGTAAAGGAGTACGTCATGGAATTATTAGAAGGAATCAAATCAAGAAGAAGTATACGCAGATTTAAAGAGGAGAAGGTAGAAAGATGCAAGATAGAGCAGGCAGTAGAGGCAGCATCTTATGCGCCAAGCTGGAAGAACACACAGACGACACATTATATTGTTATCTTAGACGCAGGCTTGAAAAATCAGATTGCAGAGGAATGCGTGATGGATTTCGCCTGGAATCAAAAAACAATTGATGGTGCGCCTGTACTTGTCGTAGTGACGACACAGGAGGGCAGATGTGGTTACGAAAAGGATGGCTCATTCTCTACATCGAAAGGAACACACTGGCAGTCATTTGATGCGGGAATTGCAACACAGACATTCTGTCTGGCAGCACATGAATTAGGCTTAGGTACGGTAATTATGGGAATTTATGATGAGGCGAAGGTGAAAGCTGCGGTCGGCGTCCCAAAAGGACAGGCAGTCTCGGCTCTCGTTGCAATCGGCTATCCGGCGCAGGATCCAGAAGTACCGAACCGAAAAAAAGTGGATGATTTAGTAACATTTGTGGAATAATTTACATAGAATCAAGCTGGAAGTACATAGCAGAAAGAAGAATATGGAGGATTCGATATGGAGTATATAGGAATCTTTGATGTAATTGGACCGAATATGATTGGACCATCCAGTTCACATACCGCCGGTGCTGTCTCAATGGCGCTGCTGGCACGAAAGATGTTTGGAAGGGAAATTAAAAAAGTGACATTTACGCTGTATGGATCGTTTGCCAGGACGTTTAAGGGGCACGGTACGGACAAGGCACTTTTGGGCGGCATACTAGGTTTTGCAACCGATGATGAACGGATTCGGGATGCATTTCCCATTGCGAAGATCTGCCATATGGAATATGAATTTCTGATTGATCAGAAGACACAGACAGAACATCCCAATACTGCGGATATCGTTTTGGAAAGTCCGGATGGCTATGTGCAGTCTGTGCGAGGAGAATCCATCGGAGGCGGGAAGGTAAAGATTGTCCGGATTAATCAGATCGAGGTAGAGTTTACAGGCGAGTATAGCACTTTGATCGTGAAGCAAACGGATAAGCCTGGAATTGTGGCACATATTACACAGTGTCTGAGTAATCAGGATGTTAATATTGCTTTTATGCGTCTGTTCCGTGAGGATAAGGGTGCGACGGCTTATACTATAGTAGAATCCGACGAGAAGATTCCGGAGTCTGTCTTGGATGAGATGAAGAGGAATCAGAACGTGCATGAGATTATGCTGATTCAGGTGTAAAGGAGGAAGCGGAAAATGGATTTTACGAATGCGGCAGAACTTCTGGAACAATGCGAAAAGCAGCAGTTGTCAATCTCAGAAGTGATGGAAGAGCGAGAAATGACAGTAGGTGAAGCGTCCAGACAGACGATAAATGAGAGGATGGCGCGCGTGATTCAAATTATGGAAAAATCGACGCATCATCCCATCGAACATGCGCAGAAATCAATTGGAGGTCTGATTGGTGGAGAGGCAAAGCTGATAGATCTCTATGCAAAAGAGCGGGCACCAATCTGTGGTATGACACTCTCAAAAGCAATTGCGTATGCTATGGCTGTTTTAGAGGTAAATGCGACGATGGGACTGATTGTTGCAGCACCGACAGCGGGATCATCCGGTGTGGTGCCGGGGGCATTGATTGCGATACAAGAGGCATATCAGCTCTCGCAGGAAGAACTGCAGAGAGGTCTGATGAATACAAGCGCAGTCGGCTATCTGCTGATGAGAAATGCAAGCGTATCCGGAGCGGAAGCCGGATGTCAGGCGGAAGTCGGATCAGCATCAGCCATGGCAGCGTCAGGAATTGTAGAGATGCTGGGTGGGACACCGGGAATGTGCATGCAGGCGGCAAGTATGGCGTTATCAAATCTGCTTGGTTTAGTCTGTGATCCTATCGCCGGACTTGTGGAAGCACCATGTCAGGGCAGAAATGCAATTGGCGTATCCAACGCATTTACCAGTGCCCAATTAGCACTGAGTGGTGTGCGCCACCCGATTCCTTTTGATGAGATGGCAGCAGCAATGTATAAGGTGGGACGTTCCCTTCCGTTTGAATTAAGAGAAACTGCAATGGGAGGAAATGCAGGAACACCGACAGGGTGTACATTCTGCCTTCAGAAATAAGAATGCAAGGATATAGAAAGAAGAGGATTTGATTTGAAGAAAACAACAAAAGACACAATCAATATCAAACAACATGATGTGACATATGAACATGAAGAATCGTTAGAAGTAGGGGAATTGATGCCGACTGGCAGTATGTATGTGGACAGTATGGAGCAGATCGTCAACATGAAAGATACATTTTCGCAGACGATGGACCCTATTTTGTGCATGTATAATGCAGCAATGAATGCGACTACAGCCAGACTGGATATTATTAAAGACGAATTCGAATTCAGAAATCAGCGATGTCCGATTCATCACATTGATACCCGACTTAAATCGGCGGAAAGTATTCTGGGAAAACTTCAGAAAAAAGACTTAGATCTGACACTCACTGTGGCGTGTAATAATATCTACGATATTGCCGGCGTCAGAGTTGTAACCCCCTATGTAAAAGATATTTATAACATTCGGAATCGTATTGAGGCACAGGACGATATTTTCATTATGGAAGAGAAAGATTATGTAGCATCTCCAAAGCGGAACGGATATCGAAGCCTGCATATTATTATTCGTATTCCGGTCTATTTTATGGGGAAGAAGCAGCTCGTTCCGGTAGAGCTTCAGATTCGGACGCTTGCGATGGATCTCTGGGCAAGCCTGGAGCATGATTTGAAATATAAGAATTTACATAAAGAGAGTGGAATTGATTTCACGGCAAAGCTGTACGAATGCAGCCGCCTGATTTATCAGGCAGAGTCGGAGATGGAAAAAATCAATGACCTGCTTGAGGAAGATTTATAATCATGGTGGTACGGATTCAGATCATATTTCATAAAAAAAGATTTCATGACACTGCATGGTCATGAAATCTTTTTTAGTTCTTATCGTTTTGATGGAATGTAAACCTGTCCAGACATTGCCATCACACCTGCTAAGATTGTTTCGCTGTTCTTAGCCCAGTATTCTTTGATGATATGAATGATTTTGTTTCCAAGCTTTTCCTGAGCTTCCATATAGTATTTTGTTTCTTCTGCTGTTAAATTCATTGTTGGCATAATAATGCCCCCTTTCAATTTCTTATATATGTTTTATTTCCTTGTTATCTTTGTTACACGTATATCATAACATTGAAAGGGCAACTCTGTTTAGGGGCTATGTTGACAAGAATTCTGTCAATATTGACTTTTACATATAGGGATTATCAACTGCAAGTGCACGCAGTTCACGCGGCGTGCAGTCATAAATCTCTTTGAACATGCGGTAAAAAATCTTCTGGTTATAAAAGCCGTTCCGGTCCATGATCTCCATCGTGGGATCTTCGGTATGAATCAGTTCCTGATAGATATGATGAATTCGTATCTGGTTGACATAAGTGACAAAAGAAATACCAGTGTTCTTTTTGAAAAAACGGCAGAAGTATTCTTTGCTCAGCATGAGCTCATCGGCGGCAGCCTGAAGTGACACCGGCTCTTTATAGTGTGCTTCTACGTAGCTTGTAATCTGATCCATCCGCTCCAAATTTTTCAGGTCTGTGACAGAAAGAGTTTCAGTCATTGGTGTACTGAAATCTTCAATGAGAGTAGAGAGAATCTGGAGAACCAGAGCCTGACTTTGAAGCTGATAGGTCTTTGGGGGCTTCATATATAGGATGGTGAGATCTTTTAAAAACTCACATAAATGCATATAAGCATCCATGGTATCTGCGGTAAGAACCTGCATGGAACAGTTAAAATGAAGCAGTTCGATATCCGGAATGAATTTGCGCATAAAATTTTTGGAAATATGGATACAGACACCCATTGTATGATTTTTATCATAGATGGCATCGTGAATCTTAGAGGCATCAATTACAAGAAATTCCAAAGGCTTCAAATGATAGGTATTACCATCCATCGTAATGGAAGCACTTCCATTTAAAATATATAGGATTTCCAGAGCCTGATGCCAGTGCAGAGGCGAATTATGTTCCATAGTGATAAATGTAATATTGAATCCGGTGTCTAAGAGCATGTCTACATTTTCATAAGTTATGTTCTCTGTCATCGTATCTTTGCCACCTTTCATAAGCGCTCATCATCTTGTGCGTGATGTAATTGAATTATAAAGAATCTAAAATGAATAGTCAACATTGATGAACGCGGCTGGCAGTTGATAAGGATGAAAAGTTGGTGTAAGATAGAAAGCAGAGAAAAAAGCACTTATCAGAGAACAGAATGCGGGGATGAAAAATGTTAGGAACGATTGTAAATACAGGAACGATTTTGGCAGGCAGTGTGGTTGGAAGTGTTGTGAAGAAAGGAATCAAAGAAGAGTATCAACATGCACTTTTTACGGCTATGGGTTTAGCTGCAACGGGACTTGGAATCAATGCTGTTGTTCAGAATATGCCTAAAAGCACCTTTCCGGTCCTTTTTATATTAAGCTTGGCAATCGGAAGCCTTTTGGGAACGATGTTGGATTTGGAAGGGAGATTCCAAAAGCTTACGGCAAAGTTTTCTTCCAGTAAGCTGGGACAGGGGCTGTCTACCGGAATTTTGCTTTACTGTATTGGTACGTTGTCAATTCTTGGACCGATTCAGAGTGCGCTGTATGGAGACAACACGTATCTATTTACGAATGCAACGCTGGATTTTGTGACATCTATGGTATTAGCATCCACTTATGGAATTGGAATGGCTTTGGCGGCGATTGTGTTGTTCCTTTGGCAGGGTGCGATCTTCCTACTGGCTGGATTCATGGGTGAGTTTATGACTGCAGAATTGATGACCGAAATCTCAATTGTAGGAGGTTTTCTCATTGCAAGCTCCGGATTGTCGATCCTGAAAATCAAGGATTGTAAGACATTGAATATGCTGCCATCGCTTTTGGTGCCGGTTGTGTGGTTTGTGGTAAAGAGCTTTGGGTAGAAGTGAACGGATATGGAAATTAGGAATTCCAACGGTCATGGATTTTTTGCTCGATAGCATCCTGCATCTCCCGCACACTGTGGCGTCTCGAGGAAGCGCATTCCTGTGCCTGACGGTCACAGAGAAAGCATTTGCGAAAGCCGGAACGGGATAATTTGACACCGTCAACTCCGATGACATCAATGTCAAAGAGACGTCCGAGAGGATGCGATTCTTCAATGTCAGCCATAAGTGTTTTGATGTGTTCTGCATCAGAACAATCAATGCAAAGAATATATTCATCACCGGTCGGCTCGTGATAGGTTAAAGAATCCATGATACGAATGGATTCTTTTTCTAATGCATGGTTGATAAGAGCCACTCCCTCAAGAAAAATCTTACAGAGTTCCGGCGTTGTTTTGACAGGACCCGGAATATTCATGCAGAATGATATCACGGGCATGTGATAAGTGTTTAGATAATCGGCTTGCCTGCCTGCCCGGCGCTCCCGGCAGTCCAGCATCTGTGGTAATGTAACTTCAATTCCGTGCAGCATAATCGGATCTCCTTGTCTATTGAAAATGATGATATATCTATTATACCGAAAAAAAAGAACTTGTAAATTTGTTCTGCGAAAAAAACAAAAAAATAGAAAGATATCGTTGCATTTTATTATGAAAATGATATGATAAATCGTGGTAAAAACAAATCGGGATACGTTTAGAAGAAGGTATAAGATGAAAACAATAAAAAATTATTGTCTGATTACGTTTAGCATTTTCATTATGGCAGTCGGTGTGTATTTCTTTAAATTTCCAAATAATTTCTGTTTCGGAGGTGTAACCGGATTTGCTGTAGTTATTGCGAAAATCATGCCAATATCGGCAAGTATGTTTACGTTTTGTGTGAATATGATTTTATTGCTGGTTGGATGGATCTTTTTGGGAAAGAGTTTTGCAATCAAAACAGGGTATGCGAGTATTTTATTATCACTTTTGCTGCTTGTATTTGAAAAGATGTATCCGATGTTTGCACCGTTATCGAATGAACCGACATTAGAACTGATTTTTGCAATTACACTTCCTGCAATTGGAAGTGCACTGCTGTTTAACATAGGAGCGTCCAGTGGTGGAACCGACGTGCTGGCAATGCTGCTCCAGAAATATACGAAAGTTCACATTGGTATGGCACTTTTAGTAACGGATATGGTCGCAATTTTGATTGCCTGCTTCGTATTTGATATTAAAACTGCATTATATTCGTTTGTTGGTCTGACCCTGAAATCATTTTTAATAGATGGAATTATAGAAAATATCAATATGTGCAAAGCGTTTACTATCATTTGCGATAATCCAGGTTCCATCTGCGATTATATTGTGCATGATTTGGATCGAAGCGCAACGGTTTCAGAAGCCAGCGGAGCCTATACCAATCAGGAAAAATTCATGGTAGTCACGGTATTGAATCGTGCACAGGCGGTGCAGCTCAGACAGTATATTCATCAGAACGAGCCCGGAGCATTTATTTTGATTTATAATACCAGTGAGATTGTCGGAAAAGGATTTGTAACAATTTAGTATGAGAGAAAATAGAAAAAGAACTCGTGGAAAGAAGTTTCGAATAGGGACTTTCTTTTTTTTTGTTCTTAACATTTTTTAAGGTTTTATATTGGATCAGATACATTATGATATAAATAGAACGATTGGAGGGAGAGGTATGGAAAGGAAGAAAAACTTAAGGAAAGGATTGCTGCTGTTCTGTTTTTTCGCAAAAATAGGCTGTTTTACGTTTGGCGGAGGATGGAGCATTCTTGCACAAATGGAACGAGAATTTGTGGACAAAAGAGAGCTGATGACAAAGGAAGAATTGCTTGACATTGTCTCACTTGGAAAATCAGTGCCGGGAATTATGATTACCAATATCAGCACGATTTTCGGGTATCAGATGGCAGGATGGTTTGGGGCAGTGTGTGCGATGATCGGAATTGCCTTTCCCGCTGTTCTGATCTTATCGGTCATTACAGTCTGCTATTCTGCATTTCAGGATAATGTATGGGTCGCGAGCGCATTAAAAGGAATTCGTGCGGCGGTTGTACCGATTATTGTATCTGCAACGATTTCGCTTGCAAAGTCGGGATTAAAGAATAAGTTATGTGTGGTAATTTGTCTGATATCTACAGCACTGTGTTATTTTACGAACTTGAATAACATTTTCATTGTTTTGATGGGCGTAGCGTTTGCATTTGTCTTAATGGGGGTGAAGCGATATGGAACTCCTTGAGTTGTTTGTGTCATTTGTGAAAGTGGGATTTACCAGTTTTGGCGGGATGTCTATGATTCCGCTGATGAGGGACGAAATGCTTCTTCATCACTGGATGAGTGTGGATGACTTTTCAAATATTATTGCGATTGCAGAGATGACGCCGGGCCCCTTTGGACTGAACTGCGCAACCTTTGCAGGAATGCAGGTCAATGGAATCATTGGTGGACTTGCTGCTGTGCTGGGCGTGCTTATGCCAGCCTATACCCTGACTATGATCGTGGCGGCCATGTTCGCAAAATTAAAGCATAATAATGTATTTGAACATATACTGTATGTCATTCGTCCAATCTGCATCGGAATGTTGATTGCAGTGATTATGTCACTGTGTATTTCTAATTATTATATTGACAATCATTTCAGTGTGAGTGGAATATTCATAGGCATTCTGATGCTGTTTTTGATTATAAAGCAGCATTGGACTGTGCCAAAAGTAATCTTGATGTCCGCAGCTTTGGGAATCGTTTTTTATGGAATATTATAAAAGGAAAGGAAGAAGAAATGGTAGAGAAGATTATAGAATTCAACAAAAAATTTGTAAAAGAAAAACAATATGAAAAATATGAGACAAGCAAATATCCGGATAAACATCTTGCAATCCTGACATGCATGGATACGCGTCTGATTGAACTGCTGCCGGCGGCACTTGGAATTAAGAATGGCGATGCTAAAATCATCAAAAATGCAGGTGGTGTCATCACACATCCTTACGGAAGCGTGATGCGTAGTCTTCTGGTAGCAATTGTTGAACTGGGAGTCACTGAAATCATGGTGGTTGGGCATACAGATTGCGGAGTACAAGGGCTGAATGCAAAAGAGATGCTGGCTAAACTCAAACAACGTGGAATAAAAGAAAAGCATATCGAGATCATTCGAAACAGTGGAATTGACTTTGAAAACTGGCTGAGTGGTTTTGAGAGTGTGGAACAGTCGGTTCAGGATACGGTTTATGTTTTGAAAAATCACCCGCTTATGCCTGAAAACATTGAAATCTGCGGATATATTATGGATTCTGTAACAGGGGAACTTCGCTTAGCTTAATAAATATTAAGAATTCACATGTGATTATTTAAGATTGCTGTTTTAAGATTCACTTAAGCTACAAAAGCAAAAACATTTAAGGTGAATCAAGGAGGTAGAAAATGGAAATCTTAAAACCTGCAGCTGCGGGAACGTTGGAATCCAGTGATGCTATGGTAACGGTTGAACCGGGCGAGGAAGGAATTGAATTTGAATTAAACAGTACGGTCATTCATCAGTATGGAAATGAAATTAAAAAAATAGTCATGGAGACATTAGAACGTCTGTCTGTTCAAAATGCAAAAATTACCGTCGTGGACAAAGGCGCACTCAACTGTACGTTAAAAGCAAGGGTGGAATGCGCTGTATTTCGTGCAAACAGCCAAAAAGAGAATCTGCCATGGGGAGGTGTCATCCAATGATGAATTCAAATAAAAAAAGATTGAGAAGAAGTATGATGTTTTTGAACTGTCAGAAACCGGGATTGATTAAAGATCCATATATCTACAAACCGGATTCGATTATGCTTGATCTGGAAGATGCGGTTGCAGAAGGAGAAAAGGATGCGGCGAGATATTCGTTGTTCCATGCACTGCAGGAAATCGACTACCACGGGGTAGAGAGAGTTGTGCGTATCAATGGGCTTGATACTCCACATTGGAGAGAAGATGTCCGTGTCTGTGTTGCAGGTGGGGCGGATGCAATCCGTATTCCTAAGGTAGAAAGTGCAGAGGATGTAAAAAGAATTGAGGCTGCTGTAGAAGAAGATGAAAAAGCATTTGCTAAAGAGCCGGGAAGTATGCTTCTTATGGCAGCACTGGAGTCCGCAATGGGCGTAATGAAAGCATTGGATATCTGTGAAGCTTCCGAGCGGTTATTCGGAATCGCGCTTAGTGGCGGAGATTATACCAAGGATCTGCAGACTGTAATCACTGGAGGCGGTGTAGAGCTTGCAGGTGCCAGACAGCATATGATCATTGCGGCAAGAGCGGCAAAGGTGCAGTGCTTTGATACCGTATATACGAATTTAGATGATATGGAAGGCTTCAAAAAAGAAGTTCAAATGATCAAAATGATGGGGTTTGATGGAAAATCGCTTGTGAATCCAAGACAGATTTCGATTGTACACGATGTCTATACCCCGACGGAAAAAGAAATCATTTTCTCAGAAAAGATTGTAAAAGAAATTGATGAGAAAAAAGCGCAGGGAATCGGAGTGTTTACCGTAGATGGCAAGATGATTGACATCGCATTTTACGATGGAGCAAAAAGAGTTCTGGAGCTTGCAAAAGCTTCCGGTGTGTACAAGGGGGATATGTAAGATGATCAATAAAGTAGGCAGAGATATTCCGGATGAAATTTTAAAAGAAACAGGAAAAGAAGTATTTCAGGGAATCTATTATAAAAATAAAACAGAGTACATTAAGCATGGACCGGTTACCAGAGTTTTAATGGATAATGAGAGCAGCAAGCTTGTTGATTCCATTCACGACGTACTTGTAAAATGTGGAATCAAAGACGGCATGACTGTGAGCTTCCATCATCATTTCCGAGAGGGTGATCTGGTTGTTAATATGGTGATGGAAGAAATCCATAAAATGGGAATCAAAGATATTACAATCTGTGCAAGTTCTCTTGGAAAAGCACATGACCCACTGGTTCCGATGATTGAAGACGGAACGATTACGAACATCCAGTCTTCCGGAGTGCGCGGAAAAATCGGAGAAGCAATCTCGCACGGAAAGTTAAAGGGACTTGCCACCATGCGTTCTCATGGAGGACGTGTCCGGGCACTGCTCACAGGTGAGACCGTTGTTGATATTGCATTTATTGGAGCACCAACCTGTGATGATTATGGAAACTGTCGCGGTATCGGCGGTAAGAGTGACTGTGGTGTACTTTCTTACTCGGTAGTAGACAGTAATCATGCGAATAAAGTAGTAGCAATTACCGATTGTCTGGTTCCGTTTCCGAACTTCCCGGCACATATCGAGATGACAAGAGTGGATTATGTATGTGTAGTAGATGCAATCGGACAACCGGAGAAAATAGCAACTGGCGCGGCAAAACCTACCACAGATGTGAGGAAACAGATGATGGCAGATTATTGTACAAAGTTTGTCACAAATGCACCATATTTTAAAAATGGTTTTTCTTATCAGACAGGTGTCGGTGGAGCATCCATTGCATCAACAATCTCTCTGACCAAGATTATGGAGGAGAAGGGAATCAAGATGGGATTTGGCGTCGGAGGTCTTACAAAACCAATGTGTGATCTGCTGGATAAAGGCCTTGTGAATTGTCTGCTGGATACACAGGATTTTGATTTGGATGCCGTAGAATCAGTCAAGAACCAGAAGCATTTCCGTATCAGTGCAGGAATGTACGCGAATCCGTTCAACAAAGGCGCATTTGTCAACAAATTGGACTATGTGATTCTTGCAGCACTGGAGGTTGATGTAAACTTTAACTGTAACGTTGTAGTTGGATCGGACGGCATTATCACAGGTGCTCAGGGCGGACACCCAGATACCGCGGCAGGTGCAAAATGTACCATCGTGATCTCACCGCTTCTTCAGGGAAGGATCCCGGCAATCTGTACCGATGTTACAACAGTCACAACTCCGGGAGAATCTGTGGATGTTGTGATTACGGATTATGGTGTGGCAATCAATCCACTCCGACAGGATCTCATTGAGGCAATGAAAGATGTCGAGGGCATTCCATTCTGTACGATAGAGGAACTGCGTGACATGGCTTATGCAATTGTCGGTGAACCCGAAAAGGTGGAGTTTGGTGACCGTGTGGTTGGAATCATTGAGAGCCGTGACGGGACGATCATGGATGTTGTGAGAGAAATTAAACCATTTTCTTTTACTGAGTAATAGTAGCAAGAAATGAAAGGAGAGCAGAGGATG
Source organism: Hespellia sp. (assembly GCA_028693555.1). Lineage (GTDB taxonomy): Bacteria > Bacillota > Clostridia > Lachnospirales > Lachnospiraceae > Hespellia. The sequence goes on from JAQUVD010000028.1 coordinate 31,670, forward strand.
AATGTATATGAAGCTAGAAAAAAGATGAATGTGTCTGTGAGCAGACTATCATTTGCGATTGGTACACTGGCAAAAAAAGCAATGTTGGATGAAGTGTTTACGACTCCAAAGCCGGGATTGGTAGACTGTTATTCAAATGGTGCACATACGGACATGAATCTGCTCACGTTTCAGAAAAGTGCAGATGCAATCACACCGTATCTGATTCAAATGTGCGAAACAGGAGCCTATAGCCCTAAATTAAACGCAGATACCTTTGCGGAGATTCGAGCAATCGGAATCGAAACGGAAAAGGCGATGTATCAGGCTACTGGTGGTGTCAACACACATAAGGGGATGATTTTCTCCTTGGGAATTCTGGCGGCATCCGCGGGATATTGCATCAGTCATGGGTATCGGATGACGGAAAATACACTGTTTTTTCTTGAACAGAAGCTGGTTCGGGCCACACTCTTAAAAGAAATGCAAGGCTTAAGAGAAACGGAGCAGGCGCCTCGGACAACGAATGGTGAAGCTCTGTATCGGAGAACCGGGATTGAAGGAATTCGCGGAGAAGCTGTATCGGGTTATGAATCAGTGCGAAAGTATGCACTGCCGGTATTTTGCCGTGGAAGGAAGAATGGTAACGATTATAACTGCGTAAAACTGCAGACCCTGTTTTCGTTAATGAAATCGGTGCAGGATAGTAATATTGGAGCCAGAAGGGGAGAACAGACCCTGGAGATGGTCCATAGATGCGCCGATACATTTCTGAAAAATGGAGGCGCATATCAGAAGGATGCCGTGGAGCAGCTGAAACAGATGGATGCATTTTTTATTATAGAGAACATCAGTGCAGGTGGTTGTGCAGATTTACTTGCAGTTACGATTTTTGTATATGATCTGCTGCATTATAAATTTTGATGGCCAGCAGGAAGTAAAACGGAATGTGAGAGGTATCGTATGATATTGGCAGGAAATCCTTTAAAAGGGAAAGAACTTGAAAAATTAAAACAATTCCTTGAAAAGATGGATTTGGAATATGATGAGGGCATTGAATACAGTATCTGTATCCTGGATGATGATTACCGTATCATTGCGACCGGTTCGGTAGAGGAAAACGTATTAAAATGTATTGCGGTAGAAGCCTCATGTCAGGGACAGGGGTTATCCGGTATCATCCTGTCAAATTTGATTCAATATGAATTTGAAAAGGGAAGAGTCCATCAGTTTATTTACACTAAACCTAAGAATAGAGAAATGTTTGAAGATTTGAGTTTTTATACGATTATCGAAAATCAATCCATTCTTTTTATGGAAAATCGAAGTACCGGTTTTCGTAAATATATTGAGAAGATGAAAGACGAGACGCCGTCAGATGCTCTTGAAGCAGGAAAAAAGATTGGCGCGGTTGTTATGAACTGCAACCCATTCACATTGGGGCATCGTTATCTTTTGGAACAGGCCTCTTTGCAGTGTGATTATGTACATGTCTTTATCTTATCGGATAAGCGTTCATTCATCCCGGCGGAGGATCGCTTCAGACTGGCATGTGAGGGGAGCAAAGATATTGTAAACCTTATTTTTCATAAATCTTCGGATTACATCATTTCGGCAGCAACATTTCCAACCTATTTTATGAAGGATAAGGTGGAGGCAAGTCATGCAAACTGCAGACTGGATGTGGAATTGTTTGCAAAATGTATTGCCCCGGAGCTTGGAATTACCGAGCGCTTTGTCGGAACCGAGCCGGATTGCGGCGTGACAGGTGTGTATAACCAGACCATGAAGGAAATTTTACCAGAATACGGAATCGTACTAAAGGAAATTCCGCGAGTAAAAAATGCGGCAGGAATCGTCAGTGCATCTGTAGTTCGTGAAAATATGCAAAAGAGAAAGTGGATGGAAGTAGGCAAGATGGTGCCGGATACCACGCTGAATTATTTAAAAAAACTGCAGATCTGACAATCAAAACGGTTGTCAGCTGCAGTTTTTGTGTATTGGCATTGGCTATGCCCGGAAACGATAACCTATCCCGCGTACCGTGAGAATATATTGCGGCTTTTTGGGATCGTCCTCGATTTTGTTGCGGAGACGGTTGACATAGACCATGATTGTATTGTCATCGACGGCAATGGTATTCCCCCACACGTGCTCATAGATCATCTCTTTGGTAAAGACCTGGTCTGGATGATTCAGAAAAAGAAGTATCAGACTGTTTTCTTTGGCAGAGAGGATAATCTCTTCTCCATCCTTATAAAACCGCAGCGTATCTGTATCATATTTAAAACGACCGCATTCAATCATGCTGTTGGAAGAAAGCACCTGATTGCTGTTGCGGCGAATCAATGCCTTTACTTTTGCACCGACAACAAGTGGGCGGAAAGGCTTGGTAATATAATCGTCGGCACCGATGGACAGTCCGTATAGAGCATCATAATCTTCGCTGCGTCCACTGATAATAATGACCGGAGTCTGAATGCCGCGGGAGCGCAGCTTCTTGATGACATCAAAACCTTCCATATCCTCCATCATAACATCCATCAGAATCACATCGTAGGTATGGGAATTAAGAATGCTCAGAGCATCCATTCCGCAATTTACAATATCCGATTCGAGGTCATTGCTATTTAATACTTTCTGCAATAATTTACAGATTGCAGGGTCATCATCTACGATAAGTATTTTATCTGCCATTTTTCATTCCTCTTATTTGTATAGCGTACAAAAGAGAACCGGTAGCACGCCTTTTCGTTGTTCACAAACATCAAAGAATATTATATAATAAAGTGGATAGTGAGTCAAATAAAAGCAAAAGGATTTTCGGTATGAAAAAAAAGAAAACATTCAAAAAAAGAATATGGATTTATGTAGGAATTTTGCTTGCCGTTTGTCTGTTTGGAGGGCTCATTTTCACCGGTTGGTCCGTGTGGCGCGAATACAGTCAATCCATTTTGGACATGCAAAAAGAGCAGATGTCGAATACGGTTGGTTCAATTGCTGCAAGTCTGGAACATGAAATCGATACTTATAAGGCGGATATGAAGCAGCTCTGCAATGGTGTGACATATAGTGAAGAACTGCAGAATCTGGAATATATGGAATTCGAAATCAGTCAATATCTTTCCAATAGAAATGGATATGTGGATGATGTAACACTGAAAGACAAAGACGGAAATATCATATATGGTCAAGAGGAGCACCATTTTACGAATATCTATGGGATGTGTTCTCTGGGAGATGGGATTACATTCAGTGAACAGATGGATGAAGAGAATCGATTGTATTTTGTCTTTACAAAAAAGACAGAAAATGGAATGCAGGTGGAAGTTGACGTTTCTGTCCGAAAATATTACGACAATATTATTTCCAATATAAAAATCGGAACCAATGGCTATGTCGTTGTCAAAACTTCCAATGGTGTCATTGTGATGCATCCGGAAGAAGAACAATGGGGGATGAATGTCATTGAAGGAAGAGAAGAGTTCTATCAGGTAGATGAGCTGGATAGTCTGGCGTCAATGACGCAAAAGCAGATAGCGGGAGAGACCGGAGTTGCGGAATATGATTCTTACTGGTGGGGAAACCCAAGCCTTCCGATGGTGCGGAAGATTGCGGCATATACGCCTGCATACGTGGGGGATGATTATTTGGTCGTGTCGGCTGTGATTGACTATGATGAAGTCTATACTCCGATTTTTGCAGGATTTACGAAAATTGGAGTGATTTTCTCCGGATTCTTTCTGGTTATCTTATGTTTTCTGGGAGTTTTTAGCTACCTGGCTTTTCAGAAAAAGAAGAATCAGGAAGAAATCGAATATCTGCGTGATCTGAATCATGTGCTGGAAGAGACGAAACAAAGTGAGGAGGTCATCACCCACCAGCAGAGACTGCAGATCATGGGAACAATGACGGGAGGTATTGCGCATGAATTTAACAATATGCTGACCCCGATTATGGGTTATGCGGACATACTGCTGGACGTGCTTCCGGAGGAGTCCATAGAATATGACTACGTTCATGAGATTTTTGAAGCATCGGATCGTGCAAAGGATGTGATTCAACAGATATCATCTCTGAGCCGTAAGAATATGGAGACTGTATTTACGTTCATTTCTGTGAAAAGGCTGTTGAATCGAACGATGAAGATGATAAATTCTGTTTGTCCTATAAATGTTCATATTGATTTGGATGAACATTTTAGTCGGGAAGGATTTTTAGGAAATGAGACACAGATGAAGCAGGTGATTCTGAACTTATGTGTCAATGCCTTTCATGCAATCGGGAAAGAGCAGGAGGGAAAGCTTTCCATTTTCGGCACGGTAGAAGAGCGGGAGCAAATTGAAGTCAGACACAAAATCACACTTGCAAATGAATGGGATTCTTATATCTGCATTCGTATATCCGATAATGGCTGCGGAATGAGTCAGGAGACGATGGCACAGATTTTTACACCATTCTTTACGACAAAAAAGACCGGAAAGGGAACCGGACTGGGATTGTCGGTCGCAGAACAGATCATTCATTCGCACAAGGGGCATATTTGTGTGACGAGCCGACTGTCAGAGGGGAGCACATTCTACATCTATCTGCCCGGACAGGAAGAGAAACCAATGGAGCAGATTGAGTCAGAACACCGGACAGTTCGCGCAAAGCGGGTACTGGTCGTGGATGATAATGAAAAAATTCTGGAGCTTTTGAGAAAAGAGTTTGCGCGTATTAAAATTGAAGTTACTGCGACAGAAACACCGGGGGAAGCAAAAGAGGCTCTGGAGAATTTTACGTATCAGTTCATTCTCATCGACCAGACCCTTGGAGAAAACTATTCCGGAATCAATTTTGCAATGTCCATTCAGAATCAATATCCGGATATGATCCGGATCCTTATGGTGGATCAGGTGAAAAAGGAAGTAATTGAAGCAATACAGCAGAACAGCATTGATGCATATGTAGAGAAACCGGTATCGGCTGCAAGCATTCTGGAAAAGATAAGAGCATTGAATGAAGAGGACGCCATGTGATACGGCGTTCTTTTCTTAACGGATTTTAAGATGTTTCTTAACAGAGTGTAAGTTTTAGAATGTGAGTATGTAAGATTGTCGAAATATAATAAGTTTATAAAATAACAAGGAGGAACTTATTATGAACGAGACATTACTTGCGGTGCTGGGATTCGCAACTATTCTTATGATTATTATTCTGTTACTGAGAAACGTAACAGTACCGGCATTGGCTTTTATCTCAGTTTCAACCGTGAGCGCAATCATCTTAGTTGCGACAGGGACATATTCCATCTCCGAAATCGGAGAATTTATTGAAAGCGGTGTGGCGGGAACATCCCCGACCGCATGTCTATTCCTTTTTTCAGTCCTGTTTTTCGGAATCATGACAGATGTTGGCATGTTTGACCGGATTATCAGCGCATTGGTAAAACGTGTCGGCAACAGTGTGGTAGGTGTTACAATCATGACCTGTATTATCGCAATGATCGGACATTTAGATGGCGGTGGAGCCTCTACATTTCTAATCACGATACCGGCGATGCTGCCAATCTACAAAAAGATGAAGATGCGTCCGACAACACTTCTTTTGATCTGTGTAACTGCTATGGGTGTTATGAATCTGATGCCTTGGGGTGGGCCTACCATGCGTGCAGCGTCGGTATTAGGAGTGGAAGCAAATATACTCTGGGCAAAATTAATGCCAATGCAGGCAGTCGGTATTGTGATTGCTCTTGCAACTGCAGTTTTCTGGGGAGTTGTCGAAAAAAAACGTGGAGCAGGAATGCCGGATGGAGAAACGCATGAACTTTCAGCAGAAGAAGCAAAAGAGGCAGAGGAAGGGAAAGAATTAGCAAGACCTCAGCTTTTTGTTTTCAATATTATACTCACCTTAGCTGTAATCATATGTTTGATTTTCTTACCGCTTCCAAGCTATTTGATTTTTATGATTGGCTGTGCGATTGCTTTATTTGTAAACTATAACGGTTCCAAATTACAGAATAAGATTATTAAATCACATTCCGGACCAGCTATTATGATGGCATCAACATTATTTGCCGCAGGTGTGTTCCTCGGTGTGATGGAGGATTCGGGAATTATGGACCATATGGCGAATATCCTTGCCGGATGTATTCCACAGGCAATGGGACCATTCCTTCCTTTGATTATCGGTGTGCTTTCGGTACCACTTACGCTTGCATTCTGTACGGATTCATATTTCTATGGATTATTACCGGTACTTATGGGCGTTGGAGATAAATTCGGCGTTGATCCGATGCAGACAGCAATTGCGATGGTTGTATGTAGAAACTGTGCAACATTTATCAGTCCGGTTGTACCGGCAACATTCCTTGGAGTCGGACTGGCAGGTGTGGAAATCAAAGACCATATCAAAGCATCGTTCTTCTGGGTATGGGGAGTTAGTATCATCTGTCTGCTGGCAGGTCTTGTATTTGGAGTTTTGAAGCTCTAAGCTTCCTAATTCACCCATTGAATGTATGAAAGTAGAACCTAAATAACATAGATAGAAAAAGTAGAATCAAAATTTGCCAAAATATCTACTGATGTGCTTGTTGTGAGCATCATACAAAAAATGGGCATAAAGTAAGTAAAGGAGCTGTCACGTTCGTGATATGCTCCTTTTTCTGCATAGTCGGGCAAATAAATAATTGTATTAGCAGACAGTTCTGCTCTCCGATTATTATTCGTATCGGAGGACAAGGGGTATAGGATTTAACTATAACTATATCAAGATAACAAGTATTAACGCATATCGATATTTTCATGTTAAACTACAGAACATACATTGAAAAGATAAAGGACAAGGAGATATAATGATGCGTACTTCTATAATTGGTTATCCAAGAGTCGGCGAACTCAGAGAACTTAAATTTGCAACTGAGAAATATTTTAAAGAGGAGATATCTGTCGAAGAACTTCAAAATACAGCAAAAGAAATCCGAAAAAAACAATGGAAGATGCAAAAGGATTCGGGACTGGACTTTATTCCGTCCAACGATTTTTCGCTTTATGATAATCTGTTGGATACAGCAGTTTTGTTTCATATCATCCCAGAGAGATATATCAATTTGGGATTGTCGGAACTTGATACATATTTTGCAATGGCAAGAGGATATCAGGGAGAAGCCGGAGATGTGAAAGCTCTGGCAATGAAAAAATGGTTCAATACGAACTATCATTATATGGTACCGGAGATTGATGATCAGATTGAATTAAAACTTGCAGGTACGAAGCCATTTGATGAATATGAGGAAGCAAAGGAGAATGGTGTTTTGACCAAACCGGTTGTGACGGGTGCGTTTACGTTATTAAAACTGCTGCGTTATATTGGAAGTAAAACGGCGGAGGATTATGTGGAAGCGGTCATCGAGGCATATTCGAATCTGCTTGGTAAATTCAGTGAACTGGGGACGGAGTGGATTCAGTTTGACGAGCCATATCTGGTACATGATTTAAGTACCCAGGATATTTTGCTTTTACAGAAGTTGTACCGGGGAATTCTTGCTTCTAAAAAGGATGTAAAGGTTTTGGCTCAGACTTATTTCGGAGATGTGCGGGACTGTTATCAGGAGCTTCTTGCGTTGGACTTTGATGGAATCGGACTTGATTTTTTAGAGGGAAAGAAAACACAGGAACTTGTTGTCAGTCATGGCTTTGCTGATGGAAAGGTACTCTTTGCAGGTGTTGTAAATGGCAAAAATATCTGGAAAAATAATTATAAGGATACGTTAGATCTTTTGGACTTACTCAGACAACAGGAAATAGAGATGGTGCTTAGTACATCCTGCTCACTGCTTCATGTTCCTTATACGCTGAGAAATGAAACAAAGCTGCCCAAGAAGTATACCGCACATTTTGCATTTGCAGAGGAAAAGCTTGTGGAGCTTGCAGAACTGAAGCAATTATCGGAATGTGAGTACGAATCATCAGACAAATTCAAAGCAAATGTACTGCTTTTTGAGGGCAGACCGGACTGTGATAATGTGGCTGTTCAGGAGAACGTAGAAAAAATCAGCGACAGTGACTTTGTGAGAGTACCGGAGTTTTCTGTTCGGGAGAATGTTCAGAAAGAAGCGTTTAAGCTGCCGCTGTTTCCAACTACGACGATTGGATCATTTCCACAGACTGCCGATGTAAAAGCAAACCGTACCGCTTTCAGAAAAGGTGAGATCAATGAAGAACAATACGTTGCATTTTATCGTCAAAAGATTGCTGCGTGTGTGAAACAGCAGGAAGAAATCGGTCTGGATGTGCTTGTGCATGGGGAGTACGAGAGAACAGATATGGTAGAATATTTCGGACAGCAGATGAGTGGCTATCTGTTCACCGAGAAGGCCTGGGTGCAGTCCTATGGGACTCGTTGTGTAAAGCCGCCGGTTATCTGGGGTGACGTATCCCGAATTAAGCCGATGACGGTTGCATGGTCGGTGTATGCGCAGAGTCTTACAGATAAACCGATGAAGGGCATGCTTACCGGACCCGTGACGATTCTGAACTGGTCCTTCCCGCGTGAAGATATTTCCTTAAAAGAAAGTACCTATCAGATCGCGCTGGCCATTCGCGAAGAGGTGCTTGATCTGGAGGCAAATGGTATTCAAATTATTCAGATAGACGAAGCGGCACTGCGGGAGAAACTGCCACTTAGAAAAAGTGACTGGTATGGCGAGTATCTCAACTGGGCAATTCCGGCATTTCGTCTTGTCCACAGTGGAGTGAAGGCAGAGACGCAGATTCATACTCATATGTGTTATAGCGAGTTTACGGATATTATTCAGGCAATTGATGATATGGATGCTGACGTCATTACCTTTGAGGCATCACGTTCGGATCTGCTGATATTAGATGCATTGAAAGAAAATAATTTTAAAACAGAGGTAGGTCCGGGGGTTTACGATATTCATTCTCCAAGGGTTCCGTCTGTGCAGGAAATTAAAAATGCACTGGATCAAATGCTTAAAAAAATCAGTCCTGAAAAACTGTGGATAAACCCGGACTGTGGATTGAAAACGAGAGGAGATGCTGAGACGACTGCAAGTCTTAAGAATCTTGTGGAAGCAGCAAAAGAAATAAGAGATGAAAACTGTTAAACTTTTTGAGAAAAAAACTGTATTATCTTATGAGGTGTTTCCGCCAAAGCGGACATCTCCGGTTAATAAAATATATGAAACGATTGATGAATTAAAAAATCTGCAGCCTGATTTTATCAGTGTCACTTATGGAGCCGGGGGTGGCGAAAATGGAAGTGAGACCTTTCGAATTGCATCAGCGATTAAAAACTCAGGAATCGAAAGCGTGGCACACCTGACCTGCATTGGATCGACAAGGGAGGAAATCCTGGAAAAGCTTACAGAGCTGAAACATGCGGGAGTTGAAAATATTCTGGCTCTGCGGGGAGACGTTCCAAAGGATGGCTGTAAACAAGGTGATTTTGATCATGCATCGGATTTGGTTTCATTTATTAAATCGCAGGGGGATTTCAATATTATAGCGGCCTGCTATCCGGAAGGACATGTGGAAGCGAAGAGTAAGGTAAATGATATTCATTATTTGAAAGCAAAGGTTGATGCGGGAGCCGATCAGTTGATTACGCAGCTATTTTTTCGCAATGATGATTTTTATTCCTTTCGGGAACGCTGCCAGCTTGCGGGAATCAATGTTCCAATTCAGGCAGGAATCATGCCCGTAACGAACAAAAAGCAGATTGAGAGAATGGCATCACTCTGTGGCGTAGTGGTACCGGAAAAATATGCTGCAATGATGGAACATTATGAGGCGAATCCGGTTGCGATGCGTGATGCTGGGATCGCATATGCAGTAAACCAGATTGTGGATCTTATTGCTCATGGGGTGGATGGAATTCATCTTTATACTATGAACAATCCATATATTGCCAGAAAGATATATGAATCTGTACATAATTTGATATGAAAAAAATAAGAACCGTACCTTGATGGGGAGATAAAATAAACGTCCCATCAAGGTGCGGTTCCTATTTTATTTTTTTCAAAAAGATTTTATTAAAAGTTAATCCCATAATAGCACCTACTGCTATAAGTCCAAAACCGACAGGAGTAAACCATCCGGGAAAGTTGGAATTATTAGCAAATACGCTTAAATCTGCAAGTTCGCACCCGATGCCCATAATGATGGATGCAATTCCCATTGGGCGAATCCATGCTTTTATCGATTCTGGGGTGTACTTTTTGGTCATAGATGCTTTAAAGGGCATCATAATTCCAAATAAATTCAGAATCCCATCCACAACTAAGATAATTGCGATAATATCAAATGCGCCTATATCCTTAAACATATAGAAATCCTCCTTTGTTTTTTCCATTGTACCATAATAAGCCATAAAATAAAAATACAAATACTGAAATCGCTTGACAAAAATGCGGAATACGCATATCATTATTGATACAAGGTATCATTACTAAAATAAAAGAGGGAATGTCTATGAAAGAAATATCACACAAGATAGAGCTTATTTTTGACAGCCTGTATCTTTTTGCTGCATTTATGATTGGTTTATACCTTTTGTTGCACGCAGGAGAGGATCAATCAAGGATTCTTGCCGGAACGATGGCACTGGTATTGGTGGGCGGAGATGCTTTTCACCTCATGCCGAGAATCTTTCAACTTAAAAACCTGCTTGGAAGAGGAAAACAGATTACATCCATTACCATGACAGTCTTTTATTTTCTGCTTTGGCAGATTGGACAGACCCTTTATGAAGATCCATCCAGTCAAATATTGACAATCATCATTTATATTCTCGGAGCAGTCCGCATCATCTTATGTCTGCTTCCACAGAATAGATGGACGAGTGAACAGCCACCGGTTCAATATGGAATTCTTCGTAATATTCCGTTCTTCGTTATGGGGCTAGTAATTGCAGGATGGTATTTTATCCACAGTGGAGTCGTGGGATCACTGTCGCTGATGTGGCTTGCAATTTTAATCAGCTTTGCCTGTTATATGCCGGTTGTGTTATGGGCGCATAAAAAGCCGGTGTTGGGAATACTGATGCTTCCAAAAACCTGTGCCTATATCTGGATGCTTACCATGTGTCTTGGATTATAGGACATTCATTTCGAATCAAAAGCAGTCATAAGGCTGCTTTTAGATAAATCATTTCCATGAAAGGAGATTTCAAATGAAAGAGTACGAGAAATTAACAAACGAAGTGGGGGCACCGGTTGCCGACAATGAGAATTCCATAACGGCCGGAGCTCGCGGACCTGTTGTAATGCAGGACGTATGGCTGATGGAAAAGATGGCTCATTTCAACCGTGAAGTAATTCCAGAACGGCGTATGCATGCGAAAGGCTGGGGCGCATATGGAACGTTGAAAGTGACACATGACATTTCCCAGTATACAAAAGCGAAAGTATTGCAGCCCGGGACGGAAACAGAACTTTTCCTTCGTTTTTCCACGGTAGCCGGAGAGCGTGGAGCAGCGGATTGTGAGCGGGATATCCGTGGAGTCGCTGTGAAGTTCTATACAGAAGAAGGCAACTGGGATTTGGTTGGAAATAATACACCAACATTTTTTATCCGTGATGTACATAATTTTTCGGATTTGAACCGTGCAGTAAAAAGAGATCCGAAAACCGGTCGGAGAAGCGCACAGAACAACTGGGATTTTTGGACGATGCTTCCAGAGTGTTTCCATCAGATTACGGTTGTTATGAGTGACCGCGGAATTCCTGCAAGCTTCCGGAATATGCATTTCTTCGGAGAGCATACGTATTCTTTCTACAATGAAAAAAATGAACGTGTGTGGTGCAAATTCCATTTCAAAACACAGCAGGGAATCAAAAATCTATCCAATGAAGAAGCAACTAAGATCAACGGAATGGATCGTGAATACCATGGAGCAGATTTATTTGGTGCAATTGAAAAGGGTGATTTCCCGAAGTGGAAAATGTATGTGCAGATCATGACGGAAGAGCAGGCAAAAAAACATTACGAGAATCCGTTTGATATTACCAAAATCTGGCGGCATGCAGAATATCCGCTGATTGAAGTCGGTGAGCTGGAATTGAACCGCAATCCTGAGAACTATTTTGCGGAAGTTGAGCAGGCTGCATTTACTCCTGCACATGTTGTCCCGGGAATCGGATTCAGTCCGGATCGTTTTCTTCAGGGAAGACTATTTGCTTACGGAGATGCACAGCGTTATCGTCTTGGTGTCAACCATAACCTGATTCCGGTAAATCGTGCAAAAGTGGAAGTGAATGAGTATCACCGGGATGGTGCCATGAGAGTGGACGGAAATTATGGCGGTGCACCAGCGTATACACCAAACAGCTATGGTGCATGGACTGCGCAGCCGGATGTGATGGAACCGCCACTTGACTTAGAGGGTGCAATGTATCGATATGATCCAAAGGAAGACCCGACGGATGACTGCTTCCGTGCAGGCGGAGATCTGTGGAGAGTTATGACGGAAGATAAAAAGGACATTCTCATTCAAAACACAGCCGGTGATATGGCTTCTGTAACAGAGAATATCAAATACCGTCATGCAGTCCATTGCTATCTGGCAGATCCGGAATATGGAGAACGATTTACAAAGGCAGCAGGACTTGATTTTGAAAAGGTAAAAGAGCTTGCAAAGCTGGATAACGCGGACTTGATTCAGGCAACGATTTCTAGTACAATGGACTAAAAAGTTAAAGGGGAGTGTTTCATACATGAAACAACATCGAAACACGAAGCAAAGGCAGTTAGTTCTAGAAGCCGTGCGGTCACGGAAAGACCACCCGACTGCGGATCAGATTTATCAGGATTTGAAGATGATCGATGATAAGATCAGCCGTGCTACGGTATATCGTAATCTGAATTATCTTGCGGAAGCGGGAGAAATTCTTCATGTAAAAGTGCCAAGCGCAGATCGCTATGACTGGAGGCTAGATTTTCATTATCATTTATTTTGTACAGGTTGTGAAGCGGTGAGCGATTTGCCATTGGTATATAACCAGAAGCTTGATCAGGAAGTTACAGAAAAAACGAGTTATGTGATTGAAAGACATCGTACTGTCTTTGAGGGAATCTGTCCGGCGTGTCAGGCGCGAAAAAAGAAAGGAAGTGTCTGAACAGGATGGAATGGAGCAGAATGAAACGAATATTACTGGTTGAGGATGACATCATAATTGCCTCTGGACTGGTCTATGCGTTAGAACAGGACGGATATGAGGTTGTACATTGTAAAAGTGTACAGGAAACAGACGAAGTGCTACAGAGTACCGAATTCCATCTGGCAATTTTGGATATGCAGCTGCCAGATGGAAACGGATTTGATATCAGCAGGAAATTAAGCAATACCAATACGGCGGTTATATTCTTAACCGTGATGGATGACGAGAGTCAGATTGTGCATGCCTTTGAGAATGGAGCCGCCGATTATGTTACAAAGCCATTTCGTCTAAGAGAACTGTTGGCGCGTGTGAAACGTACCCTGCAGAAGGATGGAAATGAAGAATCCACGACGTGGCTGTCAATTGGAGCTGTTAAGATCGATCAGGATGCCGGAAAGGTCTATGCCGGTAAGACAGTGGTAGAACTGACGGCGCTCGAATATCGTCTGCTCCTGATATTTGCGAATAATCCGTCAAAGCTTTTGACCAGAACTCAGATTTTGGAACATATTTGGGACTGCAGCGGCAATTTTGTTGAGGACAATACGCTTACTGTTTATGTGAAACGTCTGCGGGAAAAGCTTGGAGATGCCATCGACATTGAGACAGTTAGGGGGATGGGATATCGTGTTCATTAAGAAAACGGAGATCACAGAACTTTCAGACTGTGTACGAAAAGCTATTGATGGGCAGCAGGTGGATCTACGTGATAACAAAGAGGGTGCGATGAGTATTCTGAAAAATGATATTCATACCCTTGTAAACATCAAAAATGAGCAGTTGGACGTTGTGAAGCAGGATCAGGATCGAATGACAGAGTATGTATCTAATATTTCTCATCAGCTTAAGACTCCAATTACATCCATGATGATCATGGCAGAACTGTTGGAATCAGCACCGCCGGAAAAACAGATAGAATTTATCGCTAATCTTAAAATGAGTCTTACACGGATGGACTGGCTGGTTACATCTCTGCTTAAGATGGCAAAACTCGATTCCGGAGCAATTGAGTTTGTCTATGAATGGGTAACGGCAGAGCAGCTTTTAAAAAATGCGCTTAAGCCACTGGAAATCTTACTGGATGTGAAAAACCAGCGGGTGGAACTGCTTCAGAATCAGGAAATATACTGTGATAAGCGATGGACGACAGAGGCACTGACCAATATTGTTAAAAATGCTTCGGAGTATTCTCCGGAAAACAGCATCATCTGTGTGGAGTGCGGAGCAAATCCAATCTATAAGTGGATTGCAGTCAGAGATGCAGGAAATGGAATCCAAAGAGAAATGATGGCAAAGATTTTTCGCCGGTTTGAAGGATCACGCAGTGAAAAAGGGTATGGGATTGGACTACCTTTGGCGTTATCAATCATGCGTGGGCAGAAGGGCGATATTGATGTCGATGGAGGTGGAAAAGGTCAGGGAGCGACATTCACCATGAAGTTTTTTCAAGTGTCAGAATAAAAAACGAGAACAGAGTCACTTTAGAGTCACTTTGTTTTGTTACAATCATGTCGGAGCAGAAAATAATAGCTCCGGCATGATTGCGTTTTAACGGAGATTGGAGGAAATTAAAATGGCAGTATTGGAAGTCCATGATTTGACAAAAGTATATGGAAGTGGTGAAACAGCGGTAACTGCGCTGGATCATGTGAGCTTTCAGGTGAATAAAGGAGAGTTTGTTGCAATAATCGGAGCATCCGGCTCCGGAAAATCGACCTTGATGAACTTAATTGGCGGCATAGATAAACCGACGGAAGGAAGTGTCACAATTGAAGGAAAGCAGATTTATGACTTAAGTGAAAGTGAGCGGGCAATATTTCGCAGAAGGAATATTGGAATCGTGTATCAGTTCTACAATCTGATACCGACCCTGACGGCAGAAGAGAACATCATGCTCCCGCGGCTTTTAGATCTGAGAAAGAGTGATTCACAAAAGCTGTCATCGATTTTGCAGATGACCGGACTGGAAGATCGTGCGGGACACTTGCCAAGTCAGTTATCCGGCGGACAGCAGCAGAGGGTGTCAGTAGGAAGGGCACTGATCAATGATCCGTCTTTTGTGTTAGCAGATGAGCCGACCGGAAATTTGGACAGTAAGTCGAGTGCTGAGATTATGGATTTGCTTAAACTTGCAAATAAGCGCTCACATCAGACGCTTCTTGTAATTACACATGATGAGAAGATTGCTCTGCAAGCGGACCGGATTCTTACGATTAGCGATGGTCGAATTTTATCGGATGAGGTGATGAAGTAATGAAAATAACAGCGAAGATGGCGTATAGCCAGTTAAAAGTCAATCGCTCCCGCACATTGTGGGCAACTGCGGCAATCGCATTATCTACGGCACTCACCACCACCGTCTGCAGTTTTGTGGCAAGTGGTAATGCAATGATTGTGGGATTTCTAGGTGCAGATTATGGGGAATATGGAAGTGCATATATGGGAATGCTGCTGGTCCCGGCAATTTTATTTGGGATTATTATTGTTACTATGTCCGTGATTGTGATTTCAAATGTATTTCGCATCAGTGCAGGAGAACGAATCTCGCAGTTTGGTATTTTGAAATGCGTCGGGGCAACTGAAAAACAGATTATGGAATCGGTTTTGTATGAAGGTATTTTTCTGTCGGCAGCAGGAATTCCTGTGGGGCTCGTGTTAGGCTTTGGATTTACCGTTGCAGGAATAGGTATTGCAAATCACTTTCTGGATGAGCTGAATGCACTTGCACACATCATGCTTACAGAAATTCATCTACATGTGACATTTGTCCTGTCATGGCAGGCACTGCTATTTTCATGCATGATTAGTTTTCTTGCGGTCATGTATTCAGCCAGACGGCCGGCACGAAAAGCATCAAGAATCGTAGCGGCTGAGAGCGCCAGAGGAAGTGGAAATATAACCGTCAAACGTGTGAATCGGCGTACGGGTGAGTGGGTTCAGCGGATATTCGGGGCTGAGGGTGCACTGGCAGCAAAAAATATCAAAAGAAACCATCAGAATTTTCGTGCAACATTCATTGCACTTTCAGCAGGAGTTATCCTGTTTATCACTTTAGGCTCATTGAGCAGCCAGGCAGCCAGACTGGAGGAGCTGATGCAGGTAAACGTAAAGGAGACGGTGCTTGCCGATTATGTTTCGGCGCGTCAGAAGGGTGTCAATGAAAAAACTGGAGAACAGGAATCAATTTATCTGCGTCCGATTGAAAGTGAGCGGGGAGAGGTGATTACTGAGAAGCTAAAAGCCTATGATGGAAACGGTGTATTTGGAGTGGGAATCGATTCTGAGACCTATCAATCCGCCGTTTCCAATGAGGATCTGACGAGTGAGATGAAGGAAGCACTCACATATGAGAAGCTGTCAGCAGAGGAACTTCCGGTGGAAATCACCACGCTGGATCATGAGAATTATCAAAAGCTCTGCGAAAAAGCAGGTGTTGACTCCGGTTCCATCATTTTGCTGAATCAATACAGCTACAACAAAGATGGCGAGGAAACACCGGTGACACCGTATCGGTCATCCCTGAATCATCTGGTGCTTACCAAAGCAGATGGCAGTAGTCAGGAAATATCAATTGACGGAATTGTTGAATCGAAAGAGATGCCAGAAGAACTGATTCATTTTAATGTTAGTACGATTCGACTGGTTCTTCCAGAGGCGATCGTGCGCGGGTATTCATGGTACTGTGCCCCGGAAGATGTAGATGGTTTTATTGCATATGCAAATGATGTTCTGAAGCAGGAATTTCCAGAAGAAAACGCGTCATACATGGAGGCAGGATTTAGTACCCGTGTATATAGAATTGACGATTATGTGAAAGTTATGAATATTTCAATTGTCTTAATACTGGTTTTCATGTACAGTTTTGTGGCAATCTTAATGTTAATTGGTTTTACAAATGTGGTCAGTACGATGACAACCAATGTACTCATGCGCTCGCAGGAATTTGCAGTATTGCAGAGTGTTGGAATGACGCCGGAGGGACTCCGGAAGATGCTGAATTTTGAGAGTCTGCTGTGCTCCGCGAAATCCTTAGCAATCGGCGTACCAATCGGCATTGTACTTACATGGCTGATGAATCAACCGATACGAAAGATGTATCCAATCCAATATGAGCTGCCATGGCTCATGGTCCTTCTTTGTATGATTGGAGTTTTTGCGATTACATGTGGAATCACGAATCTTGCACTCCGTAGATTGAGCAGTCGGAATATTATTGAATCGATCCGTTCGGGTCGTGGAATGTGAAAGATCAGATAAATGTGCTAAGATACTTTTACTTATAACAGGGGTGATAACAAAGAGTTTATTATACTTTATCAACGTAGATTAAGTAGAAGGATGCAGGAATGTATCCTTCTTTTTGTGAATTTTTTTCACCGTTTAAATTAACAATAAGGTGGTAAACTAGCAGTGTGAATGGTACATGAAAGAATCTATCGTTTTCACATATAAGGGAGATAATAAGGAGTGGAAAGACTTTACAATGCATGAAAATAATACAAACGATTGACAATGTAAACCAAAAAGAATATAATATCAGTAACAGATAAGTATAATTGATTATAAAGGAGTGTGATATTATGGCAACAGTACCAACACAGGTAAGAATAGACGAATCATTAAAGAAACAGGCAACTGATCTTTTCTCTCAACTTGGAATGGATATGTCCGGCGCTATGAATATATTTTTGAAACAGTGTGTTTTACGAGGCGGATTACCATTTTCAGTGGAGTTGCCTAAGTATAGACCCGAGGTTATCGAGGCAATGGAAGAAGCAAAGAAGATTAGTAAAGATATCTCCGTAAAAGGCTATACGGATATGGACGAAATGCTTAAGGAGCTTAATGCATGACATATGAAGTAAAATGGACTGGAAAATTCAAAAAGAGTTTTAAGCTCGCTAAGAAGCGAGGATTAGATTTGTCATTGCTTCAAGACATCATCGAGAAAATTCGAACTGGTGTTGCGTTAGAAGAGAAAAATAGAGATCATGAACTTAAGGGCAAATATGACGGATTTAGAGAATGTCATATTCAATCGGATTGGTTGCTTATTTACCTGTTGGAAAATGATGTGTTGACGTTGACATTGGTAGATACAGGAACACATAGTGACCTGTTTGATATGTAGGACAATGTTATAGTAACTAAAGCAAGAACTGAAAGCATCAGATTATGAAGTGAAAAAAATATTGACATATAGTTTCAGGGGTGATAACAAAGAGTTTATGCTACTTTATCAACGTAGATTAAGTAGAAGGATGCAGGAATGTATCCTTCTTTTTGTGAACTTTTTTCACCGTTTAAATTAACAATAAGGTGGTAAACTAGCAGTGTGAATGGTACAATTACAAGGTGAGAATTACTAAAAGTAGGAAAAAGTCCGACGGTGTCGAGTAAATTTATGACGAATCCAGATACGTTAATCAGCAATTTATCGTTTTCACATATTAGAGAGATTATGGTATTAAATGATTCGTTTGAAAGATTTTTTTACGAAACAGAGTGCATGAAACCTAGCTGGAGTGTAAGAGAACTGCGCAGACAGATTAAGACAAATTTATATGTAAGAGCTGGTATTAGCAAAAATCCAAAACTTCTTGGGGGTGGATGCAAAGGAAGCCGTATCAGAATCAGATTTGGAACAGGCACTCATGGATCATCTTCAAGAGTTTATGTTAGAACTAGGGAAAGGATTTTGCTTTGAAGCGAGGCAGAAAAGAATCACAATTAGAAAAATTTATGCGTGAAGAATTACAGGAGTTTGAAAACAATGATTGAAGTGTTATTTGGAGAAAGTGAAGCAGCTTCAATGAAAGCTGCAAAAAGTAAGGTTATATATTCAAAGACCAATGGTCCCACATCTGTGTTTGCTGTAGGTAAAAAAGTGGAACCAGTACAAGAAGAATTCTGCTGGGTAGAAGGAATTCCGGAAGAGGTGATATGCCTTGGAGTTATGTTGGATATAGGAGATATTAAAGCAGCAGTATCGAGCGATTACAGGAAGAATTTAATTTATTCTATGCTGTATCAAGAGCAATGTGGCAGTGATCCTGAAATGCAGAAGGAACTGCTGCAGGTTGGTAATGAGTATGTAAAAGAATTAAGTCGGTTAAAGAAATATGCCGAAGATGGAGAGTGCATTCGCATATGGTATAGCAAAAGCCCATATTCTATTTGTGGCTTATATTTTGTCTGTGATTATTTAAAACAATACAAAAATCAAATATGTGTTGTGAAATTGCCAGATTATAGAGTAAAAGCAAATGTTATAACAGAATACCAAAACTGGGGCGAGGTTGCTGCGGAAGAATTTTCATACTTTCTTAAGTATCAGGAAGAATTATCAGAGCATGAAAGAAGAATGTATGCAAGCAAGTGGCTTGAACTGGTGGAAGAAAACAGTAAGCTTCGTGTAGTGGTAAACAATCAACTCATCAGTGCACCAGAAACATTTTATGATGATATTATTTGGAACAGTTTGGGAAATAAGACGATAAAACAGGCTAGGCTGATAGGAAATATGCTGGGTAATTACCGAATAGGAATAGGTGATTGGTGGTATGCAAAACGAATTCAATATTTTATAGAACAAGGAATGATTGAGGTAATAGAGGATTCAGAGAAAAAGTATGCGAGAACAATCAGGAGTTGTCGTTAGTAAAACAGAAAAGTGAAACAGAATTGAAAACAATGCTGACGCATTCTCGTTACTTTATTTGTCTTCGAATTGCTGTTCATTCACGATCTTTCACGAACTGATTTCGAACTATTTTATGCAACGCAAGGCAGAACGTATATTCGAAAGCATCTTGATTTATATGTTTACATATGGTATTATATGTATATGGAAAAAATATTTGATTTAAACAATATTTCAAAACTTACGTATGGTCGTGGGTATGTCTACTCCTTACAATACCATATTGTCTGGTGTACAAAATATCGTAAACAAATTCTTAAAGATGGAATAGCACAGGCGTGTAAAGACTTGCTTCAGCTTATTGCAGAGCAGTATGCATTTCGGATAGTGGCAATGGAGGTCATGCCGGATCATATCCATCTTTTACTAGATTGTAGACCACGGTTTTTGATTTCAGATATGATCAAGATCATGAAAGGAAATTTGGCAAGAAGACTTTTTCTTGATCACCCGGAACTGAAATCAAGTTTGTGGAGCGGACATCTCTGGAATCCGAGTTACTGTGCCGTCACGGTAAGTGACCGAAGTTTTGAGCAGGTGAAGCATTACATTGAGAGTCAGAAAAAGAAGTAGGAGTGAGGTCTGTGAACAGAGCATTTTTGTATCGTATTTATCCGACAAAGGAACAGGAACAGAAGTTATGGAATACATTTGGCTGTTGTCGTTTTGTGTATAATCATTATCTTTCCCGGCAGAAAGAGCGATATGAAAAAGGGCAGAAGCATCTGAGCCGAACGGATTGCAATAACGATTGCAATCGTATACTGAAAAAGGATTATCCATGGTTAAGGGAAGTGGATAAATTTGCGTTGACGAATGCAATCTATGCGCTGGATGCAGGATATCAAAGGTTCTTCAAAAAACAGGGAGGTTATCCAAGATTTAAGAGCAGGCATCGCAGCCGGACATCTTATACAACGAATTTTACAAACGGAAACATTAAGATATTCGAAGATATGATTCAGCTCCCAAAGTTGGGAAAAGTGCGGGCTGTTATTCACCGAAAGGCAGACACCTTATGGAACATCAAGCAGGCAACAATTGTGATGGAACGTGATGGCAGTTTCTATGTGTCAGTTCTGTATGCTTATGAAGCAGAGATAATTCCAATAGGAGTATGTTATAACAAGGTGTTAGGACTTGATTATAAGTCGGATGGTCTTTATATGGATTCAGAAGGAAAGTGTGCGCATATGCCGCATTTTTACCGTATGAATCAGAAAAAGTTAGCAAAAGCCCAGTGGAAACAGAAGCACAAAGTCATCGGTTCTAAGAATTATGAGAAACAGAAACATAAGATAGCCAATCGGTATGATATGGTGTGCATCGAAGATCTGAATATGCGCAGTATGTCTAATCAATGCTTTAGGAATGGAAAGGCTACATTAGATAATGGGTATGGGATGTTTACATCCATGCTGGCGTATAAACTTGCAGATCGCGGAAAACAGCTGATGGTTGTTGATAAATGGTATCCATCCCCCCAAAACTTGCAGTCGATGTGGGAGCGTGAAGGAAATATCATTGGAACAGAGACGATATATATGTAAGTGTGGAATGAACCTGGATCGAGACTTAAACGCAGCGATCAACATTAGAAATAAAGGGTATGAGATGTACTGCCAAATGGCAGCATAATAAAAAATATTACTTATAAAGGAAACAAAAAACTGTAGGGCAGGAACTGTCCAAACAGTATAATCTACGCCTGTGGAGTAAGCATAAGACCAGCATTTATTGTGGCGATTTACGCCGAAACAGGAAGCACGCGACTTCAGTCATGTGAGGGTTCACAATTGTTCCTAAGTAAAAAGTTAAAATTATGGGATAAACTTTCGTTAAAAAATAAAATTACAAATTAATTATCAGATAATTATATATAATACATGAAATAGATTGACTAATCGGTGCGCATAGAGTATTATAAAAGTAATCATAGACGTGCTTAATTATCAGACAGAGGTTATTACATATGGGCACGGAGCAACTAATAGAATGGGTTACGAATATCATCTTTTGCAGGAAGGGGATGTGCATATGTCTGAGAACATATTTAATACTTGGATGATACTTTTAGCAATTGTTATTATTTCGGTGGCTTTTCTTCTGTATATGAGTAACAGAGTCGTTTACGAAGGAAATGTATTCCATAAGCTTTGGTTTCTCATTCGGTATGGATATCTGAGATTTGAAATAGAAGTTGGCTATGGAATTGAGGCTGTTAAAAATGCATTTATGAATAAGGAAAAAGAGAATGCAAGCAGTTATGCTATTGAGACACCGAGAATGACAGCAATACGAGGGAAAGAAAAAAGAATCCGCGAAATGCGGGAGAGGCATTTAAAGCGTGGAAAGGATAAGAAAGAGTATAATATGAAGATTTTGGATTAAAAGACTCTGCATTGAGCTAATGACAATTCTAGAGGATGGAAATCGCATTGAGATAGGTACGAGATAATTTTTAATGATGACAAAAAATATTTGATGTGTTATAGTGACTATACATTTCACAGAGTAATCGCTCTGTATGTATAGTCATTTTTTTGTGACCATGTGTCCGAGGAAGCTGCCAGTGGCAAGATCCTTCGGTTTGGCAATTCGCCTATTTTCAAGAAAAAGGTTGGAAGATGGAAGAAGTTAAATCTATTATTGACAACACGTATGACACGTGTTAATGTAAAGGAAGAGAAGTTGAAGGATAAAGATTTGTTAAAATTACTAAAGAAAAACGGCTGGAGAGTTGAACGGATTCAAGGCAGTCACCACATCTTGAAAAATAACGGAAGGAGTTTTGTATGTTAATTGTATATCCGGCAATATTTCATCAAGAAGCGGAAACTTATTGGGTAGAGTTTCCTGATTTAAGTGGTTGCCAGTCCTATGGCAGTACAATTGCGGAAACGATTGAAAATGCGCAGGAGGCACTATTGGGCTATGTTCTTACCGTGTTGGAAGAGGAGGAGAAACTACCGGCTGCTTCTGCGGTGAATTCATTAGAGTCATCAAAGGATTGTTTTGTAAGTCTCGTGTCGTGTGATCTGAATCGTTATGAAGCGAATAAAGCTGTGAAAAAGACTCTAACAATTCCATCATGGCTCAATGACAGAGCAATGGCACTAGGTATTAATTTTTCGAAAACGTTACAAGATGCATTATTACTTAAAATTCAAAAGTAAATGAGAGAAGACCTTTACAATCATGAAACTAGTAAAGAGAGAATGGCTATACAGACAAAATTTTCGTTTGTATAGCTGTTTTTTTGTTTCAGAATAGATAATATGAAGTGACCTCACAGTTGTAGATTCGTGGATTTACCTGTAAACTATTAATAGTTGAAGATTAATGGTAACAGGGATTACCGCATACAAAAGGAGGCCACATATGAACAGTATAATC
>JAQUVD010000061.1 GCA_028693555.1 Hespellia sp.
TTACTACTCTAGAACCTTCGGAACTGAATAGAATCTGTTAGTAGCAATTTAGTGGCAGAGCAAAAAGAAAAGTCCGGGATTGCCCTGTTTATCAGGGTTCCCAGACTTATGGATGCTATTCAAACTCGATGGTTCCGGGTGGTTTCCCCGTCAAATCATACATTACTCGGTTCACGTGACTCACTTCATTCACAATCCGGCTGGTCACTTTCTGCAGTACCTCCCAAGGCACCTCAGCACTCTCAGCCGTCATGAAGTCAATCGTATTCACCGCCCTTAATGCAATCGCATAGTCATAGGTTCTCTCATCCCCCATAACACCAACGCTACGCATATTCGTCAGCGCCGCGAAATACTGGCCGACCGTCTTATTCATTCCGGCCTTATCCATCTCTTCACGATAGATTGCATCGGCCTCCTGCACCATTTTAACTTTCTCAGGTGTAACTTCACCGATAATACGGATTCCAAGACCAGGACCAGGGAATGGCTGTCTAAAGACTAATTTTTCCGGAATACCAAGCTCTAATCCAGCCTTGCGAACCTCGTCTTTGAACAGATCACGAAGCGGCTCGATGATTTCCTTAAAGTCTACAAAATCCGGCAATCCACCGACATTATGATGTGATTTAATAACCGTCGACTCTCCGCCGAGTCCGGATTCTACTACGTCCGGGTAAATGGTCCCCTGTACGAGGAAATCTACCGTTCCGATTTTCTTCGCTTCTTCTTCGAAGACGCGGATGAATTCTTCACCGATGATTTTACGTTTTGCTTCGGGCTCCGTAACGCCTGCTAATTTGGTGTAATAACGTTCCTGTGCGTTCACACGGATGAAGTTTAGATCATAATTACCTTGCGGTCCGAAGACAGCTTCTACTTCATCGCCTTCATCTTTCCGAAGTAAACCGTGATCGACGAATACGCAGGTCAGCTGATTTCCGATTGCTTTGGACAGCATAACTGCCGCAACAGACGAATCAACTCCACCTGATAAGGCGCAGAGCACTTTTCCGTCACCAACTTTTTCACGGATTTCGCGAATTGAGTCTTCTACAAATGTATCCATTCTCCAATCACCGGAACAGCCACATACATTCATTACGAAATTGCTGAGCATCTCTTTTCCGTACCGTGTATGAAGTACTTCCGGATGGAACTGGATTGCATATAAACCGTCCGACTCATTTTCCGCTGCAGCAACCGGACAGTCTGCCGTGTGTGCAGTGATTTCGAAACCAGGCGCTACTTTTGCAATACGATCAAAATGGCTCATCCAACAGATGCTTGTCTCCGGAGCACCCTCAAATACTTTAGAAGCAGACTTATCAAGATGTAATTCGGTCTTACCATACTCACCGACCTCAGGTGTCTCTACCTTTCCTCCCATGACGTGCATCATGAGCTGTGCGCCATAGCACAGACCAAGCACCGGGATTCCAAGTTCGAATAACTCGCGGCTGTAAGTCGGAGAATCCGGCTCATAACAACTGTTTGGACCACCTGTTAAAATGATTCCCTTCGGGTTTAATTCTTTGATTTTTTCTATATCCGTCTTATATGAATAAATCTCGCAATATACATTGCACTCTCTGACGCGTCTTGCAACCAACTGATTGTACTGACCACCAAAGTCTATGACAATGACTCTTTCTTTTTTCAAGATTGCTTCCTCCTTAACCTTTTCATTTGTTTTCACGCCGCATCCTCGCGGCGTCTGTATTGAACATTTCTATTATAAAGGAGCTCGTTTTGATTTACAAGGCTTTCTGCTATTTATGTCTCGCTTTTATATCGTTCTTTTATTCTGCCATCTTCCGCTGCCATATCGCAGAAGCATAAGAATCGCTCTCACGCACCAATCCAGAACCATGGCAACCCACACACCAAATACACCCCAGCCAAGATATTTTCCAAAGATGAAGCTGCATCCAATTCGGCAAATCCACATCGACGCAATTGAAATCCACATGGTAACCTGCGCATCGCCTGCTGCCCTCAATGTATTTGGGAGTGCAAATGACAGCGGCCAGATCGTCATGCAGGAAACGGTATGGAATATCATGATTTTCGTTGTTGCAGCCGCCGTGATATCCGACAAATTATAAGCCTTTAGAATCAACGGAAGCGCGATGAGCGTTAGTATATTAAAAATCCAAATACCCACATACGTAATCATCATCAGCTTTTTCGTATAATATCTCGCCTGTTCTTTCTCGCCGGCTCCGATGCATCGGGCGATAACAGTTGTCATACCAAGACCGATTGCCATACCCGGAAGAATTTCAATCATAGCGATCACACTGCTGACCGCATTTGCCGTAATTGCATACGTTCCAAATGATGCGACCAGACCCAGCACCAGAATCTTACCAATCTGAAACATGCTGTTCTCCAATCCATTTGGCACACCGATACTTAAGATGCGCCGGATCATCCTGCCGTCCGGTCTATATCGCCATGTGCGTTCTATATGAAGCTGATACTTCGGCTTTAGAAGCAGGCCGACCATTGCGATTGCCGCAAATGCTCTTGATACAAGTGTCGGAATTGCAACACCTTCTGTACCTCTGTGTAACCCATAAATCAGGATTGCATTTCCGCCGACATTGATGATGTTCATGAAAATCGATACACGCATGGAAATCTCGGAGTTGCCCTGCGCACGGAAGACAGCCGCACCTCCGTTATAGAGCGCCATAAATGGAATCGATGCGGCAACGATCATCAGATATGTATTGGCGTGCGCCCTTACGTCTGCTTCAATTGGTCCGAAAATAACATGCAGAATCAGATATTTCCCTGCATAGATAATGACCATGACAGCAATCGCAAATATGGTAATGAACCACAGGAGCTGCGTGGCTGCCTTACAGGCATCCTTCTCTTTTTTCATCCCCAGATACTGCCCCGCAACAACCGCACCTCCGGTTGCCAGTGCCGAAAATAATGTAATAAATAAAACCATAATCTGATCCACAAGCGATACCCCGGATACCGCTGCCTCACCGACGCTTGCAATCATAATCGAATCTGCCATACCGACCAGCACGGCAAGAAATTGCTCCACAACCAATGGAATAATCAGGGTTACTAACATTTTGTTTGTAAACAGATAACCACTTCTGTCTACTTTTTTCTTCTCTCTCATACCTATCAATCTCTCCTTAACTTGATTCATTATACGCCCGGTCCTACCTCGATTCAAGTGCAGAAGCGATAGTTTATCTTTTAACAAAGTGGACGATTGTTGTCTTAGAATAGATAAACGGTACCTTCTCTCCCATATTTAATAGTAAAAGCAGACCCCCGTATCGTAATCTATACAGAAGTCTGCTTTGTCATACAATTTCGGAAAGTACAACATCCAGGATTTGCTGTTTTGCCTCCTGATCACTTGCATATTTCTTCAAAATTCAGCGCCTCCTTAGCATCTAATACCAATAGTACCCAGAACTACAAGAATGAGAGCTGCAATAATTGGAATCACACAAGACACAACAAACATATCTTTATAGGAATCTTTATGTGTCATACCGCAGAGCGCAAGAACTGTAATTGTAGCACCATTATATGGAAGGGAATCTAAGCCGCCTGCCGCAACAGATGCAACTCGGTGCAATACCTCAGGGCTCATTCCGGATTTCATCAAAGTTCCGGCAAGGGCTTCTAATGCAGCTCCCAATCCACCGGAAGCCGATGCCGTCATACCGCACAGGACATTGACCGAAATCACTTCTGAAAGCAGAACATTTCCTGAAAATCCCAGAATAAATGCCTGAATAACTCCAAATACTGCAAGTGTTTTAATAACTGCTCCAAAGGCAGCAACTGCACAACTGTTAATCAGCGGTGCCATCGAGTTATTTGCCGCTTCTTTTAAATCTTCTTTGATGCTCATCTTAAGCTGTTTGAAATTCGTAACAATCATAAATAAGATTGCAACCAGCATCCCCAATAGGACACTCCATGTTCCTGAATTTGCAGCCAGTGTGGAATCAAACATTTCCTCCAAATATGCACCATCTACATTTGGATATACAAGCTTAGACAGAACCAGGTTTACAACTAAAATAATCAAAACAGGTACAAATGCCATCACAATATTTGGCAGCTTTTCATTTGACTCTTCTGAAGTGGCAAGTTCGTTATGATTTCCATATCCTTCTCCTGCAGTCTTGGCTTTCTTTGCGCGACGATTCAGCCAGAACATACCTCCAAAGAACATAACCGCAGCCGCTATCACCCCCAGCACAGGTGCTGCCCAACTGTCGGTTCCAAAATATGCCATAGGAATTGTATTCTGCACCTGTGGGCTTCCAGGTAATGCTGTCATAGTAAATGTAAATGCTCCCAATGCTATGGTTCCCGGAATTAATCGTTTCGGAATATCTGCTGATCGGAACAATTCAACTGCAATTGGAAGCACCACAAATGCAACGACAAATAATGAAACGCCTCCATATGTCAATATCGCACATGTAATTACAACCGATAAAATTGCCTTAGAGGTCCCTAATTTTTCGGCAAAAAACTTCGCAATTGATTTTGCCGCTCCAGTCGTATCCATTAATTTAGCAAATACTGCTCCAAACAAGTAAATCGGAAAATAATTTTTTGCATAGTTGGCAAAGCCAGCCATATAAGTAATGGTATAGTTTGCCATAAAATGTCCCTGCAGTCCATAAGAAAGTAATAATGCAACCAACGCTGCAATCGGAGCTATAATAATTACGCTGTATCCTTTATATGCAAATACAATCAGCATTACAATCGCTAATGCAAAACCTAATATACCTAAAAATGTAGTCATCTCTCATTCTCCTCTTTCGTTCTATACCAATTTCAGCACTTCATCTCTTACCACTTCGCTAAATTTTTCATCATTGATATTTGCCTCCACAATCACTATTTTCACCAATGGAGAAATAATTTTGTCTTTAAACGTTTCCACAAGTACATAATCTGTTTCTGGATCGTACATAGCACCTCCAGGTGCGGCTGCCTCGCAGCACCCCTGGGTTGGAATCACAATTGTAATTGGTACCTTTGCCTGATTCAGCCGTTCTGCAACCGTTTCTGCCAATTGTTGTGCCTCTTTTGGGTAAATTTTACAATGGCAGATACTGCTGTTATGGAACACCTTTTTTCGCGCATCGATATCTTCCGGAAGTCCCATTCCCTGTTCATCAACAAAGAAATCCACCATGTCCAGTGCCCCCGGAACAACAATCATTGGTTTTCCGGACTCAACACCTATTTTCAACCGGTTAGTTGCCCCGGCACAATATCCTCCCAGTATTTCACAGGTAATCTCATGTAGCGTCGCATCCAGAATCACATCCAGTTTATCCGTCTGGATCAAATTCTCCATACATCGGCCACCCACACCATTTGCATGGAAGACAACCACTTCATATCCTTTCTTTTCTAAATCTTTCTTCACTCTCTCAATGCCTTTTGAAGTAATTCCCAGCATTGTTGTTCCAATCACCTTTGTTGTCATAGCCTTTTCAAACGTCTTCGTATGGGTAACCAGACCGCCAATTGCTGCACATACATTTTGAATTACAGTTTTCGTGATGGTATTAAGCCCGGAAATATCCGCCACTGTATGCATTACAAAAATATCTTTGCAGCCTACATACTGTTCCATTGTTCTTTTCCCACAGGCCAGAGAGGATGCCAGTACTTTCGGTACTCCAAAAGGAAGGGCTTTTAATGCATAGGCAGCCATACGGGCATTCTGTCCGCCTCCAATTGAAATCACACCATCAAACAGCTGCTTCTGATAAAGCTGTGGAACGACCTGTTCAATCGCCTTGCACATCGTATCAATACTTTTGCCTTTATCATATTCATCAAACTGTTTCCAGCTGATTCCATACAGTTCAAGAATCTCTTTCGGAGTAATGTCCGCAATCTTTTTTTCAATCAATGTCTTCGTACTGATATCAATAATATATGTTTCAAAGCCCATCCCCTGTAAAATTTGAGCGGTGTACTCAGTTTCCTCAAGCTTTGTGTCAAGAGAAGCAATTACAGCTATTGTTTTCATTTTTTTCCTCTCTTTCACTAAGCGCCAAAGACTTTGCCTTCTTTTTCTAACTCTATCATCAGTGGATCATGAGTTGGAAGAATCATTTCCTTGCTCCCAGCCCGTTTCTTCATGTCAATGATGCTGTTCCACTCCGATACAATATCCTGAAATCTTCCGGGAGGTGTGATATCATAATTCATTTCCGGTACAGGCAGTAAATTATCATATGTAAAAATCAAATCTCCACAGCAATGATATTTTCCTTCTTTTGTATTAATAACGATGTTTTGATGTCCGATGCTGTGCCCCGGTGTCAGATAAACGCTGATTCCGTCCATTACTTCACATTCTCCATCAAGTAGTACGAAATCCAGTCCATCAAACTGCGGTGTCAGCCCAAGTCGTGGTTCTTCATAAGATTTAAAATATAAAGGAATGGGATTCGTTGCAAACTCATATTCACTGCGCTGTACATAACGTTTTGCATTTGGAAATTTTTTCATATGGTAAATGTGGTCCCAGTGAAGATGTGTAAAAATAATATCCGTAATTTCCCCACATTTGTATCCCATTGCTTCTAATTTCTCATAAATCGCATACCCCTCTGGCTGTGTATCTCCCGGATGATGATATTTATCTGCAATTTCTGTCTGGCACATGCCTGTGTCAATTAAGATTTTCTTTCCATTTCCTTCTACAAGAAATACGGTTACCGGAAGCATTTCAAATCCTTCCGTGTCATAAAATTTATGTACGCTCGGATGATAAATATAGGTTGATTTATTTGTCTTACAAAAGCCTGTTACAATTGGTTTAATGGTGTATTCTGTCATTTTAGTATTCTCCTTTTTCTCATGTAGTATCATTTATTATTTTATCGTTTCGCTAACATCTTATATTTCTTGTCTTCCCAGTTAATCAAAGAGGTTTCTTCTACCAGTTCTGCTGTCTGTCCTGCTTTCACAGCTGTTGCACCTAAGGCAACAATTCCATGTCCCTTTAGTAAAAATGCCAAAATATTTGGATTTTCATCCACGACTCTAAATACCTTTGGAAGCTCATTTGCGGTCACCGCCTGTGTCTGTACATCCACAACCGGAATTGGCTGTTTCATTTTTAATGCCGAATGCATTGTCACCAGTTCTACGTCCTCAAAATGCAGGGAATTTAAAATTGCATATGGACTGTGTGTGTGAACAATTCCACCAATCTGCGAATATTTTTTGTAAAGATTTCCGTGCAGTGTACATTCCTGTGTTGGTTTGAAATTTCCAAAAACAAGATTACCATCAAAATCAGTAATACACAGATTCTCCATACTGCATTGTCCGTACGTAAAGCCACTCGGTTTCACAATCATCAAATCATACCCCGGAATTCTGACGCTCAGGTTTCCACCCGTTCCTGTTTGAATTCCACTCTCGTACGTTCGATGTGCCGCCTTCAAAAAATCATCCGCACAGCTCATCATAACTTCCTGATCCATTTTCAATATCGTTTCCTCCTTTTTATACCAATTTTGCTTTATTGGTTTTTTATTTCTTTATATGGCATATGTTATACCTCTTTGGTATTTATTTCAAGTGTTTTTGCCTTTTCTACATTTCATCTAATGTTTTTCCACATTTTTTGTATGTTTTCAACATATAATTGGCATAATTCCGCAATAAAAAAAGCCCATTTCTGGACTTTTCTATGTTTTACTGCTTTTTATTATTTTGATTTTTTCTTTTCAATGCCGAATTGAATATGTTCTTCAATTCGTTCCATATGTCTTCTCATTGAATTTGCTGTTGCAGTGGCATCATGTGCCAGGATGCTTTCATAGATAGCTGTGTGAAAAGTTACAACTTCATCCCGCTGTGATGTCACCCCAAGGCTGAGATGCTGATGGGTCGAAATAATGCGCTTCATCGACTGCAGGCATGAAAGCAAAATGGGATTGCCACATTCTCTTGCAATCGCATAATGAAACTCCCTGTCGCTTTCAAAAAAGGTATTATCCTCCCCCTGCTTCAACTTCCTTATTTCCTGAATTGATGCAATCAACGCCTGCTCCAGTCGGACAAGACCATCCGGTGTTATGTTTATTGCCGCCAGTCTTGCGGATTCAACTTCTAGCAGTTTTCGAAGAGCCAGTGTTTCCCACAGGACATCCTTTGAAATCGGATCGCCGGGATCAATTGGCTTCTCTTCAAATGCCTTCTCTGCTTTTTTTATTCTGTTCTGTACATAGGTTCCCGACCCCTGCCTGATTTCCAGAACACCTTCTTCTTCTAATCTCGCAATTGCCTCACGCACTGGAAATCGGCTGACCTGATATTGCATTGCAAGCTCGCGTTCATTGGGAAGCTTTGTGCTTACCGGATAGATTCCTGCCGCGATCTTGTCTCTTATATCTCTATAAATTGTCTCACTGTATTTTTCTCGTTTCATTCATAACTCCTATCGAATATGTAATGCTATGATCTCAGATATAATATTTTTAATATTATACCTCATTTCAAGAAAAAATACCAATCTTTCTCATCACGATTTACGATAGGTCTTAGTTATTACGTTTCAGGATATTGGTCCGCCTTGATCATATTTCGAACACCCTGAACTGCCACACGAATTGCCATATCTGTATCATGGACCACCGGATTATCCAGCCCTTCTTTCTCTCTTTCCTGATTCGCAAGGACTAAGAAGCAGGAGCCCACTCTGACTTTCAGGCTGCTTCCAACAATAAAAAGTGCTGCCGATTCCATCTCCGACGCGAGACATCCCAGTCTCTTCCATGCTTCCCATTTGTGAAGCAGTTCATAACTGACCGGCTTCGACTCTGGAGAATGCTGTCCGTAAAAAGCATCCTTACACTGCACTACGCCGACATGGTACGGCTGTTTTATCTCCTTCGCAGCATCAATCAGTGCATTCATCACATCCACATCCGGCACTGCAGGAAATTCAATTGGTGCATATTCTTTGCTGGTGCCTTCCATCCGTATTGCACCATTGGCAATGACGATGTCTCCACTCATAATATTACGCTGCATTCCGCCACAGGTCCCGATACGAATAAATGTATCTGCTCCGGCATTCACCAACTCTTCCATTGCGATAGACGCCGATGCTCCGCCAATTCCGGTGGATGTCACACTGACCTTCTCTCCATCCAGATATCCTGTGTAGGTAACAAATTCTCTGCTGTCTGCGACAAATTCTGCGTCATCAAAATATTGTGCAATCTTCTCACAACGCTTTGGATCTCCCGGCATAATTACATAGCGACCAACATCGCCTCTTCCCACTTGGATATGATATTGTTTACTTGCATCTTCTGAATAATTCATACTAAGCCTTGTATGATAATTAGGAAGTTAATTATCACACGTTCCTTTCTTTTTAATATCGTGGTTATAATACATTCAGATACTGTGGACTTTTGATTTTATCCTGTAGCTTTGACTACTCAACTGGAGTGTATTGCCGCTACCTTTATCTGAATTGTTTATATGCTGGATGTACCCGAGCACATTGTTCCAATGAGTACTTATTTCAATCAAGTCTACGATGATAATCGATGGTGGACATCACGGTATCAGACTTTATGAAAGGGAGCTACAACCTCATGATTTACGTTGGTATTGATATTGCCAAACTTAACCATTTCGCCGCTGCCGTTTCTTCGGAGGGCGAGATACTCATTGAGCCGTTCAAATTCACAAATGACGCTGATGGCTTCCAACTGCTGATTTCCAAACTCGAATCATTCGATAAGGACAGCACCATCATCGGTCTTGAGTCGACGGCACACTACGGTGACAACCTTGTTCGATACCTTGTTGCCGAGCTTTACAAAGTGTGTGTTCTCAACCCCATTAAGACGTCTCAGATGCGAAAAAATAACATTCGTAAGACTAAGACAGATAAGGTCGACACATACGTTATTGCTAAAACTCTTATGATGCAGGATTCTTTAAGATTTGTCAGTTTCTATGATCTTGATCTGATGGACTTAAAGGCACTTGGACGTTTCCGCCAAAAAACAATAAAACAACGTACCAGGTTGAAAATCCAACTGACAACCTATGTTGATCAGGTATTCCCGGAATTGCAGTATTTCTTCAAATCCGGTCTGCATCAGAATGCTGTCTATGCTCTTCTTAAAGAAGCACCTTCACCTAACGAGATTGCTTCCATGCATATGACTCATCTGGCTAATCTGCTCAAAGTGAAATCTCATGGACACTTTACAAAAGAGCAGGCCAAAGAATTAAGAGTTCTGGCACAGAAGTCTGTCGGTGCAAACGACAGCGCTATATCTATTCAGATAACTCAAACCATTCAACAAATCGAGTTACTGGATAGCCAATTAAGTAAGATTGAAGCAGAAATGACGGACATCATGAAATTCAATGATTCTGTCATCATGACCATTCCTGGTATCGGATACATAAACGGTGGAATGATTCTTGGTGAAATAGGTGATATTCACCGTTTCTCCAATCCTAATAAGCTGCTTGCCTTCGCTGGGCTTGATCCGTCTGTATATCAGTCTGGTAACTTCCAGGCTAAGAAAACAAGGATGTCAAAGCGAGGTTCTCGCGTACTTCGGTACGCTCTTGTAAATGCAGCTTGGAACGTTGTTAGAAACAACGCTACCTTCGAGGCTTATTATAACGCCAAGAGGGCTGAAGGCCGGACTCACTACAATGCCTTAGGTCACTGTGCCGGCAAGCTTGTCAGAGTCATCTGGAAGATACTCACTGACGAAGTCGAATTTAACCTCGAATAAGAGGTCTGTATACAAATATCGATAGATTTTGAAAAAGCACCCTTAGGGAGCTCTATTAAAGTTACCCTTTTTTACCACCGATATTAAAATCTAATTTCTTGCTAATTTATGGTTGACTTTTCATAGCTGGTCTCCATTTCATCCCCTCATTCTGCTTAATATGTTACCACATTTCTCAATATTTATCACTGTATTCCCGGCACATCTTATAATCAGTTTTTCTGGTGCAGATATTTCTCCCTCGTTGCCATTCCTCCGCGGATATGTCGTTCAGATTTGTTGATGTCTAGAATCGATCTTGTCCGTCCTGCCAGAGCTGGGTTGATCTGGAGCAGACGATCCTTCATAAAGCGATATACGGTATCCTTGGCAAAATCAGGAGTATCTTTTCCAATCAGAAGATTCATATACATGCTTCGATTTGAAAAAATCAAAAGAAACAGATACTGAAAAATCAGTGTTGCTGAAGTCCCTTTCGTTTTGTATGCATTAGCAGCTTTCAATGCAGAAGAAAGATGAAATCGTGTAAAAAATCTTCTAATAGATTTAGAAATCTGGTTATCATTTTGGTTGTCTTGTGTTATACTTTTGTTCATAGCATGAGCCTCCGGTTTTTAATTGTTTTTAGACAACTCAATTATACCAAAACCAAACGGTTTCATGCTATTTTTATGCCAGTTATTATTGAATTTTCAAGGTACATAGGCACTTATTCAAGTGCGAAGTTTGAGTAATAAATACTAATTCTTCATTGATGTTAGGTTCGCTAAGCTTGTTGTTACCATTCCGTATTATCTCATTCATTTAGATTTCTCTCCTACGTTATCTCTATCAGTTCATTTAACAGCAATTTATGCATTTTGTCCTTCAATCTTCTTAATCAGCCCCAAATCCGCTGGCAACCACTCCACACTTCCCAGCTCATCCTTCCCAAGCCACTTCGCAGCCTCATGCTCCTTCAGCACCAGCTTTCCTGAAACAACTTCGCACCAGAAGCAGTCCATCGACAAATGAAACGTCGGATAATCATATTCCACAGTATCAAACAACTCGCCAACTGCAATCTCCGTATCCAGCTCTTCACGAATCTCACGCACCAAAGCCCCCTGCGGTGTCTCGCCTACTTCAATCTTGCCACCCGGAAATTCCCACCCATCCTTGAACTCTCCATAGCCACGCTGCGTCGCAAAGATCTTTCCATTGTTCTTAATAATCGCTGCTACCACTCGTACTGTCTTCATCTCTAATCTCCTGTTCTCACATAAAACTTGCCATTTTCTGACGGGCATATTGCACTTTTAAGCACCCCTAAACTCAATTCAGGACGTAGTGCATATTCCGGGAAATCTGCGCATCCGTTCCAAAGGAACGGAGCGCTATTCCGCTAGGAACTGAGCGTAGCTCAGCTGGTTGTTAGTTACTGTTGGTTATTCGTCGATCACGACCTGGAAAATCA
>JAQUVD010000062.1 GCA_028693555.1 Hespellia sp.
CAGGGCACCTGTTTTTATTGTATGATAAAAGAATATTGAGAACTTCATAACGGAATGTCTTTCGATAAAGACAAAGGATTAGAATAGAGAATTAAAGGAGCTTAAACATGATAAAAATACTTTTCGTTTGCCACGGCAACATCCGAGACTAGTGGTGAAACCCGCATAAATACTGGGTTTGTGGCGATGACGAGGTTGAATTTACACCTTTTTTATACCGAATGGTAGATGTTACCTGAAATCAATATGTTTAAAATGATAGTTAATATAGATATGTCCATATAGTAGTTGGATTGAAAACAGAACCTCGAGAATATTATGAGAAGTATTTGGAGCTGTTTTATGTGAAATAGAAGTAACATTTTATTAGAGGGATTAGTTTCTTACTAGGGGGAATAGCTATGGAGAATCCTATTCAATCAGGACAGACATTAAAAACGATTGAACAGAATATTAAAGCTGAAATTGCGAAATATGAATTCTGGGGTGACCTTGAATTATCATTTGACGAAACAGATATTTTGAAAGAACGCATCAACGCTGTGTTAGGTAATAGTGGCGTTGATGTCGGTTATATGTGTAAAACGTATCCACATGCCATGACAACATACATGGTTTTCTTTGTACGCTATAAATATGATGTTAATTTCTGGGGAGCACTTGCTGAAGAGCTTGGAGTTGATATTTCACAGTATCTTCACGAGGAACTAGGAAGTTGCGCTCGAAGAATGTTCACAAAGTATAAGATGGATTTTTCAGATGCCAAAGATGAAGCAAGAATAAATATTGCGCCAATCATATTTGAAGCGTGTCTTCCACCGGAAAGTAGTTTGGATGATTTATTCTATGTCATGAGTTACGATTCTTTCGGTATATTCGACCCTCAGCTTATTATTGATGAGCTTATTGAGATGCGTTCTTACACGATTCGAAAGCCAATGCTAAGGTTTCTTTCAAGATTTAAAGATGATAGAGCCGTGGATTTTGTCCTTGAAGTGCGTGATGCCATGATTGCTGCAGAGCAGAGGAGTGCAAGACCTTCTCGATATATTGGCCATTATACTGAGTGGAAAGAGCAAGAGAAGAGTAAGGCTGCAGTCAATAATAGAAAGAATCAAGAGTTCCAAACAAGACCATATTTGTTTTTCGATAATGGTAAAAAAGGTTTATGCGTAATTCTTCCAAAAACAATTATGAATAGCGAATGGGTGGTTGAGGCTACCTGGAATATTAAAACAAGAGACGGTTTTGAAAAGACTGTTTATTGTAATGTTATGGGCGATGGCGGACGTCGATATACGGATACTTTAGCCACTGCAGTACCACCAGCGGAAAAATATATTGTTTCTCTTTCTGACTCTGAAGGGTTAGATGAGAAGGCAGGAAAAGAATGGGAAATTGAAGGAATTAAAAATGACAAAATAGTATTTTTTAATGCTAATGGACGCCAGATAAACACTAATTATTTGTTATCTCCTTATGGAATAATGATTATTCCTGACACTATAGCGATAGAGAAAACATCGAATATAGAAGTCATTGATCAATTTTATCCTACAAATTCCGAGAAGTATCGTATAACTTCTGTGACACCAATCGGTAACGATGCAAGTTTTACATATAAAACTGCATCAGCTTCTAATACTATCACTGCAAGATCTCAAATTAATATGGTATTGAGTGGCAAAACTTTATTTTCTCTAGATGAAGTTAGTCCTAATGCCAATATTTTTACAGAAATTCCATCCTTAAATATAACTGTGGATGGTGTTATGGGTACAAATGGGCTTGAAATAAGAGTCGGTGGTGTTTCTCATCAGATTGATATTGATATTTCAACAGATAATATTTTTGAGATAAAAAAACTGGCAAAAAAAGAAATTGATGGATATGGAACATACAGTATACGTCTATATCAGTTTGGCAGATTCTTAAAACAGGTGGAATTTAGCTATGTCCCAAAGATTAAAACTAATTATTCACCTATTATTAGTTGGACATCTGATAATGATCGTAGATTAAAGAAAACATATAAATTCCAACGATTAGAAGATTGGGAGATGGAGTTTGGAGGATGTATTGTTGGCGGTGATGATGCCAATTATAGTGTTGAAGTACCTTCAAATGTAGGTGAGATACCAGTCGTATTAAAATCTATGTCTGACGATTTCATTTTCTCATGTGAATTTACACTTCATGTAAGACCTTGCGATTTCGAGATTGTAGATAGAGATGGGAACGTTATAGAAAATGTTACGGACAGAGTATATAAAGTTGGCTTAGATGAGATATTAGAAACAGAAAGTTGGCTCACAATCCGTACGTTTGGTGGATTTAAAACACTTTCGTATAAAGTTTTGCTGAAAACCGCAAACGGTGTAGAACAGGAAAAATATATTTGGTTGACTCAGAATGGAGCAGGTAATCTTAATCTTTCTATGTTTTACGATACTCTAAGAAATTGTCCTCTTCCTGCAGAAGTTGTCATCATGTGCGACGACGATGAAGAAAAGACAATTGTAATAGCAAGAATATCCGAGAAAACATCTATGGAAGTTCGCCCTAAATATCAGCAAGGTGAGAAGAAGAGTTTCGTGATTCTTGATATGGCTGATGATAGAAAAGATATTGATTTATCAAGATTTGGATTCAATTATTCGGAAGTACATATTCCGTATTCTGAGTCGTTATTAGGAAAATCAGGAGAAACGAGAGGCTATGTATACCCGGGTAGAATAGGCGAAGGCATTTATATTGTAAGTGGATCGAAGGAACAGAGTATTTTTGACTTTGAAGATGACGATATTGTGGATTTGGCACTTGGTAAGAATATTTTCTTAGTGAGTAGTAGAGATAAAGAGACCGTTATAGAAAATTCAAAACATTTAATTAATCTTTTGGTTGAAGAAGCAATCTATTCTGATACAAACAAAGATTTGTCAATGGGAAAAGCATATGTATTTTTTGATAATGAGCAAATGCTTGATAAAATAACAGATCAAGTACTTGACGATGCTGATATAGAGAAACTCGTTGCCCTAGGATATTTTGTTAATTCAAAAATAGTTAAATCTAAGAAAGAACAATTAAGGGAATGCATGAGAAAGATATCTGTTCATTTCATGCATAGAGGTGATAGATATCGAATTATAGAATTATTAACTGAACTGAACGCACCACAAGAAGTATTTGACATTTGTATGAAAGAATATTTATTACTTCTTTGCCATGGAGATGAATCAAACGCAAAACAATTAGCAGAGAAAGTTGAATCATATTCGACAGAATTGGCAATGGTTTTAATGATGGGAACAGATGGTTCGATCAGAGATTGCATGTGGAGGGAAAAGTTCAGGGATTTAATTGGTCGTGATTCAGTAAAACAACTTTTGGATGTGCCGAAAGAAGAGGATCCGGAAATAATAGCTGAAGAACAGAAGAAATTTATAAGAGGAATAGCAGGTAGTAAAGTTAGGATAAATCTTACAAATGAAATATCAGGTAACGAAGAAGCTATTCAGGGAATGATTGGATATGACAAAAAATATAATCCTATTTTTGATTTGTCAAAGAAACCAGATTATGGGATATATTTTGCAAAAATTAAATATGTAGATCAGTATGTCAACTGGTACAAGAATACTCATAACAGGAATATGGAAATGGATCCAGTTAAAAGACAGATGATGATAGATATTGTTAAAGAAAATATCAAGGATATTGAGAAGAGCATTGCTGTTCTGAAATCGGATAAAGAGCTTAAAAAGATGACAGAACAATATGTAAAGACGCTAGAGGAAAGGTTTAGACCTAATTCTTCCATTATTTCATTAACAACTGCGTGTTATCCGAGATTTTTCTACTTAGAAGGTTTAGCAGCATTTTTTGCAAAACTTCCGGTAGATAGAGCGGATTTAGATGGAATAAGAAATGTCGGAATAAAATTTATGTCTGTAGCTAGTGTAATTGCACCTAGATTATCTCAACGAGATATCTTGATGGCAACTACTTACATATTCTTGAAGAGAAAAGAGGAAAAACTATGTCGATGAATCCCCGTGAAACAACGGATAAAATACGAACAGATTATCAAGATTACATAGCTTCAATTCTTTCTGTAAAAGATCAGCAGATTACTGAATTGGCACATTCTTCTGTAAGAGGTACGGAATTTGTAAAAGGTCCATATCTTGAGACAACACTGCCTTTTGTAGAAGGGAAAAGTTTGAAAAAACATGCGGAAGATGGTCTTGTTAGCAAGGAATTTGGAAAGATGGGGCCAAGTGTTCATTATGAAGATTGGAATCTTCGTATACACCAGGAAAATGCATTAAGACACATAATTGAAGATGATAGAAACATGGTTGTTTCTACTGGTACTGGTTCTGGTAAAACAGAGTGTTATGTGTATCCTATTTTCAACTCAATTATGAGAGAAAAAGAAGCAGGAACATTGGATGCTGGCGTTAGGGCACTTTTGATATTTCCAATGAATGCACTGGCTAATGACCAACAGAAAAAACTTAGAAAACTACTGAAAGATTATCCAGATATTACCTTTGGTAGATATACAGGTGAAACAGAGCATAAAAGAAAGAAAGAAACAGCAGAACAGGCCGAGAAGCGTCTTCATGATGAATATGATGCAAACCATATTACTGATAGTGAAGAAGTTTATAGAAAATCAATTCCGAATGAACTTATGTGTAGAGAGATGATGGCTGAAAAGCCACCACATATTCTCTTAACAAACTATGCAATGCTTGA
This sequence comes from Hespellia sp., assembly GCA_028693555.1. Lineage (GTDB taxonomy): Bacteria > Bacillota > Clostridia > Lachnospirales > Lachnospiraceae > Hespellia. The sequence goes on from JAQUVD010000062.1 coordinate 4,768, forward strand.
ATTCATGTTGTTACAGCCTGATACAGCACCTTTCTTTGATAATGCTTCTGCAAAGAATTGGCAGTTTATTGTTATCGATGAGGCACATACATACAAAGGAGCAAATGGTACAGAAATTGCATACCTATTAAGACGAGTTAAAGAGCGTATTCGTCATAATATGAATAAGCCTTTTAGATGTATAGCTACATCAGCTACATTAGGTAGTGAGGATGGAAAAGTAGGTCTTGCTCAGTTTGCTGAGAATTTATTTGACGAACCATTTTCTGCCGAGGATGTTATTACAACAAAGCGTATCAATCGTGAAAAGCCGGCTGATGGTCATGAGTTTTCACCATCTGAATATATAAAACTAAAAGAGAAAACCAAAGATATGACTGAGACTGAAAAGGGAGCCGTTTTATATGAGGCATTATCAAAGGATCTCAGATTATTCAAGGTATATGAATCATTAAAGAGTAAACCAAAGAAAATAGGTGATGTTGCAAGTACAGTATTTGAGGATATTGTCAGTGATAGAGATAAAGAAGCAGCACTTATTGATTTAATTGAATTAGCCGCAGCCGCTAAAAAGAGTGAATATGAATCTGCGCTTTTGCCGGCAAGATATCATTTATTTGTTAAATCATTGGAGGGTATGTTTGCACAGTATTACCCTAGGAAGATGGTTTATCTTGATCGTAAAGAGAAAGCATGGGTTGGTAATAATGCTTATTCTGTATTTGAATTGGCAAACTGCCAGAAGTGTACCCAGGAATATCTTGTTGGTAAAACTATTACAATAAGCAAAGGAAATTACTTCGTTCAGACAAGTAGCTCAGATAAGCCTGAATACTATTTCATTTCCAATAATGATGAGATGGATTTGACAGGATTTGATGAGGATGATGCTATCGAAGAAACAGAGAAGATGAAAGAATTAGAGAAGTTTCATCTCTGTTTGTGCTGTGGAAGAATTACTCCTTTTGCAGAGAAACACCCAGCTGATTGCTGTAGTAATTCCAATGCAAATAAGATTGTTACAGTATATAACCTAGCTTATAGAGGCAAGGATAATGAATCAAATTGTTGTCCTTGCTGTGGATCTACGAAGAAGGGTCTTATAAAAAGATTCCTTACAGCTAATCAACCTGCAACATTTGCAGTAGCAAAGAGTTTATATGATGCAATTCCACCACGCCCAATCCAAGTGTCAAAAAAAGATGATCTTTTTGCTGACTTATTTGATGATGATATTTTTAACGATGATGAAGAAGATGAATTTGCTGGTGCTCTTGCAGATGAGAGTGGAAGAAAATTATTAATATTCTCAGATAACAGACAAGAAGCTGCTTTTTTTGCTGGCTTCTTTGAGAAAAAGTATAACCTTGTAATGTGGAGAAAGGTTATTCTTCAATGTCTGCGTGAAGCTGAGAACAATACTTTATGTGTAAGTGATTTGATTAAGCGTGTTAGAAATGCTGCAGATGATTCTGGTTTATATTCTTTTGATCAGGAAAGAAAAGATGCTATGACTGATGATCAAAAATTGGAATTAGCTGCTTTATATGTAATGCAGGAATTCATTAGTCCAGATATTCAGACCGGATTAGAAGGTCTTGGATTTATTCAGATTGAACCAGAACCGTTTACTGCATTAATTCAGAGGTCTTCCGAATTGGCCGGATTAAAAGGCGAAGAATTGTGGAATCTGCTCAGGTATATGATGGATACTCTCCGTCAGAAGGGGGCTAATAATTACCCTGATAATATTAGAGCAACTAATGATTTTCTTGCGCCTAAGAATCATACAGGGTATTTCCGTCAAACGGGTTCTCAGATTGAAAGAAATGGTCATACATATGGTTTCGTTCCACAGGATAAAGTACCTAATAAGCGCTTGGGTATCATGCTTAAGTTGATTGATGATGAGACACTTGATGCAGATGAAAAGAATGCAAAGGCCAGAGAGAATCTTAATTTGGTATATGCTTTATTACTAAAACTCATGAATAAAAAATATATTATCCAGACGCAGGATTCATCTAAGGGAGTAGTATATCAGCTTAATCACACAAAGTGGAATTTTAGATTAGTTACAGACAAAGATAAATTATTCAGATGTACAAAGTGTGGCAAGACATATGGTTATTCAATAAGAGGTCTCTGTCCGGAAATGAAATGTGATGGAAGACTGGAAGAAGTAAGTCATTCAAGAACAAATGAAGAGCCATATTACAGTAATCTTTTTGCTGATAGCAAGTTAATACCAATGGTTTCAAGAGAGCATACAGCTCAGCTTTCTTCGAAGACTGCGGGTGAATATCAGAAGTATTTTGAAGAAGGAAAAATAAATGTTCTTAGCTGTTCAACAACCTTTGAGATGGGTGTCGATGTAGGTGAATTGGAAGCTACCTTCCAGAGAAATGTACCGCCTGAGACAGCTAATTATATTCAGAGAGCAGGACGTGCAGGACGACGTACTTCGTCAGCTGCTTTCTCGGTTACTTTTTCAAGAAGAAGTAGTCATGATATGACTTTCTATCACGATCCGGCTCAGATTATTGCAGGAAAGATTCATCCTCCAATCTTGGAAATCGATAATGAAAAGATTGCAGAGAGACATTTGAATTCTATCGTAGTTGCATGGTTCTTTAAGAGACACCCAGAGTATTTCAATGATAGAACAAAAAAGATTGTTTCATACAAAGAAGCTACTAATATGGCTACTGAGCTTAAGGCTGAACTTGAGCAACATCCAGCTGACTTATTCAAAAGCATACATGAAGTTATGCCGGCTGATGTATGTAAAGATCTTGGTGTTGGTGCGTGGGCATTTATTAAGGATGTTACTGGTGGTGAAGGTTCTTTGACGAGGGCCATTGTTGAAAGAACATCAGATATAGAGGGTCTTAAGAAGTTCGCTGCTGAAATTAATGGTGCAGATGATGGCGAAGGTAGTTCATTGAAAATACACTATAGAGCTATTGCTGCAGAAAAACTGGTAGCTACACTTGAGGACGAACCTTCTATTAGTTTCCTTAGTGCCAAGGGTGTATTACCTAAATATGGATTCCCTATTGATACTGTATCACTTGATATAATTGGTGGAAGTGAAGAGGAAGCAAAAAAAATAGATCTTTCGCGTGATTTAAAGATGGCTATTAGTGAGTTTGCACCTCCTGCAAAGATTGTTGCAAATGGTAAGGTATGGGAAAGTTATGCTATCAACACCATTCCGGATAAAGGATGGCCAGCATATATTTATCATGAGTGTCCACAGTGTAAGAAGATTTATCATCCTGAAGGCAAAATGGTTGCTGCAACAGTAAATCTTGAAGAGGAACCTAAGAAGAGATGTGAATTCTGTGATACGTTAATGAATCCAAAGATCTTCATTATTCCATTATTTGGATTTTCAACACGGGTTGAATATAAGCCAAAGCCAGTAGGAGAAAGCAGACCGAGTACTTACTATGCAACACAGACACAGTTCTGGGAAACAGATGGACTTACTGAAAAACAAAAGGCTGAAGCAAAAGACGATGTAATTTCGATTAAAGGTAAGGATGTTAAGATTACATATTCTCCAGGAGGAAAACTCTTTGTATTAAATCAAGGTACAAATGGCCGTGGCTTACATATTTGCCCAAGTTGTGGCTTTGCGAAGGATCCAGCAACTCTTCTTAAGGGTAATAAGCATGAGACCAAGTACAAGAAAACTTGTTCAAATAGAAGCTTTATAAATGCATCACTAGGTCATAAATTCTCAACAGATATCATGAAGATTGCATTACCAAGTCATGATGTAAAAATGAAACTTCCAGAAGGTACACAGCCTAAAGAACAGTATTTGTCAGTGCTTTATGCAATCCTGGAAGGTGCAAGTAAGGCACTAGATATTTCACGTGATGATATAAGTGGATGTGTGACTGAAAATCAGGAATTAGTATTATTTGACGATACAGCAGGCGGTTCTGGATTTGTTAAGCACATATATCAGAACTTTGAGAAGGTTTTAAGAGAAGCAAGAAATAAAGTGTCTGGTCAGTGTGGATGTACTCCAGAAACATCATGTTATGGATGCTTGAGAAATTATTCTAATCAATTCTTCCATGATGAGATATCCCGTGGTATAGCTTACGAATATCTTGATTGGTTGCTAAATGGTGTCGTTGAAAGTACACCAAAGCCTCCAGTAAGTACGCCAGCACCAAAGCCACCGATATCAGAAGAAATCGGAACAAAGAAACTTAATTATGAGGCGCAAGATGTATCTGCAAATCCAGATACACTTAGTCAGTTAGAAGAACTTCTTGATATGTCAGATGATGAATCTGAAGAGATTGGAATTAAGAAACTGATCGAAGTGGCTAAAGATGGAGAATACGAGAATCCTATTATTAATGGTGATAGTAGTCTTCCGGCTACAGAATGTGAAATTTGGCCAGAATTATTCTGGGCAAAGAGTCACGTGGCATTATTCACTGAGGCTACAAAGAATCAGTATAAAATACTTAAGAAATATGATTGGTACTGCTATATTATCGATGAAAATATTGATGCAGAAGTAGTACTAAGTCATGTAAAGAAAGATGGGGAATAATTATGGCACGTATGGTACCACCCGTTGCGAAAGAATTTGATCCAAAGAGTGATGAAGGAATCGTTTTTAATGCACTGAAGAAATTACCAGATGATTATTATGTATTTCATAGCGTAAAGGCTACAGTGGTAGAAAATGATGTGTTATATGAGAGAGAACTCGACTTTGTTGTTGCCAATGCAAAGAAGGGTATTCTCTGTATTGAAGCAAAAAATGGTGCAAATATTAAATATGATGGAGCTAATCGTACTTGGAGATATTCAAGTGGTAAGGCAATGGAACATGATGGTCCATATAATCAGATTGCGACAGCGAAAAGAGCAATTATTTCTAAGATAAAAGTCCATCCGAATGAAGAGGTGCAGAAACTGTTTGGACGTTGTAAGGTTATGCATGCAGTTTGGTTCTTTAAGGTATCTCAACTTGATTTTGATGATATTACAAGAGCTGGATTGCCAGATAATGCGGATGCAAGGTTTACGATGGTGACGGAAGATTTAATTAATCCTACTAAAAAGATTGCTGATATTTTTTCACTAACATTACCAGCACAACTTAAATATACTGCGGATGAGACTAAGTTATCGGATGATGAATTCCAGCTGTTGATGGATTCAGTATTATGTCCAGCATTTAATCTTGTTCCTTCGCCAACAGCTAAAAGTGCTGTAATGGAAGAGCAGATGAACCAACTTCTTTATGAGCAGTATAAGTTACTTGATTTCCTTGAAGATCAGGATACTGCAGTCATAAATGGTGCTGCAGGAACTGGAAAAACTATGATTGCAACCTATAAGGCGAAGTTACATAGCATAGAAGGAGAAAAAGTTTTATTTTTTTGCTATAATAGACTACTTTGTGATCATCTTAATGAAGCGCATAAGAATAACCCAATAAAATCACGTCGTGCTGAATATAAGAATGTTGATTTTAAAACAATATCTCAATTTACACAGGATGTTACAGGTAATTATAAAGATTTTGATGGATTGATGAATTGGCTTATTGATTGTGTTGGTGATCCTGAAAAGTTTGGATATAAGCATGTTATCGTTGATGAAGGACAAGATTTTGGTTTGATTGACAAATCTTACTGCATTTCACAGGAAGATGCAGAGAGAAACTGTTCTATCATTGATACTATTCAGGAAGTGGCTTTATCGGTAGGAGGAACTTTCTATCTATTTTATGATAAGTATCAGATGATTCAGGGATCAAGTGATGTAGAATATAAGCTCCCTGATTGCATTTCAAACAGTGATTGTAGATTGTCTCTTAAGAAGAATTGCAGAAACACAAAGGAAATTGCGCGTACATCAGTAACGCCTCTTAAGGATAATAAGAATAAAGCAATTAAACCTACGGTTGCATGTTGTTGGTTCGAGCCTATTAAACCGGTAATGCATATTGCCAACAATGATAGCAGCGCGATTAGTGCGGTCAATAAGATTTTGGATAAGTATATTGAAAACAAGGTTGAAGACATCATTATTCTCACACCTGGAAAGATTGATTTCTGCTGTTTAGCGGATCGGTTAAGTGAAGGAAAGGGTGAATTTGCCGGATATCATGTATATCAGTATAGTGGAAAGTCTTACAAAGTTTCTACTTGTAGAAAATTCAAAGGTCTTGAGGCTGATGCCATCGTTATGCTTGATTTGAAGAAGGATTCCTTTGTTGGAAAGAAAGGTCTTGAATTCTATGTTGGAACATCAAGAGCTAAACAGAGATTAGATCTTGTATGTAATCTTTCGGAAGATGATTATGCTGAAATTATTAGTATCTTAGATCCTAATGCACCTATAAAAGGTAATGCTGAAAAGATGAAGAAGACGCTTAGTAATGTTTTTGCTGCAGATATGGAGTAGTTAATGAATTCGATTAAGATTCAAAAGATAGGTATAACTAAATTAAAGGCTGATGCGGTGGTAAATGCTGCAAATTCTGATTTGTGGGAAGGCGGAGGCGTATGTGGATACATATTCCAAGATGCTGGGTCTAGTGAAATGACTAAGGCGTGTAGTTTATTATGTGTGGGTGAGATGTTAAAAAAGGTAAAGTTCAAAGTATTCATTAGAACCTAAGGGCGCACTTCTATACATACCCTTACAGGGATGTATCAGCACGTTATCTGCCGATTTTGAAATCGACGATAATCTTTGCGAAGCATAGCTTCGAACAAGGGTTGATACCCTTGCGCTACCATAGGTAGCTATCCCATAAAATGACGACTGCCAGGCTGATTGAGCTTGGCAGTTTTTTTGTTATCTTCTTGATTTTCCTCTTCCAGCAATTTGGCGTTTGTAAGCATTGGAATATTTTTCGATTATATTAGTAAATGCTTGTAGGTCACAAGGATCCATTTTGGTGATGTTCATATCTAATTGATGGCCTAAAATAACAAGAGTCTTTTTCAATGCTCCTGTGGCTTGTTCGAATTCTTCTATGATATCTAGTGCCTCTGATAGAGGAGAGTGGTTATCGCACGTTTCTTTATCTTTTTTGTGGATCTCTTTCAGGTTCTTTGCAATTGCAGTAATGTCTTCTCCAATTAGTCTACTGAAATAATCGTCTTCATCAATTTCGGATGCTCTTAATGTTTTGATGTAATGCTCTGTATGCCTTGCCACATTTTCTAGGAGTAGAGGATACGGAGTATCAATACGAGGCAATTAAATTATTTATGCTTGGTGCCATTCAAAGAGTATTTGTACCAGGATGTAAGTTTGAATATATGCTTTGTCTTGTGGGTGGACAGGGTGCCGGAAAATCTACCTTT
>JAQUVD010000063.1 GCA_028693555.1 Hespellia sp.
GCTGGCACTCCAGAAGGATCTGTTTCCACCTGGCTGAACGAACATCATGCGTACATTGATCCATGTTTGTTTAGTACCTCCTTGAAAAAATCTATTGATTTATTCAAGTATGCACTAAAAAATCGTTCTTGCCTAGGCGAGCGGTTTGACGTTTACAATTAATTTTTCGATTCCCAATGGTAATTTTAACTGTCTTACAGTATAATTATCATTGGTGTTTTTATTTATTCGCATAATTAATTATACCAAAAAATCGCTCAGACCTTACGGTCTGGGCGATTTTTCTTTTAGGAGACCTTTTTTACAGCCCCTTTTAATAATTATATAAATTTGAATATAAACGTTAATCTCCACCATCTTTTTCCAGTGTGTAACTTATTTTTTTCATTGTATCATCCCTTCTTTGCAATCTCTCATAGTCTATTATATTTCCATGAGATGTTAATGTTGCTTCCAAATTTAGGTGCTTCAATAAAGAAGCAATACTTTGTATATAATATATCATAAACTTCACTACATGGAATGTCAAGTTCATTTGAAGAATCTTGTTCTGCATATCTACATTTTCCAACTGGAACACTTTCTAAATCTATGCCGTCTTCAAAAGATATTGTATACTTTAATTTTTTGATTTTGTGATCAACCTTCATACATGAAACCGTATTTATATCAGGTTCGTTTTGCAAATTTGGATTTAACCGTCCATCTTCCAAAGGAGATAATCCAGGTATGCTGATGATGTATCGTATCTCGTATGGGACACCGATTTGTATTTTATTTTTGTTTATTCTAAAAATCCAACGTAGTTCCTTTGGGTCATTTTTTATTTTTTTGTTTTCGTGGGGAGAATTATCATCCCAATATGATTCTGTCACGTTTGAAATTATATTATTTTCCGAAGAATACCAAAATCCGAAGTCTTTAAACCTATCTGATTTTGGTGTTCTTCTCATTTCGTCAAGGGTTGGGAATCTTGATGTCTTTGCACCATCTGAAATATTTAACTTTCTACGTATCTTCTTAAATTTATTAATATCTTTAACAATTACGACAAATTTATGAATAATAATTCCGTTTCCATTTTTATAAATAGTGACTTGTTTCTCATATTCATCAAAATAGTAATCATCTATATCACTTATTTTAAACTTAACACTTGAAAACTTTTTGTTTATGAGCATTCTAAAAAAAATACAAAGTAATACCGTTGCTATAATAAACGAACAAATCAAAATAAGAAGTGTCATCATTGAAACAGTAACATTATTTTTCTTTAGAGATAAAAGTATTTTTCTTAGCGAATAAAGTATCCCGCTACCTACTAAAATTGTAGATATAATCCAAAAAATAACGCTAGAAATAATATTTATTAATATGGTTTTTATATTCGTCCTCATTTTCCCGCCTCAAAATTACTTATATAATGGTAAATTATATAACAAAATTCGACAAGATAATACCCAGAACATTTGTTCTTGCATCCCTAAACGATTTGGATCGGGCAAAAGAATAACTTATCTATTTACATATGTATTTTACGTACATCAAAAGTTGTGGAGGTTTAGTGAAATACGGTCTTGGGTGGAACATGCATTAAAAGCATATGAAATAAGGCTTTCATATGCTCCAAGGAAGGGCATTCTCGCTACACTTCCCAACGCTTTGTGCTTTAAAGCCCGTCCCTACGATTTAACGTGGCTTCTACTAACGAATTACTACACGACTCAAACGTGGTTGGATTGGCTCATACATTATCACGGGACGCCAAAGATACATTTGGGGAAGCAGTGTAACCGATATGGTGATTGTAAAGCAGGAATCATAGCCTGCTACTGCTTTAATAGTTCCGACGTTTTTATGTATTATAACCATTTGCAATAAAGTCAGGAGGCATGAAAACCGTGTGAAGGCAAATTTGAATGCTACAGTGGAAGAACTGGACAAGGCATCAAATTCCAATATAACGGATGAAAAATAATTCGATTTATTTGCATTTTTTCCTTGCAAATCCTATGAGATTTGCTACAATAGAATCAGCATATATCATGAAATTCATATCTAGGCATTATGCCATCAAAAATCATTTCATAAACTCTATGCGAAATCACCAATAAGAAAACAAAAGAAGCAGGAGTTCATCGAAATGACAGGCCTCCTGCAAAGGAGGAAAATTGAATATGGGAAACAATGTTAAGCTGGTAACGGAAAGACCATTGGAACATCTGAATCTGCTCGATGATTTCTTAATGTACAGTGTGGCATCTTCTAGTAAGTACGGCGCGCCATTTTGTAGAGAAATGTTACATACGATTCTGGACAGAGAACTGAGTGACGTTACGATTGTGGCACAGAAGGTTTATTATGGGAGCAATCCGGAGAAGCACGGGACTCGTCTTGATGTCTATGTGGAAGAACATGAGGATGGGACGCAGACGGGTGCAATCTATGATATTGAACCTGAGAATGGGGACGGAAAGAAAGAGGAACTGCCGAAACGTGTACGGTTTTATCATTCCAAGATTGATGTGAATGTGTTTGGCTCTGGGGAAGATTATAAAGATCTACAACAGGTCTATGTAATATTCATTACATCATTTGATCCATTTGACCGAAATCGTATGGTTTACACAGTTAAGAATGGATGTGTCGAAGAACCAGATATGCCTTATGAAGATGGGGCGAGAACGATTTATCTATACACGCGGGGAACCGAAGGGAATCCGAAGCAGGAACTTCGAGAACTTCTTCACTTTATTGAAGAGACAAATGCCGTAAACGCCAGCAATAGACAATTGAAAACAATGCAAGATATGGTGGAGGATGTGAAGACGGATAAGGAGGTTAATCTCATGTATTTGAAAATCAAAGAACGGGAAGCGGAGATCCGTAAGGAAGTGGCAGAAGAGAAGGACGCTGTGATTCAACAGCTGGAAGAAGAGAAGTGCGAGGCAGAGCGGCAGAAGCAGGAGCTGGAAGAAGAGAAACGTGAGACAGAGCAGGAGAAGCAGAAGTTGGAAGAGGAGCTTTGTAGATTAAAAGAAAAGTATGAGAAGTAAATCACATTGCTACTAGACCTATTAAAAAGGTCAATATAAGAACAGTGCGTAGCTGCAATTTATCTTGCGGGTGTGCACTTGTTGCTACTAATTCCTACTGTTCAAAAATATTTGCTGTTACGACTTGAGATAATATAATATTGTTGACAAACAAGACGTTTCACTGATATAATCGATTTCACCAAAATGGTAAAAAGGAGCATAAAAGTGAAACAACAAGAAGTGATAGAGAAATTCAAACAGTTAATCCTTCGTATTCCCATTGTGGAAAAATGTGATTTAAAAAATAAAACAGAACATAGTACTGTATTTGAAATCGAAATACAAGATGGTTATGAATTCATTGCGACACTTCATTTTGTGAAGAATGGATTTCCGAAACAAATACAGAGTCAGGGAGAGCAAATTACAGGAGAAGGGTATCATTTGATTGCTGCCCCATACATTTCAGAAGCATCAGAAGATATCTGCGATAGGTTTAATCTTGGATATATTGATGTGGCTGGAAATTGTAAATTCCAGTACCATTCACTATTCGTTCATGTTACCGGAAATAAAAATACGGAGATACAAAAACGAGCATTGAAGTCTATTTTTGAACGTTCGTCAGTAGTGTCTTCTAAAATTTTGCGGTTTATGGTTCAAGATTCACAGAGAACATGGCGTATGAAAGAAATTGCCGAAGCGTGCAGCTGTAGTATTGGACAAGTTTCAAAAGTAAAAGATTTTTTGATGAATCATGCATGGATAGAACAGAATCAGGATGGTATCCAACTGATCGAAATAGAAAAAATGCTAAAAGAATGGTCACAGATTTATGGAAATCGAGAAAATGAAACCGTAGAAGCCTATACATTGGAAAATATCCCAGCATTTGAGACAAGATTACGACAGATGAAAACAGAGTGTGGAATAGATTATTACCTGACTGGATTTGCGGGTGGAGTGCGATATCAGCCAGTGGTGAGATATAAAAGGGTTCATTGCTACATTCAATCAGAGGATATGCAGGAGGCACTGGATTACCTGCAACTTAAAAAAGTAGATAGCGGTTCCAATGTGTTTCTGATTGTGCCATATAATGAATGTGTACTGGAAAACAGCAGGCAGATTCAAGGTAGTCAAGTGGTATCGCCTGTTCAGATTTATCTTGATTGCAGAGGATTGAAAGGTAGAGGAGAGGAAATAGCTGACGCTATTATGACAAAGGAGATTATTGTATGATACATGCTGAGGATTTGAGAAGCAGTCTGGATTACACCGAAGGTAAACGCACCATAGTCAGTGCGTAGACTTTTCACTAAACTTTTGAGACAATAGACTTACCAAATATAAAAAGTTGAGACTCAACATTTTATACATCTATAGTATTGGAGGCTAGTCTATGAGATCAGTAACATCATCAGTCGCTAGAAATTATCGCCTGCAAGAGTGGGCAACTCAGATCCGGGAATGTCAAAACAGAATTCCTGGAACATCTGTAAAAGAATGGTGTGAGCAGCATGAATTAAATGTGGCAAATTATTACTATCGACTTCGTGAAGTGCGTAAGGCCTGTTTGCAAAATATTTCAGAAGAACCAATTGCGCAAAGTATTGTTCCAGTTCCTTCAAATCTGATTACCAGCCGCACAAGTAGTGCTGTTGAAATCACTATAGGAAAGCTTCAGATTGCTGTTTCTGATGCAACATCGCCAGAACTTCTGAAGATGGTACTGCAGGTGGCTGCGGATGTTAAATGATGCGGTTTGTTTTGAAAAAATTTACATTGTAACTGGTTATACAGATTTACGCTTTGGGATTGACTCACTGGCGGCGATCATAGAATCAAAACCGGAAAAGAAACCATTTGTTCCGAATACTTTGTATCTGTTCTGCGGCAGGCGAACGGATCGCATCAAGGGATTGGTTTGGGAATCCGACGGCTATCTGCTCTTGTATAAAAGACTGGAGCAAGGGAACTTCCAATGGCCACGATCTGAATCAGAAGTCCGGAATCTCTCGCAGCAACAGTTCCGCTGGTTAATGGAAGGCCTTACCGTTGCTCCGAAAAAGGCTGTTAAACAAGTGAATCCACCAGAACACATGGCATAAACTTGTGCAAAACAGAGAAATTCAATCGATGATTTTTAGGCTTTCATAGTTGCAAAGCCACACAACTGGAACGGGTTGTAATGCATCTAAAGGGCTGTAATTTCCCAGTATTCACCTTGTAATCTATACGAATCAATTCAAAAAGGAGCATTTTAGTAAGCGGACAATTGATTTCTGGAAGCTTGTAAGCATAGGCAAAATGCCGAATCCCAGGGCATTTGCGATTCGCATTATTACGTCCAATACGTTATAATAGAACCATGAAAGGCAGGTTCTCTATGGCGATGGAATATACAGAAGAACAACTGAATAAATTTAACAAGGCTACGATCGTTCAGCTGTTTCTTGCTCAGCAGTCACAGCTTAATGACATCGATAATAAACTACAGCTCGTCTTAGAGCAACTGTCGGTAATGAACAATCATCGTTTCGGGAAATCTTCCGAGAAGCTGGATACAGATAATCAGATTGCTTTCCTTGAGGTGGATGGTGAAATTGTTTTTTTCAATGAAGCAGAAGCAGTTGCATCCATTACTGACTATGATGAAAAGGATACTGTAAAGCCAAGAACTAAGAAAATAAAAGGCAAACGCGCAGAGGATCTGAAAGATCTTCCGGTCGTTCCTGTATCACATATGATGTCAGAATCAGAGTTGATTGCTGAATTCGGTGAAAATGGCTGGTATCAGCTTGAGGATGAAATTTATGATCGATATAAGTTCACCCCTGCAAAAGTAGAGGTTGAAGAACATCATGTTGGTGTATATAAATCGAAAAAAGATAATCATTTCAAGAAGGCTGATCATCCAGGATATCTACTAAGAAACAGTTTAGTATCCGAATCGCTGGAAGCTGCTATTATCAATGCAAAGTATGTCAATGCTGTCCCTCTTTATCGTCAGGAACAGGAATTCGAAAGATATGGTCTTCATATCACTCGGGGAGAAATGGCCCATTGGACAATCCTCTGCGCCGAAAGATATCTGTCAATCTTTTATGATTATCTTCATAAAAAGATGTATGACTATCATGTCCTTCAAGCAGACGAAACTCCTGTTCGTGTCACAAAAGAGAATCGAACCACTGGGGACAAGCATTACATGTGGGTATACCGCACCGGTCGACTGAATGCAGATAAGCATATCGTCTTATATGAATATCAGCCATCCAGAAATGCAAGTCATCCACGGAGATTCCTAAAGGATTTCAAAGGAGTCTGCGTAACAGACGGATATCAAGTCTATCACACAATTGAGAATGAACGTGAAGACTTGAAGATAGCTGGATGTTGGGCACATGCGAGAAGACGGTTTGATGAAGCTGTAAAAGCGTTGCCTAAATCAAGCCGGAATAATTCACTTGCATATCTTGCATTGAAACAGATTCAGGCCATATACAGAGAGGAAAACAAACTCACTGATATGACATTCGAGGAACGAATGGAACATCGCCAGCTTACAGTGAAGCCGTTGGTTGATGCTTACTTTGCATGGGTAAAGGAAAACCTCACTAAGGTTCCTGCAAAAGGGAAAACTTATAACGGTTTCAGTTACTCGATTAATCAGGAAAAATACCTTCGTGTATTTTTGGAAGACGGAGCTGTTCCGATTGACAATAACGCTGCGGAGCAGTCTATCCGTGGATTTTGTATCGGAAAGAAAAACTGGGTGATGATCGATACTATCGCAGGTGCTGAGTCCAGCGCCGTCATTTATAGCCTGGCTGAAACAGCAAAAGCAAATAACCTGAAGCCTTATGATTATTTCAAATATCTTCTGACAGAAATCCCCAAACATCTTGATGATAAGAATGACGATTTCTGCGAAAGCCTGCTTCCATGGTCGGAAAATCTGCCAGTGGATTGCAGAAAAAAATAAAAACTTGTTGCCGCTCAATAGAGCGGCAAGTTAAATGACAGTACCGACTATGGTGCGTTTACCACCGAAGGTCAGAAAGAAGCAGCACATCGTGTTTTGATTGAAAACAATGCTGACGCATTCTCGTTACTTTAGTTGTGAGTTAGTCAGCATAAAATAATTATGTGCCTTCCGGCACTTGAGGATTTTATTCATTTTACTTTATCTGTCTTCGAATTGCTGTTCATTCACGATCTTTCACGAACTGATTTCGAACTATTTTATACAGCATGAAGCAGAACGTACATTCGAAAATGCCTTGATTTATATGCTTACATATGGTATTATATGTTATGGAAAAAACATTTGATTTAAACAATATTTCAAAACTTACGTATGGTCGTGGGTATGCCTACTCCTTACAATACCATATTGTCTGGTGTACAAAATATCGTAAACAAATTCTTAAAGATGCAATAGCACAGGAGTGTAAAGACTTGCTTCAGCTTATTGCAGAGCAGTATGCATTTCAGATAGTGGCAATGGAGGCCATGCCGGATCATATCCATCTTTTACTAGATTGTAGACCACAGTTTTTGATTTCAGATATGATCAAGATCATGAAAGGAAATTTGGCAAGAAGACTTTTTCTTGATCACCCGGAACTGAAATCAAGTTTGTGGGGCGGACATCTCTGGAATCCGAGTTACTGTGCCGTCACGGTAAGTGACCGAAGTTTTGAGCAGGTGAAGCATTACATTGAGAGTCAGAAAAAGAAGTAGGAGTGAGGTCTGTGAACAGAGCATTTTTGTATCGTATTTATCCGACAAAGGAACAGGAACAGAAGTTATGGAATACATTTGGCTGTTGTCGTTTTGTGTATAATCATTATCTTTCCCGGCAGAAAGAGCGATATGAAAAAGGGCAGAAGCATCTGAGCCGAACGGATTGCAATAACGATTGCAATCGTATACTGAAAAAGGATTATCCATGGTTAAGGGAAGTGGATAAATTTGCGTTGACGAATGCAATCTATGCGCTGGATGCAGGATATCAAAGGTTCTTCAAAAAACAGGGAGGTTATCCAAGATTTAAGAGCAGGCATCGCAGCCGGACATCTTATACAACGAATTTTACAAACGGAAACATTAAGATATTCGAAGATATGATTCAGCTCCCAAAGTTGGGAAAAGTGCGGGCTGTTATTCACCGAAAGGCAGACACCTTATGGAACATCAAGCAGGCAACAATTGTGATGGAACGTGATGGCAGTTTCTATGTGTCAGTTCTGTATGCTTATGAAGCAGAGATAATTCCAATAGGAGTATGTTATAACAAGGTGTTAGGACTTGATTATAAGTCGGATGGTCTTTATATGGATTCAGAAGGAAAGTGTGCGCATATGCCGCATTTTTACCGTATGAATCAGAAAAAGTTAGCAAAAGCCCAGTGGAAACAGAAGCACAAAGTCATCGGTTCTAAGAATTATGAGAAACAGAAACATAAGATAGCCAAAATCCATCGGAAATCAGCAAACCAGAGAAAGGACTTCCTGCATAAGCAGTCAACCGAGATAGCCAATCGGTATGATATGGTGTGCATCGAAGATCTGAATATGCGCAGTATGTCTAATCAAGGCTTTAGGAATGGAAAGGCTACATTAGATAATGGGTATGGGATGTTCACATCCATGCTGGCGTATAAACTTGCAGATCGCGGAAAACAGCTGATGGTTGTTGATAAATGGTATCCATCATCCAAAACTTGCAGCCGATGTGGGAGCGTGAAGGAAATATCATTGGAACAGAGACGATATATCTGTGAGTGTGGAATGAACCTGGATCGAGACTTAAACGCAGCGATCAACATTAGAAACAAAGGGTATGAGATGTACTGTCAAATGGCAGCATAATAAAAAATATTACTTATAAAGGAAACAAAAAACTGTAGGGCAGGAACTGTCCAAACAGTATAATCTACGCCTGTGGAGTAAGCATAAGACCAGCATTTTTTGTGGCGATTTACGCCGAAACAGGAAGCACGTGACTTCAGTCATGTGAGGGTTCACTTGATAAGTTTGTTTGGTGAATACAAGGATGATTTACGGGTTGTAGGCGGTTGGGTACCCGACTTGATGTTTCCAAATCAGGAACATATAGGTAGCGTCGATGTAGATGTACTGATTAATCATCTGACATTACAGGATTCAGGATATCAGTCTATGCAGAAAATTCTATTAAAGAACGGTTATCAGGAATGCGAGCATTGAAGGCAACCGGTGGCAATTTCGCATTTAAGTTTCCACCGCAAGAGATTAAGGTTGAAGCAAAAAGACCGGATGGTGCAATAGATGTGGCAACTGTGAATGTAATCGCAGTAGTGCCATATCTTATTATGAAAACTGCTGCACTGGGAAGAGGAAAAGCAAAGGATGCATATGATATTTATTTCATAGTGAAGCATTATGCTGGAGGTGTCAGAAAACTTGCCAATGAGTTTACAAAAGTGCAGGATCAAAAACTGGTCTTGGATATGAAACAGAAGCTATCCGATAAATTCTCATCAGAGAAACATTCAGGCCCTAAAGATGTTTTGGATTTTATGGATTTACTTGATGATGAAGAAATTGAAATGACTCAAAGAGATGCTTATGAACAAATACAGGAACTGCTAAGATTTATTTAGGTTAGACGGTGGAAGAGTACCTTTGAAAAATCTATATGGCGCAAGATATGGTGGAGGATGTGAAGACGGATAAGGAGGTTAATCTCATGTATTTGAAAATCAAAGAACGGGAAGCGGAGATCCGTAAGGAAGTGGCAGAAGAGAAGGACGCTGTGATTCAGAGGCTGGAAGAAGAGAAACGCGAGGCAGAACAGCAGAAACAGAAGCTGGAAGAGGAACTTTGTAGATTAAAAGAAAAGTATCAGAAGTAATAATGATTTAATTCTGAAAGTGATAATGGTCAATATACGAAAGAGAGGGTATGGTCATGGGCGATGCGGAACATATTTCTGAAATCAGATTTGACAATGAGTCGTGGACGGGATCATATTTTACGGTGTCTTTTACGCAAAGGGAATTTAGTGGAGCTGAGTATACAGATCGGATTGAAACAGAAACTTTGTATCTGGGACAAAGTAAAACAGTAACGTTTGAGAATATTAGCAGAGGAGGAATCGGTTATTTACCTCCGACAATTCAGAATGGTATTCGTGTTGATTCTACTTTTAATTCTGATACATGCGCTCAGACATGGGTACTTGATCCAAATGCGAATCTAAGAGCGAAGTACCGTGCTACTGGCACGGAGTTTAACATTACCTTGCATTATGACGGTACAGAGCCTGTTAGTTCTCCGGTTCAGCCGGGCGAAGGAGATCTTAAGATAGAAAATAGCTGCCATGTCTCTACTCAGCATGGTTTGCTTCAGCAGGTCATTATCAAAGAGAATGATCATGTTTGTTTTTCTAAAACATGGGATACACATAATGAATCCAGCGTATATCATGTGGGATTGAAAAAGGATTTAAATTATTCGATTCTTTTGCGTGAAGCATATAATATGGCAGGACCAACCGATATTCCTGCATTTGTGTACATCAATTCTTTTATCAACATTATGCATTGCCAGGCACACGATGGTACATTGAAGTTGATAGGAACCGGCTTTCCGACAGGTAAAGCAGATTATACGTTTGATTATAACGGACAACATTATGATTATAGTCCGACATTGAACATCGATGACAAATAGTCGAATTGTCATACTTAAGATAATACGATAAGATAGAGAAAACCAATTTTAAAGTGGAGGATCTATCATGAAAATAAAAGAAAAAGTACAGGCATATTTGGAATATTGTGAATTCAGAAAAGAACTAGATTCAAAAACGTTAAAGGCGTATAGAATAGATATACGACAGTATTTTGAATTTATTGAAAGTGATGACCCTGTAAAGGAAGAAATTGAAAAATATATTACAGATTTACATAAAAAATTCAAGCAGAAAACAGTAAAGCGAAAGCTGGCGAGTGTAAAAGCTTTTTATAATTATTTGGAAGAAGAGGAAATTATTGCAGATAGTCCGTTCAGAAAAATTAAAGTGAAATTCAAAGAAAATGTGCAATTACCAAGGATTATTCCAAAAAATGAAATTGAACAATTATTGAATTTTATGTATCGGCATATGGATGCGGACAATGAAAAACGACGAGGGCAGAAATTAAGAGATGTGGCTGTTGTTGAGGTGTTTTTTGCTACGGGGGCAAGGGTATACGAGATTTCGAATCTTCGGTGGGACTGCATTAATCTAGAGTCTGGACTTATGCGGATTATGGGTAAAGGGGGAAAAGAGAGGTATATACAAATTGGTGATCAGGATATTATCTATCTGTTAAAAGAATACTATAAAGAGAATGAAGCGGCAATTAAAAAACAAGGGTATTTTTTTGTGAACAAACGAGGCAGTCGTTTCACAGAACAGTCTATACGTGCAATGGTAAAAAAGTATACATGTCTGGCAGGGATAGAACGGCATATTACCCCACATATGTTCCGACATTCCTTTGCTACCTACTTAATTGAAGAAGGCGTTGATGTAAGCTGTGTCCAGCAGATACTCGGTCACAGCTCAATTAAAACCACACAAATTTATATTCACATAGCTGTAGCAGTGCAGACTAAGATACTTAAGGAATTCCATCCGAGAAAGAAAATGAGGATTATTGGCTTGGCAGCCTAAAGGAGAATCGGATAATATGAAGTCAAAACCATCAAAAAGTACAGGGATGGTCTTTTTGTCGTATCTTGAATTATTGGGGATATAGTATCTAAAATGATTTGTACGAAATTATGTCGGATTAGAGTTGTTTTTGTGGAAAGATAGCATGGAATCTGATATAATGATATGGATAATTAGTAGTTATCCTGCA
>JAQUVD010000001.1 GCA_028693555.1 Hespellia sp.
AGTGCACACTTTTTTAGGGCATGAATTAAAAATCACCCCAGATAATAGATGTCAAAACAAAGAATCGCCAGAACCGACATTTTGTCGGAACTGGCGATTCCTAATTAGGGACTTATTTTACAGCCCCCTGATTCACCATAACCTTTACACTGCCAAGTCCTTTTGCAACTGCAGGAACCGATAATAAAATCACTGTTAAAACAGCCTCAGCTCCCAGGTAAGAACCATTATACATCGCAGAATATACAACCGGATTCATGCCTTCCGGGGCATAGGATGCAAAGAAAATGACACCGGACAATACGGAAAAGAAGAATCTGCCAAGAACTCCTACCAGATATCCGATCTGCAGTCCATGCTTTTTCTGTGCAAAAAAGCCTGACAATCCAAGTGCTCCAAACGCAAGTGGATAATCACATAACACCTGCGGAATACTGACCATATATGGCTCAATCACAAACTGCAGCAGACCAAATGCAACTCCTGTCATAATTCCTACAGCCGGTCCATACCAGTATCCGATCAGACAGATGAAGAACATGCTGAATAACGTGATGGAGCCTCCCATTGGCATAGAAAAAATCTTCAGATAAGAAGTAACCAGTGCCAGTGCAATTGCTACAGCAGAAAATACCAGTTTCTTTGTGTTCATGCTTAAATTGTTCATGTAAAATCCCTCTCTTTTTTGAATTTTCTGATTCATCAAATCCAATGCGATCACTTTCTTAACATCAAAAAAGCCGCAGAAACACCTCGCGATATCTCCACAGCTCTACTTCTGTCTCATATATCCCTACGTTGGCATTATCCAAATCAGGTTGAAGGTTAAAGCTAAGAAGCTTACTCTCAGCCCACTTAAGTGAGCACCCTTTTTATATTTCCTTTACAAGTATACCACGTTAAATTATGAATGCAACCCCAATTTTTCATTTTCTGCGTTTTCCATCTCCCGGCGTCTTGCTCGAAATGAGAATTCGCAGCCACAGTAATCCTGACGATACAATCCATATTCTCTTGATAGTTCTGTCGACCGTTGATAACCATTTTTCTTCTTAAAATCAGACTGCAGATATTTCACCCCATATTCCTCTTCGAGTGCTCTGCCGATTGCATTCAATTTCTCCGCATTTTTTAACGGACTGATGCTGAGCGTCGTTGTAAAATAATCAAAATTATTCTCTCTTGCAATGCAGGCAGTCTCACGAAGTCGAAGATCGTAGCATGCAAAACAGCGAGCTCCTCCCTCTTTCATATCCTCAAGACCTTTTGCCATCTCATAGAAGCGTTCCTTGTCATAACTCCCTTTCAAAAACGAAATTGAATTTCCTGACGGTATCTCAGCAATCAATTTCTGCTGCTCTGCCACCCGCTTCTCATATTCTTCGTCCGGATAAATATTGGGATTATAATACAGCACTGTGATATTGAAATACTGCGAAAGATATTCCAGAACATAACTGCTGCACGGCGCGCAGCAGCTATGCAGCAGCAGGGTAGGAATCCGCTTTTCTTTTGTAATCTTTTCGATCTCTGCGTCCAATATTCTCTGATAATTCACCTTTTGTACTACCTGATTTTCTCGATTCATTTATACAAATAACCCCTTTATCTCTTCCTGCGCCGCGCAGACTGAGCCCTGAATCATCGTCGGTTTTCCGCCACCTTTTGCAGAGAACTTTTCTCTTAGCAGGCTGCCGATTTCCCGCGCGTCCCTCTCTTTACTGCCGATAATATAACGATATCCGCTCTCGTCATCCCCTGAAAATACTGCGCAAAAACCAGTATGCTTTTCTGTCAGCGCATTGACCGCCGCACGCATCACATCAGTGTCCAGCTCCGACTCAAACACACATACATTTTCAAGACTGCTCTCGATCTGTGAAACCTTTTGAATCATCAGGCTTTCCTTTGCTGCATTTAACTGCTGCTTGAGGATCGACACCTGATTCTTCAGCTTACCCACTGCATCCGCCACTTCCTCCTGTCTGACAGACAAACTGTTCGAAATATTTACAACGCTTTGCTGTTTCTTCTTATAATCATCCAGCGCACGAAATCCACATAAGAAACTAATACGGATTCCGCCCTTATAATTCTGGGTATTTACCACTTTAAAAATTCCAATTTCACCGCAATGCTTCACGTGTGTACCACAACAGGCACAGACATCAAATCCCGGGACAGTTACAATCCGGACCTGTCCATCAATTTCAATCTTACTGCGATATTCCAGTGTGTCCAGTGCCTGCTTGGATGGGTATGTGATTTGAATCGGAGTATTCGCAGCAATACACTGATTCACTTCCAGTTCCAGTTCTTCGACCTGCTTCTCTGTCAAAGGTCCGGAAAAATCCATCGTCACAATCTGATCGCTTAAGTGAAACCCAACGTTGTTATATCCATATTTTGCATGAACAATACCTGAAAAAATGTGTTCACCGCTGTGCTGCTGCATATTGGAAAACCGATGGTTCCAATCGAGTACCCCCTCCACCTCAGTTCCAACCGGAATTGGTGCTTTCAGTGTATGCGTAATGATCTCTTCCTTGATCTGAACGTCGAAAACCTGTAGGCCATGGATCGTTCCCTGATCCGGACTCTGCCCTCCTCCCTCCGGAAAGAAAATGGTCTGATCTAAAATGACCTGATAATACTCCGCCCCGTCTTTTTCCAGTGCATCACACGCTAACACATTCGCTCGAAACGTTCTTTTATATGCATCATCATCAAAAATTCTAACTGTAGTTTCCATCTTTTACGTCCTCTTCTTTTTGCTTTTATTCGTTCTTAATATAGCACGTGAAATTCGAATTGACAACTCCTGCACCATCCTCTGTTTTACTCATACATTAATGTATAACGAAAAATGGAGGCAATATGGATTCAATTCTCGAGTTAAAACATATTTCTTATTCTTATCATACGCCTGAGGGCGAAACACGCGCCCTCTCCGATATCTCATTTTCGCTAAACAACGGAGAATTTCTTGCAATCGTTGGACCCTCAGGATGCGGAAAATCGACATTGCTTTCCATTATCTGTGGTCTTCTCGATCCCGAAAAAGGATTCATCAAGCTAAATGGACATTATCATCAGAGTGCCGACAACCTGATTGGTTATATGCTCCAGCATGATCACCTGTTTGAGTGGCGGACCATTTATGAAAATGTAATACTTGGACTTGAGATTCAGCATAAATTTCCGGGACTGACCGAGAAAGAAAAATGTCGTGCCAACGAGCTTCTAAAAGCTTACGGTCTGGATAAATTTCAAAAAGCCAGGCCATCCGAGCTCTCCGGTGGAATGCGCCAGCGCGCTGCACTGATTCGCACACTTCTGATGGAACCGAAGGTGCTGCTCCTCGACGAACCCTTTTCCGCACTGGATTATCAGACCCGCCTCAACGTTGCCGATGACATCGGTCAGATTCTCCGTCGTGAAAAAAGAACGGCAATTCTTGTCACACACGATCTTTCCGAAGCCATCAGCCTCGCAGACCGCATCATCATTCTGTCAAAGCGGCCGGCCTCGATTCAGGAAACCATCCGAATCAAATTTGATTTGGAAAACGATACGCCCATGCTGCGAAGAAATGCACCCGAATTCAAAAATTATTTTAATTTAATCTGGAAGGAGTTAAACGAGAATGAATGAGATGTCATCGGAACAGCTAAGATTTTTAAACCAGCGAAAAAAGCACAAACGGATCGTCCGCGTTTCTAGAATCGCGATTCTTCTTAGTTTTCTCTTCATCTGGGAATTTACCGCAAACGTTGGAATCATTGATTCGTTCATTTTCAGCAGTCCTTCCAAAATAGCGCTGTGCTTCTGGAATATGGTTCTGAATCGAACCATTTTTCTTCATGTGGGGGTGACGCTCTACGAGACAATCGTCAGTTTCCTGCTTGTGACATTTTTCAGTCTTCTCATCGCAGTTCTGCTTTGGTTTTCTGACAAATGTTCAGAAATATTAGACCCTTATCTGGTGGTATTAAACAGTCTTCCCAAGTCTGCACTCGCACCACTTTTGATTGTGTGGCTCGGTGCAACAAAAACCACCATCATTGTTGCCGGTATGTCCGTTGCGATCTTTGGCAGCATTCTAAGTCTCTATACGAGTTTTTCAACCGTTGATCCGGAAGAACTGCAACTAATTTACACGCTCCACGGAAACCGCGCTCACGCCTTAACGAAAGTAGTCCTGCCCAGCTCCGTCCCAAGTATTATCAGCACCATGAAAATCAATATCGGACTTTGTCTGGTCGGCGTAGTCATCGGTGAATTTCTCGCTGCAAAAAATGGTCTGGGATATTTGATCATCTATAGTAGTCAGGTCTTCAAACTCGACTGGCTCCTTATGAGCATCTGCCTGTTATGCATAATGGCAATCGGGCTGTACGCAGTGATTGGATTATTTGAAAGGAAGTTTCAGAGATAGAAAATATTTATAATCTATTCCTCATATAAAAAGACTGTCCGTGAGTGGACAGTCTTCAAATTCAGTAAATCACGTATGCTATGCCGAATGATCGTTGGCTCTACTCGAACAGCGCATCTATCGTAAGCAATTTTACATTTTCTTTTTTAGCTCGTTCTTGTACCGGCTGTGTATATCCTCCTTTACTTATAAAAATGTAATGTTTGTTTATTTTATCCGAAAAGGCCTCTGATGCAATCATTAAATCCTCATACTCTTCCATTGGCATTGGTTTCGTAGTAAATTTACACTCACAAAACAATGCTTCTGTCTTATTCTTATTAAACGCTAATACATCTACATCATCCTGTGCTTTTATCTTTGGATTATTTCCCCACCATTTACCGATCATTGCAGGTACAAATGGCAGTTTTTTTTCTTTTGCCTGCCGTACCAGATACTGTTTACATATCTTCTCGAATGCCAGTCCCATAAAATCTGATAATGACTCTCGAATCTCAATTGCTGCATCCTCACAACCCAGCATTTCATAATAACTTCTATTTGTAAAGATATATTGGTACCAAAAGCGATAAAAATTATCTGTCAATACATAAATCGTCTTTTTACTCTTTTCCGCTTCTCCACAAGGTACGATCTTTTCCACCAAACGAATTGTCTGTAAAGTCGCAAGATATTTGCTACACTTGCTTTTATCTTCATGAATACAATCAGCGATTTCTGTAACCTTATTATAACCTCTTGCAATCGCCTCAAGGATACTATTATAGACACCGGGTTCACGCAGTTCCATTTTTAGTAACATTTGAGGTTCATCATTTAAAAACGCTCCATTTGCAATAATTCCGTTCTGTATATTCTCCTGAATGGATTGCGCATCCGAAAAAGCATTTAGATATCTGGGGATTCCCCCAAGAATACCATATGCCAATAACTTATCTTCATTTGAATACCGTGGATAGAACTCCGCTGCTTCTAGATAATCAAATGGTTTCACTTCCATCGTTCCTGTTGTTCTTCCGTATAATGGACTTTCGTATCCCATAATTTCATTAATCATAAAGCTTACACTTGAACCACACAAAATTAACATCATATTCATATCTTTCCACTTATGATCTATCTCATGTTGCAGCATGCTTTTAATGGATGGATTAGGACCAGCCATAAACGGAAATTCATCAATAATCAGAACCACTTTTTCTTTCTTCGCTTTATTCGTAATGTACGAAAAAGCATCTTCCCAATTCTGAAATGGGGCAATCAATTGCATTTCAAAATAGAGCTGAATCGTTCTGGAAAAATCCTGCAAATTCAAACTATCATTCTTCTCCTGTGCAGAATAAAAAATAACATGATGTTTACTGGCAAACTGTTGCAGAATGGTTGTTTTCCCAACTCGTCTTCGTCCATACATCACTAAAAATTCAAATTTTAGGCTTTCATATCTTTGTTCTATCTGTTTTAATTCTTGTTTTCTTCCAATCATCTCAGCCCTCCTTATACTTGTTGACTTACGAGTAGTATACTCTAAAGTATACTTTTTATCAACCCTTACGACAAGAACAATTACGAAAGGAGAAATAATGTATGATTTTATATTTTTCAGGAACAGGTAACAGTGCGTATGTTGCAAAACGAATAGGAAAATCCAACTTATGCGTGGAGAATACCGCATATCATACAAAGGTGGATAGAGAATACAACATTTACCGGAAGTGAAGATATCTATTTCGTCATGACTTGTGGCGAAGGTATTGGAAATGCTGGAAAATATATTGCAATGTTTTCTGCGCCAACGGAAGAGAAATCTATGCAAATTATAGAGCAGGCAGAAAGTGTCATAGACAAGGTGGCTCATTATATCAAAAAAGGCGATAAGTTCCCACAAGTGAGGCGATTGAATATGGGAAACATAGTCATGGAATGACGCGATACATTTGCCCCAAAAGTATTAACGCCTAATTGTATTGTTATACTAAACACTTTTTCGTAATTACATTCCAATTTTCAAGTACAAAACTCCCGATGATTGGATCGTACATTGCGCCAAGATTCTTTTCTATTTCCTTATAACAAAATTCCATATCATGAGCTTTTCTATAACATCGATTGGAAGACATCGCATCTATTGAATCACAAATTGCTATAATTCTTGCTCCAACAGGAATATCCACACCGGAGATCCCTGTTGGATAGCCATTTCCATCATATCTTTCATGATGATGTAGTACTATATCTGTAAGTTCACTGAGATGTTGTGACTTACTCAATATCCCCGCTCCAATTTGGGGATGTTGTTTAATGATGTTCCATTCTTCCTCTGTTAACTTATCTTCTTTTAACAATACAGAATCCGGGATACCAATCTTTCCAACATCATGTAAATGTGCAGCAATATGGATTTTTTGCTTATCTCCCTCTTTCAATCCAATCAAATCACAAATTACGAGTGCCATATCGCTAACTCTTTGAGAATGTCCTGCTGTATAAGTGTCTCTGGCATCAAGTGCACTAACAATACATTCTATAATCTCGTGATAGTCGATATCTTTACATGTTTCACAGTTGTCCAATTTTAATTTCTCCCTCCAAATGTTTCTATCTGTTATTTTGTCTAATCGTACTATAAATCGCTTCGGTTAGTCTTTGCATACTCAAGTTATTATACACTATATTTGTGAGAATATCTATATTTCTCCCCAAATAAAAACTCAGCTGTAGTTGATGATTCTCTACGACTGACCTTTCATACTGTCACCTTTATTCATGTAACCGTTTTATTATTTTATATACAATTTCATTCTCTGTAACTAAGGGCTTCTCATGCGAGAAAAATATAATCCCATTGCACGGTGCCAGAATACCTGAGATTACATATCCCTCATATGGATGTATAATCTCGGCAAGAAGATCACCCATCTTCACTTCTTCCCCCGCCGATTTCAGTCTGCGGTAGATTCCACCTGCATTCGTCCTCACAACGGCGAGATTTGATTCTTCTATAATCGTCGCAATATATCCGCTATGGCTGTTATAGCGGATGATTCCCATACGCATCAAAAACCGAAGAACCGCTGCAACAGCCTGGCGCGCGGATTCTTCGTTGATGGTATCGGTCTTATTGCTATAGATAGAAAACGCATTACAGTTCCACATCTGCCAGTTATAATTTAGCGTTGTCGTATCAATTGGCTTTGTTTTCCGAAGGACAACATAGGGAAGACCAAACAAATTTGCAAGACTTGTACTCTGCCTTCCGGTTTCCATCATACGCACATGAGGAATGAAGTCTCCCGGCAGATAAAAACTGGCAAATTGAATTCCATAATGATAGTCCTTAATCTGTTCAAACACACCGTTTGCAATACGCTGCGTTGTCTCACCCTGATCATATCCGGGAAACATGCGGTTGATGTCCGTATTATCTACGGACCAGAAGCGTTTTCCGATATTCATTGAGTGATGTTCCACCGATGGGATTACAAGTATTTCATGGTCTGTAACAATTGATCCTTTCTCTTCCAATTCTGTGAGCTTCTGAATCAGTTGTGAACAGATATAGAGCTGCTGCATCTCATTTCCACGGATTGCACCCACGATACAAGCTGATTTTTTTCCGCTTCCAAATCGGTATCCGGTTATTTTCAAATCTTCACGATACGGAGATGGAATCGCATATATAGTCTCTTTTTTCATTGTCTACGCACCTCCTAAAACCCGGCCAAGCAGTGAACCTGTATATACGACCGGATACTCCCTTCTCGTAAATATCATTCCATCAATCGGTGATATTACTTCTTCTGCCACAACACCGGACAGCGGGTCTAAGACCTCTCCAAGAACATCTCCTTCTTTGACGATATCTCCAATCTGACATTTTGGAACATAGATGCCGGAGGTTCCTGCATTTATATATCCAACGGCTCGGTCTGAGGATATAATTGGTTCCTTTACTGACGCAACCGGTCCATCCCATAGACCTTTTTGCTTCATCAGATTGAGAATACCATCCACCAACTGATAGCCAAACTCCTTCGTGATGCGCATACCAACTCCCATCTCGACAACAAGCGTAGGCACCCCGATGCTGTTCAGGCTGTATGCCAGTGTTGATTCTAAGACCGTTGCCGATACATGTACCCACACCAAATCAATATTCGTTAGCTTTGCGAGCGGCACTAAAGTGTCTGCTGTAATCTCATTGATACGGATCTGCGGCATTTCATTCAGAAAAATATTACTTGCATGGATATCAAAACAGAAATCCGAACCTCTTAAATCTTCCACAACCTCTTTTGCAATCGTCTCAACCATCGGGCCTTCTTCATCACCCGGAAATACGCGGTTCATGTCAAGATCAAACATCGGTATTCCCCGTGTAATTGAATCCACCCCGAGAGGATTCAGTGCCGGATACACATCGACAATTCCTTTTAAATACTCTTTCTTTTCATTGATTCTCCGGAGCAGTTCATAGCATACAAACTGTCCTTCTAACTCATCCCCATGCGTTCCTGTAACGATTGAAATCCGTTTTTCATTTCCAGTCATCACAAGTGGTTCTACCCTCTGTTTTCGAATCCGAAGACATTCGTCAACTGGTAGTTCCTTTGATACCACTGTCTCAATCATGTTTTATATCTCCTCTACATTTACCAATATCTGCTGTTTCTGATTTGCAGGTGACCCCATAAATACGCCCTTATCAAGAACGCAGTCTGCATAATCCCTGCCGTGAGCCAGTTTGATATAATAATCATCGATATGCAGATTGTTCGTAGGATCAAGTCCATACCAGCCTTCTCCTGTATAGATTTCCACCCATGCATGGGTAGATCCTTCCCCAATCATAAATCCATTTACATATCTTGCAGCAATGCCGCTCATCCTGCATAGTGCGATTAATATATGCGCATAGTCCTGACACACGCCCCGCCCTGCTTTCATCGCCTCTTCTGCGGTTGTTGATATATCCGTACTCCCTTTTACGTAAGTAAAATGCTGATATAGATACATCATAAGCTGAACAGCACGTTCCAGAGGATTTCCACACACCTTGCTGCACGCTTCTGCCGCAGCTTTAAGCGCCTGACCGGGCTCTGTGAATCTGGAAGGATATTTATACATGCTGTGCAGAACTTCTCTATGAACTTTCATTCCCTCTACTGCTGCATTTCCAACAATCTGCACTTCAAACTGTTTGTGATTGTCAAAATAATGTCCGACATATTTATGATTTCCAAACCCGTCCACCACTTCATTCAGACAATCTGTCGGGTTGATATACCGGCTTAAAATTTGAATTTTCTGGACATCATCTGACACCGGAACACACCGAAGTGCAAAATAATGGTCATAGATCGGTTCATCGAATCTTAAGCTCATTTCATATGTAAAACGCAGATTCTTCATTTATTTCACCTCGATTATCCCATCTAAGCAGGAAAGTGCTTCGTAATAGCCTGTCCCTTCCTCGCTTTTTTCATTAATGATATCTGTGAGCTGATCCAATTTCTCAATATCATAATACATGTGCGTTTTGTGTATGCGCGAGACCAGCTTGTTGAATTCTTTTTCAATGTCATTGATGTGGTAATCCAGACGGATATACAGATCCATCCGTTCTACATATTTTCCACACTTCATGATATTCCTGCAGTCCTCGTCCACTACATAATCGTCTACACAGCCCCAGAAAGCAAGAAGGTAATCCAGTACCGACTGCAGTTCCAAAAGTGGCGCACGCGAAGAGCAATTTGCTTCAAAGGTGTCAATTGCCAGTTGAATATAAGCGAGTACGGTACTGCTCAATTCTTCTCTAAGCACAATTCCGTTATCATATGCCCGATTCATGTTTGAATAAAGTGAATCAGGATTTTGTTTATCAAAAATGTACCTGTAAATAAAGTCTTCATTGCTTGAATAGATATCCGGAATATTTAATTTTTTACAATATGTTTTGTAATCCCCCTCGGACGCCTCAATCAAATGATCATAAATTCTGTAAAATTTTCGAATGGAAGTATAGACACGTTCCGTGTACCTTCCCAGCCAATATAAGTTGTCTAATTTGTTTATCGAGATAATACCCATGTGTCTTTAAAACCTCCTCCTTGCGATGAATTCACAATAAATGAATCTGGATTTCTGGTGAACCGGGTTAAGCCGCTCGCCCATACTTTCGTCTCTTTTCCAGATAATACAAAGGCTCGTAAATCCGCTTTTCTCGGAACAATCTTGTCCCCGTCCACAATGTCGATATCGCGAAAATCGATGACCTCCTGTGCAATGAATCTTCTGGATTCTTTTATGATAAGCTGCTTCATATTCTCCAGTTCCTCAGCTGACAATTTATCTCCAAATACAACACCATATCCGCCGGCTTCCGCCACATCTTTAATAACCAGCTTTTTCAGATTCTGCAATACATAACTGCGGTCTTTTTCATAAAACGGAAGATAGGTCGGCGCATTTTTAAGAATCGGTGTTTCGTGCAGGTAGTATTCAATCATTTTGGGAACAAAGTAATAAATTCCTTTATCGTCCGCTACTCCATTTCCCGGTGCATTTATAATTGCAACATTTCCTGCCCGGTAGACATCCATCAAATTCGGAATACCAATCAGTGAATCTGCTTCAAATGTCATCGGATCCAGATATTCGTCTGAGATTCTGCGGTAAATCACACCAACTTTCTTCTTGTTTCCCATATAGTCCTTGTGGTACAGAAAATTCTTTTCGACAAACAGATCCGTATTCATAGCCAATTCACTCTCTGTTTTTTCTGCCAGATAAGAATGTTCAAAATATGCCGCATTATAACGTCCCGGCGTCATAATCACTTTAATCCCGCCAACATTGACATTGTCCATGACCTCTTTTAAAAGCTGTCCGTAATTTCGATTGTCACAAATCGGCGTATTTCGAAATGTCTGCGGTGATGCTCTCCTGCATAATTTTCTTGCGATCAACGGGTAGGAAGCACCTGATGGAATTCTAAGGTTATCTTCCAGAATATACCATTCATCATCCTTCCCCTGGACCAGATCAATTCCGGAAATATGGCTGTAGATGCCTTGTGGCGGTACAATCCCCTCGCACTGTGGAAGGTATCCGGATGACACGAACACAAATTCTTCGGGTACAATCCCGTCCTTGATAATATTCTTATCGCTATAAATGTCTTTCAAAAACAGATTCAATGCATCAACTCTCTGAATCAGCCCTTTTTCCAAATAGACAAAGTCATCATGCGTAATTACTCTTGGTATTGCATCAAACGAAAACAGTTGTTCATGAAATTCATTATTTTTATAAATTCCAAACTTTACTCCATATCTTGCTAATAATCGATTGATACTATCTGCATGTTCTACTAATTCATTCATAAAATCGCCTCCCTTTCTTCTTTTGCGTCATACCGCCCACAACGCAAAAAAACAAGGACAACCAAAACTGGCGTCCTTGCATAGGTGTATCTTACAATATACGAGACAAAATGTCAAATACAAAATATAAGTGAAAAGCTGAAAATCGGATTTGAACCGACGACCCCTTCATTACGAGTGAAGTGCTCTACCAACTGAGCTATTTCAGCCTGTTGCTCAACTGCAACTAGGTTATTATACCAAGGAATGAACACAATTTCAAGTGTTAATCCAAGATTTTCGCTACTTTTCTCCTGCCATGTGAACAGTGATCTGATGGAATGGGATTTCAATTTCATTTTCATCCAGTGTAAGCTTGATCTTCTCTAAAATTCTCCATCTCGTCTCCCAATACTCCTCCGTTTTGACCCACGCCCGAACTCCAATCAGCACCGCACTTTCCGCAAGTTCACTGACGAACACCTTGATTTCTTCCTCTTTCAGAGTAGACGCATCCTGCGTCATTACATCCTGAATCAAAGCTTTTGCTTTCTTTAAATCCGCACTGTAAGAAATACCAACCGTCAGATTCAACAGTCTTTCGTCTTTTGCTGTTACATTCGTCATACTGCTGTTCGCTAGAATACCATTCGGTATGACAATTGTTTTATTATCAAGTGTCGAGAGCTTCGTGTAAAAAATCTGAATTTCTTTTACGGTTCCTTCGTTCTTATGTGTATCTTCTATGATATAATCCCCGACTTGAAATGGCTTTAACATCAGAATCAGCACACCACCTGCAAAGTTTGAAAGACTTCCCTGCAGTGCCAGACCAATTGCAACACCGGCCGATGCCAGCAGAGCTGCAACCGACGCCGATTCCACACCGAGCCTTGTTGCAATTCCGAAAATCAGGAGTGCATAGAGTGCAAACTTAAGCAGCGAATCAATAAACTGTCGGACCCCAATATCAGCACCGGAGCGTTCCAGCCCTCTTCTGACAATTTTGCGAACCCAGCCAATGATATATTTTCCGATGATAAATACAACAATCGCAAGTACAACACGAATGCAGTAGTTAATCAAAAGCGGTATATTATTTTCCAACGTAGTAGTAAAATGTGTCATTGTCATCTCTGTTTCTCCCATCTCAAGCTTTTAGTCCAAAGAATGCACATAAGCTGCCTCTTTCGTTTCCCATGGTACGGTGTGAGTAGAGCACATCACTATTGCAGTGCGTACAGACATTTGAAACTGCGATATGCTCCGGAAGAATTCCTGCCTGCAAAAATACGATTTCATTCGCCCTCCAGAGATTCAGTTGATAATGCCCGTTTTCCTTTTTGTAAAACAATTCATCCCAATATTGCTTTTCGTAGTGTTCCCGAAACCTCGCAATCACATCTTCACTCACTTCATAACAATCCTGACATACCGACGGTCCGACCGCAGCAAGAATATCCGATGGCTCCGAGCCATACTGCTCGCTCATCTTTTCTATCGTTACTTTTCCGATCTTTCCTACAGTTCCACGCCATCCGGAATGCGATAAGCCAATCACTTTTTTTACCGGGTCTAAAAAATACAGCGGAACACAATCTGCATAAAAGGTGACAAGACACAGCCCCGGTACATCTGTCACCATGCCATCTACATCATGAAATTCCTGTGGTTTTGTCATCCCGTTTCCACGATCTTCTTCGGTAATCACTCTGACATTCGTTGTATGCGTCTGCTGCGACAATACCAGATCTTCTGTTGACACACCGATTGCTTTTGCGAATCGGCGATAATTCTCCATTACATTTTCCTGCGAATCGCCCCGCCCAAATCCAAGATTCATCGTGGAAAAGCATCCCTCACTGACACCGCCTGCCTTCGTGGAAAATCCCTGATTGACCAGACCGGTGTCTTCAAAGAGCGGATAGCGCAGATACATTACCGCTTCTTTTCTCTGCGTGTCCAGTGGAAAATAAATCTCATCGAAAATATGCTGTTTATTTTTGTACTGAATCTTCGTGCTCATATAGCTTTTCCTCACTTCTATAATCTATCGGACAAATGTGAACGCATCCTTTGCCAGTGTAATCTCTTTGCCCAGTATTCCAATCACATCGAATCGGCAGGGTATATCACACACCTGATGTCTCGCAAGATAATATTGCGCACATTTCGAGATGATACGCTGTTTTTTCAGGTCTACTGCCTCGAAAGGATGTCCTGTTTTCAGACTTTTTCGAAATTTTACTTCACAAAAGACCAGATAGGAGCCATCAACTGCAATCAAATCAATTTCTCCTCTGGGACATCTGTAATTTGATTCTAGAATCCGATAGCCCTGTGCCTCCAAAAATCTGCCTGCAGCCTGTTCATAGACTGCTCCTGTTTGTCTGTTATTCTGCTTCATAGATTTTCATTCTGACTTTGACCCTGTTAAATTCAAATCTATATGAAATTCTTAATAAATGTAGTTCTGTGAATCGGCGTTGGCCCCAGTTCTTTGAGTGCTTTGATATGCACTTCAGCCCCATACCCCTTATTACTTGCAAATCCATATCCCGGAAGAATCTGATCATACTCTTCCATCATATGATCTCTGGTAACTTTTGCAATGATACTGGCAGCAGCAATCGACATACTCTTCGCATCCCCCTTGATGATTGGAACCTGCTGGATTGTCACCTGTGGGATCGTTACAGCATCATTTAACAGCAGATCCGGCGTCACCTCAAGTTTGCTCACAGCCATTCGCATTGCTTCATAGGTTGCCTGTAAAATATTGATTTCATCAATTCTTGCAGGACCGATAACACCAATTCCGGTTGCAACTGCTTTCTCCATAATTTCAAGATACAGTTCTTCTCTTTTCTTTGCGGAAAGCTTTTTCGAATCATTGATATACAATATGGTGCAGTCCTTCGGAAGGATCACAGCACCCGCAACTACGGGACCTGCCAGCGGTCCTCTTCCAACCTCATCGATTCCACAGATCTGTCCATAGCTTTGATACTTGTTCTCATATCTGCGCATGAGTTCCAGACGCTTTAATTCCTGCTCATATTTTTCTTCTTTTTTCTTATATCTGCCAATCAGGCTGACAACGCCAGCCCGTGAGTCATCTGCAAATTCCGCATACAATGACTTTAGCTTCTCATTATCAGCCTGTTCAAATCTTTCTTTTATCTCTGATATACTAATACTCATGTTTAATCACTCCAAAATGATCAAATGGATAAATGCGTATCCATGCTCTTCCCATCAGCTCACTTCTCTTTAAGACACCAACGGATTCCTGTCTGCTGTCTGCACTGTGGTTTCGATTGTCCCCCAGCACAAAGTATTCATCTGCGCCCAAAGTGATTGGTTCCGCTGCGATTCCCGGATTTTCCATTACTTCATTCCCATAATGTTCATCCAGCAGTTCCCCATTGATATAGACATATCCGTCGATAACCTGAACGGTTTCTCCCGGAAGGCCGATAATACGTTTGATATAATATGTATCTTTTTCATACTTGTATGGAAATACAATAATTTCGTATCTCTTTGGATCACGGAAACGGAACGAGATCTTATCTACAATCAGATTGTCTCCATCCTGAAGTGTTGTTTCCATCGAATGTCCATCCACACGTGTTCTCTGTCCAACAAATGTAATAATCAAAAAACTAAGTCCTACAATCACCACAATATAGAGTATCCAGCTAAACAACTCTCCGATGACTGATCCACATCCTTTATCTTTCATTTCTTACCCCTTTTTTCATGTCTACTACTATCTTAATTGTAATCCTGTGGGAATTCAAGCGTTATTTTTCCCAAACGTCCATTTCTGAAATCATCCACTAAAATCTTTGCAGCCTTTTCCAGATCCAGTTCATTGCCCCGAACCAGGCAATGCCTGCTTTCTGCGATTCTCTGAAGACAGATTACTGCGTCTTTATCTTCTTCCATCTCGTAATGCTTTGCCAAAAGTCCCTCATAATTCTGTAAAAGGAACTGAATGACTTCCAACGACAATTCTTCTGTCTGCAGCACTTCATCTTTGATTGAACCAATAAATGCCAGGCGTAGCCCTACCGTCTGATCTTCGAATTTCGGCCATAAGATTCCCGGAGTATCAAGAAGCTCCACATTTTTATTTAGCCGAATCCACTGTTTCCCTTTTGTGACGCCGGGTTTATTGCCTGTTTTCGCAGCGGCTTTTCCTGCTAATGCATTGATAAACGTTGACTTTCCGACATTGGGAATACCGACTACCATAGCACGGATTGGGCGATTTAATATTCCGCGTTTACGGTCCCGTTCAATCTTTTCTTTACAGGCTTCCTGAATCACACCCTGAATCGATTTGATTCCGCCACCTTTTTTTGAGTTCACCTTAACAACAGAAAAGCCTTTTGATTTAAAATATTCTGCCCAGGCATCGTTCCATTTATCTTCTGCAAGATCTGCTTTATTCAGTAAAATCAATCTTGCTTTATTCTTCCCTAATTCATCGATGTCCGGATTCCTGCTGCTCATCGGAATTCTGGCATCAACCAGTTCGATTACAAGATCAATTAATTTGATATTTTCCTGCATCATACGCTTCGCTTTGGTCATATGACCTGGATACCATTGAAAATGCATAGTTCCTCCTTTATGCTGGCTATTTCACAAAACCAAAATTCTTATTCTTCGATTCTATCACAAACCAGACTTTTCCATAGATTTCTTCACGTTTTACATTCCCGATATTCGCCTGCCGGCTGTCATCCATAGGACTGCGATTATCTCCTAACACAAAATATTCATCTCCCGCAAGCTGTATCTCTTCCCCTGCAATTCCAACATCATCAATGGCAGTGGTGTCGTACTCTTCTAAAAGCTGTTCGCCGTTAATAAATACAACGCCATCTTTCAGCTGTACCGTCTCCCCGGGCAGTCCAACGATACGTCTGATCCGATAGCTTGCGTTATCGTTCCCATTTGGCTGAAATGCAATCACATCGCCTCTTTGAGGTCCGCTGATATCATAGATAAACCGGTTTGTAAGAACAACATCTCCATTTTTAACCACCGGGTTCATCGATTCTCCCTGATTGCTTACTTTCTGTCCAAAATAGATTACAAGCACGGCGGCAATGATCATTACTATCAGAATTTGAACAATCCAGCTTGTAAGGTTCTTCTTATCAATAGCCTGTAATCTTCTTTTCTTTCGTCTGCGAGACCTGTTAAAACCTATTTTTTTCTTCAAATCATTGTCCAACACTTTCTATCCTGCTTTTGAAACAAAAGAGGGACATATACAATTTGTACTTGTCCCTCTGCTTTGTTTACTTATTCACGCTGATTATTTGACTAATTCTCTTACTTTTGCTTTCTTACCAACACGTCCTCTTAAGTAGTTGAGTTTTGCTCTTCTAGCTTTACCTCTACGAATTACTTCTACTTTTTCAACATGTGGTGAATGTAATGGCCAAGTCTTCTCAACACCGATTCCGTTTGAGTTCTTTCTTACAGTGAAAGTAGCTCTTGCTGTATCTCCGCCCTGTTTCTTAAGTACAGTACCTTCGAATACCTGGATTCTTTCACGGTTACCCTCTTTAATCTTAGCGTATACTTTTACAGTATCACCTGTGTTAAATTCTGGTGCGTTTTCATTTTTCTGTTCTGCTTCAATTTCTCTAATAATATCGTTCATCGTGTGTGACCTCCTTATAATTTGGACGTTCTTAACGCATATATGCGACAGAGGACCATCTCTTTCTTTTCACAACGTTATTTATTTTACCATAGAATCCTTATTCTGACAAGGTTTTTTTAAGATTTTCCCATTCCTCTTCCGTTAATTCTGCTTTTTCTAATAAATCGGGTCTTCGAAGTGCAGTTCGAATGATGGATTGTTCTCTTCTCCACTTCTCAACATTCGCGTGATGGCCGGATAACAGAATCGGCGGAACCTTTTTTTCATGCCACTCTTCCGGTCTGGAATACTGTGGATATTCCAGTAAATGATCCTGAAAGCTCTCAAATTCCGCAGACACATCATTGTGCAGGACCCCAGGAACTAGTCTGGAAATAGCATCAACCATAACCATTGCCGGAAGCTCGCCGCCTGTCAGTACATAATCTCCGATCGAGACATAATCTGTAACGATTTCCTCCAAGACACGCTCATCCACGCCTTCATAGTGACCACACAACAGCACCAGCTCCTCT
This sequence comes from Hespellia sp., assembly GCA_028693555.1. GTDB lineage: Bacteria > Bacillota > Clostridia > Lachnospirales > Lachnospiraceae > Hespellia. Next base: position 18,016 of record JAQUVD010000001.1, read on the forward strand.
TCCTTTGCGAAATCCTCCGCCATGGTCTGTGTGAAGGTATCTCCCTGTGGTGACAGATACACAACACGCGGTCGTTTTCCTTCCGGCAGCTTCATCTTTGTACACAGCGACTTATACGCCTGATAGATGGGCTCCGCCTGCATCAGCATGCCCGCGCCGCCTCCATACGGATAATCATCTACACTATGGTGTTTATTAAAAGCATAATCTCTTATATTGATCGCTTCAATCGACAGAAGTTCTTTTTCCATTGCTCGTCCGGTAATACTTGTCCCCAGACCATTCATGACCATTTCCGGAAATAATGTAAGTATATGAAAATTCATAAATATCCTCTTATTCTAAATCAACCCATCCAATAAATGAATTGTCATTTTTCTCGCTTCAATATCTATATTCAAAATACACTGCTTGATTGCCGGGACTAAGACCTCTCCATGTTCGTTGCTCCGAATGACATAGACTTCATTTGCGCCCGTCTCCAGAACATCGGTCAGCGTTCCAAACTCTCTGCCATCCTCTGTAAACACCTGCATCTCGATCAAATCGGCAATAAAGTATTCATCCTTTTGAAGCTTCACTGCATTCTGACGATCTACGTAAAGACCCATTCCTTTGTATTTTTCAATGTCATTTATATGATCAATTCCTTTGAATTTCACAATGACGAACTGTTTAAAAAACTTTACGCCCTGTATCTCCAAATCCAATTGTTCTTTTCCTGTATCAAGTGTAACTTTTTTTAACTTTTTAAAACGGTTTGCATCATCTGTCGTTGGAAATACCTTGACTTCCCCACGAATCCCATGGGTGGATGAAATCACTCCCACCTGTAACCTGTCTTTCATGTATCTCTCCTTTTCGAAAAGATAGACATCGTTCTATTGAACGATGTCTACGATTACTTTTTTGTCTTCTTTTGCCGCTGCTGCTTTCACAACAGAACGAATCGCCTTTGCAATACGGCCTTGCTTACCAATTACTTTTCCCATGTCACTGTCAGCAACATGTACCTCTAATACAGTAGTCTTGCCTTCTGCTTTCTCGTTCACGACAACGCTGTCCGGGTCATCAACTAATGCTTTTGCAATAACTTCAACTAATTCTTTCATGTAAGCACACCTCCTGAAATTGATTATTTTTCAATTCCTGCTGCTTTGAAAATCTTTCCTACTACTTCTGTAGGCTGCGCACCATCGTTTAACCATTTCTTAGCTGCTTCTTCGTCTACCTTGAATACGCTTGGTTCCTGGTTTGGATCGTATGTTCCAATCTCATCGATGAACTTACCATCTCTAGGAGCTCTTGCATCCGCTACTACGATTCTATAGAAAGGAGCCTTCTTCTGTCCCATTCTCTTTAATCTGATTTTTACTGCCATGTTCTTCACCTCATATTCTTTCTTTTCATTATTGTTTGTTATCTATGTGTTAAAAAGGAAGTTTGAATCTTCCTTTCTTACCACCCATGCCACCCATCATTCCAGGAAGCTTCTTCATCATCTTCTTGGACTCGTTGAACTGTTTCACCATACGGTTCACTTCAGCGATATCAACACCTGCACCTTTTGCAATACGGTGTTTTCTTGATGGATTGAGTAAATCCGGATTGCGTCGTTCTTCCAATGTCATGGAATAAATCATTGCCTCCATGGACGCCATTTTCTTCTCACTCTCTTCCGAGTTGATATCCGGCATCTTGCCGCCACCCATACCTGACAGACCAGGCATCATACTCATAATGCTTGACAGACCGCCCATGTTCTTCATCTGCTTCATACTCTCTAAGTAATCTTCATAATCAAACTGTGCTTTTTTCATCTTTTCTGTCATCTTTGCGGCTTTTTCTTCATCCATCTCGGCCCCGGCTTTTTCAATCAGGGTCAAGACATCACCCATACCTAAAATACGGGAAGCCATACGGTCAGGATAGAACTGTTCTAAATCAGAAAGCTTTTCTCCCATACCGACATAAAGAATGGGTCTGCCTGTAACTGCTTTGATTGATAGTGCAGCACCGCCTCTGGTGTCACCGTCTAACTTCGTGACGATTACTCCGTCGATTCCAATCTTCTCATTGAAACTGCTGGCTACATTGACTGCATCCTGACCGGTCATTGCATCTACGACCAAAATGGTCTGGTGAACCGTCACAGTTTCCTTTATCTCTTGAAGCTCTGCCATCATATCCTCATCGATGTGAAGACGTCCTGCAGTATCTAAGATAACTAAATTATTGCCATGCTTTTTGGCATGTTCCATCGCTGCTTTTGCGATATTGGCAGGCTTGTTGTGATCTCCCATGGAAAATACTTCCACGCCCTGCTTCTCTCCATTGATCTGTAACTGCTTAATCGCCGCCGGACGGTAAATATCGCAGGCAACCAGTAATGGTTTCTTCCCTTTTTGCTTGAACTTACCTGCAAGCTTTGCAGTCGTTGTCGTCTTACCTGCTCCCTGAAGACCCGCCATCATAATAACGGTAATGGCACTTCCCGGCTGCAGCTCAATCTCTGTGGTATCCGAACCCATCAGTTTTACGAGTTCTTCATTCACAATCTTGATTACCATCTGTCCCGGATTCAGACCGCTCATGACATCCTGCCCAATGGCACGTTCCTGAACGCCCTTTACGAATCCCTTTACGACCTTGAAATTTACATCGGCCTCTAACAGCGCCATCTTAACTTCTTTTAATGCGGCTTTGACATCATCTTCTGTCAGACGACCCTTGCTGCGCAAGTTTTTAAACACATTTTGAAGCTTTTCGGATAAACTATCAAACGCCATATTATACCCCTTTGGTTTATAACTCTTCTAATATTTTCTGTGTCATGCTGCGAATTTCATCAGCATTCCCACCCTGATATCCATCTAATGCCGCTTCAATCTGATGAACATTGTTCTTGATTGCAAGAAATTTTTCAACCAGATGAAGTTTTTCTTCATAACCGGCCAGAATCTTCTGACAACGTCTCACAAGATCGTGAACTCCCTGTCTGCTGATTCCCTCCTGCATCGCAATCTCACTCAGAGAATAATCCTCTAGTACGAATTGTTCGTAGATTGCTTTCTGATGATCTGTCAGCAGTTCACCATAAAAATCATACAAAAGCGCCTCTTCTAATATCTCATTCATTTTTATCACCTGTGTTATCATATACCAAACATTTTTGTATGTCAAGTGTTTTTTCTTGACAGGCATTTTCTTACAGAGAAGTATTGAGTAGCCTTTCAATATGAATTCTTCGATTCGAGTCCATCGTGTGTCTGAGAAGGAGCTTTACCTCAACGTTTGTCATTTCAGGGTATTTGGATAAAAGCAGTGCAATCCCACCGGATACAATCGGTGTTGACATGGATGTGCCGCTTTTTTGTGCATACCACTTTCCCTGACAGGACATGATCTTTTCTCCCGGTGCAAGGATATCCGGCTTTATCACGCACTCCTGCGTTGGTCCACGGCTCGACGATACAAGTTCCTCCTCTTTTCCAAGTGCTCCAACTGTAATGATCTTCTTACAGGTTCCCGGAATGGAAATGCTGTTCTCTTTCGGTCCATAATTTCCGGCTGAGGCAACCACCACCATTCCCGCATCCCATAGCCGCTGCGTCATCTCAATCAGCTTCTCAGAATTTTTTTTCGGAACATCCGGTTTTGTTCCCACGGAAATATTCACAATCCGGATTTGATATTTCTTCTGATTGTCAAGCACCCACTGAATCCCTTTTACAACCTCGTCGATACTTCCATCCCCATTTTCATCCAGCACTTTCACAATAACAAGTTTTGACCTTGGCGCCATTCCGCCAAATGTGCCCCCCGACAGACTGCCGTTTCCGGCAAGAATTCCACATACATGCGTTCCATGTCCGGAATCATCATACGGTATTTTTCTATCTTTTATGATATCTTTGAAGGCAATAATCCGTTTTCCAAAGTCCGGATGTCTGGATATTCCAGTGTCCAGAACTGCAACGGTAATATTTTGGCCCAGAACGACACGATTTATTGTATCATTACACCAATAGTGAATCTGATCTTTGACCGTTTTCATAGAACACCTTTTTGTATTAGCATATTCTATAAAACAAAATCGGGCATTCTTTTCTTATTTACATAGCTCCGATACAACCTGATTGATTACTTTACCATCCGCTTTTCCTTTTAATTCTCCCATCACAGCCTTCATGATCTGACCTTTGTTTCCTGTCGCAATCACATCTGCAAACTTCTCTGTCAGACAGGTTCTCACCTCATCCTCTGACATCTGCTGCGGTGCATACGAATTGATCACATCATAGCGGAACTGATACTCTTCCAACAGGTCCCCGCGTTCTGCCGGACATGTGTCAATCTGTTCTTTTACGGATTTCAATTCTTTTAAGATGACACGGTCTGCCATCTCCTCTGGAATGTCTTCTCTGCATCCTTCATCAATTGCAACCTTTTTAATTGCAGAAACCAAAGAAGAAATTGCCTCCTTACGTGGTTTATCCTTTGCCTTCATTGCTTCGACCATATCTTTTCTTAATGCTTCTACTGTCATTTTATATTCCTCACTTTTTAAATTATGATTTTATTTTGTCCAACAGGTATTATACACCCATTTTTATAGGAGAACAACGCCTAAAATGCAATCTTTCTCCACTGAAACCGGTCCATATCCACTCTGCCCTGAACAAACATAACGCCTTCTGCTTCCAGTAATTCGATCTGCCTGTCTTTCCCGCCGAATGCAAAGGCTCTGGACGTTTCTCCCATCCGGTTTACAACACGGTAACACGGGATGTGGTCCGGGTCCGGATTGGCATGCAGCGCATACCCCACCACTCTTGCCCATCTTTTATTACCTGCCAGTTCTGCAATCTGACCATAGGTTGCCACCTTCCCATACGGAATTTCACAGACAACATCGTAGATTCTTTCAAATGTTCCTTTTTCCTTTTCCATCACATGCTTCCTTCCTGCTTTTTTATTATTATAACAAAATTCAAAATCTTTTGAAACACAATTTACCCTGCCTGCATATTATGAAACTGTAAACAAACATATCAACTATATGGAGGATTTAACATGAGCGATTTGAGTGCTACCAACTGCGGATGTGGCTGTGATTCAGGAAATGGATTATTCGGAGGCTCCAACTCTTGTCTCTGGATCATCATCTTATTATGCTGCTGTGGCGGATGCGGCGGCGGTGGATTTGGAAAAGGCGGCGACTGCGGTAACGACAGTTGTCTGTGGATCATTCTTCTGCTTTTGTTCTGCGGCGGCGGAAATGATTGCGGATGTGGATGCTAAGATCCATCTGAACAAGGGATGCAGCACAACATATCATTGTGCTGCATCCTTTTTACTCTGCTTTTTCCTGAGACTGTTTCTTCTTTCCCTGATTTTTCTGATTCACACTGCTTTCCTTTCGATTCCTTTTTCTTCGCATACATGACTCATCTATTTCATAAACTGCATTACCATCAATAATAAGGCGTTTCATATCTGACACTCCTACTTTGTTACTTACTATATTATATGCATTTGCCGTTCTATTTTCATGGATTTCCACATATATATTTACAACGTGTCAGGAAGGAGGATATATGGACGAGAAACCACTGACCCCCTTTGATGAATTAATTACACCGCCCACTCTGCAGATGTTAAAACTATTTATCCCGTATATTCCCTCCAATCAGCAAAAGACGCTTGCGGTCTATGAGAAATACTTAGAATTAAAATTCACATTTGATTTTTATCAAAAAAACCAGAATACGATACATATGCAGTCTATGGATACAAAACCGCTTTCCTTTACTGCGCTCATCGAAAAAATCAGCCCCTATTTGGGTGAGAATGAGCAGGGAATGTTAGAATCCATATCCAATGCTATGAATATGATGGAAATGTTTCAGGAATTTCAGGAAATGGAGAGTGAAGCTGATGAACGAATGGATGAACAATCCCCTTCTGAAGAATATGAATCCGAAGAAACTACAATTAATTAAGACAGCCGCTGAGAAATCCAATGGGAAAAGAGGAAAGGAACTCGGCAATATTATGATGTCCCTGATTGCAAACGCAAGAAAACAAGGACTTTCGTTCACTTCTGATGAGATATCCTGCATCTTAGGCCTGATGAAAGAGGGAAAGACGCAAAAAGAACAGGACCAGATTGATCAGATGATTACATTTGCCCGTTCAGTTATGAAAAAAAATATGTTATAATCAGACACACAGAAGAAAAGGAGTACAAAATGAAAAATTACAAATTAGAAATAGAATACGATGGCAGCCGCTATCAGGGCTGGCAGAGACTCGGCAAAGGCGAGTCCGGCAATACCATCTCCAACAAATTATTGGAGGTCATTGAAAAGCTGACAAATGAAAAAGTGGAACTTTTTTGTGGTGCAAGAACCGAGGTCGGTGTTCACGCTCATCTGCAGACCGCCAATTTTAAGACTGGCGCCAATCTCACACCATTAGAAGTAAAGCGTTATCTCAATCGCTATCTTCCAATGGACATTGCCGTCTTGAATGTCGAGATTGTACCGGAACGCTTTCACGCTGCATTGAATGCAGTTTCTAAGACTTACCTGTATCGCATCGTCACTGCAGATGTTCCAAACGTATTTGAACGCAAATACACGTATTATAACTTTCGCAAGTTAGATGTGGATGCAATGAAACAGGCAGCCCTGCTCTTAGCCGGCAAGCATGACTTCAAGAACTTTTCAACTGCAAAGCGCGCGAAATCAAGCACTCGTGAAATCACAGGCATTGACATCTATGATGATGGTGATGAGATTCAGATTACCATCACAGCCAATGATTTCCTTCACAATATGGCACGCCTGATCATCGGCACCCTCATTGACATTGGAAATGGAAACCGCAAAGCTGATACGATCGATTCCATCTTCTTCGGAAGCGAGTCACCTGCAGAAGCCTGCGATGCAAAAGGATTATATCTGGAATCCGTGACATATCCCAAAGAAGCCTAGACATGCCACGCTCCACCCCTCTATCTCTTCAAATATTTCATCATGCTGTCATATTCTTTTTCCATGAGCTGATATCCGTGATGATAGAAATTCATTAATGTGTCCGTATTGCGTTCCAGTCTTGAAACCACTGGAACCTGCGGACGAATCACATAAATCTTCCCTTCCTGTTCCAGCTGCTGGATTTTCCTGATTGTCTCATTGTATACATAGCTTCTTCTCAGAATTGTATGCACAAGCTCCGGTCTGTTCTTGTATGCATGACGAAACAGCCGTACCATGGAGTTTGACGGACGGGATTTTCGATATCCCGGATTCTGCGTAAGGATTACAACAATCTTCTCATTTCCATACTCCATTGCCCTCTGAATCGGAATCGAATCTGCCAGTCCGCCATCCAGATAGGGGATTCCATCAATCTCAACCATCGGACAGATCAGCGGCATACTCGAAGACGCTCTTACCATCTTCAATAACTTAGCACCATCTCCTGCAGTTTCAGACATATACTCCGCTTTTCCATTATTACAGTTCGTCGTAACAATCTCGCAGCAGCTATCAGATGCATAATACGTATCATAATCAAATGGGATCAGTTCATTTGGATATTTATCAAACATCATATCCATATTCATCAGACTCTTCTCTTTCAGACCTTCCCGAATTCCATAATAATAATTTAATTCCTTTTCGGAGTGTATCATGCAGTCTCTTGTTCTTCCAATCTGTTTTGACACATAATCGACCGCATTGCACGCCCCTGCCGAGACACCAATCACATTGCTGAAAGCCACCTCTTGTTCCATTAAATAATCTAACAGTCCTGCGGTAAATACGCCTCTTGTTGCGCCACCTTCCAGTACAATCGTTGCTTTTTCCAAACTTACACTTCCTTTCCTTCTTATCCAATGGTTAGTATTATAAATCAGTTTCCGCCATTTGTAAAATAGTTCCTTGATATTGTCTTGTTCTCATGTTAATATAAAAAAGTATGCAAACATGCGGGATATCTATCTATTTTCGCAGACAAAACCAGTATTTTACAAAAACAAGGAGAACGCTATGATTAGTGCAAATAATATTACCCTCCGCGTAGGCAAGAAAGCCCTATTCGAAGATGTCAACATTAAATTTACCGAAGGCAACTGTTACGGTATGATCGGTGCAAACGGTGCAGGTAAATCTACCTTTTTAAAAATCTTATCAGGAAATTTAGAGCCGACGAACGGTGACATTGTCATCACACCGGGGGAACGTCTTTCATTCTTACAGCAGGATCATTATAAATATGATGAGTACCTCGTTTTGGATACTGTTATCATGGGAAATGCAAGACTCTTCGAGATTATGAAAGAGAAAGAAGCTATTTACGCCAAAGAAGATTTTACCGATGAAGACGGGATGAAAGCCAGTGAATTAGAAGGCGAATTTGCAACCATGAACGGATGGGAAGCTGAGTCTGACGCTGCGACTCTTTTGAACGGTCTTGGAATCGATACGGATCTCCATTACAAATATCTAAAAGACCTGACTGGTGCTGAGAAAGTGAAAGTACTTCTTGCCCAGGCACTGTTTGGCAATCCTGACATTCTGCTTCTCGATGAGCCTACCAACCATTTGGATCTCGATGCAATTGCCTGGTTAGAGGAATTTCTGATTAACTTTGAGAATACGGTCATCGTTGTATCCCATGACCGATATTTCTTAAATAAGGTCTGTACACAGATTGCGGATATCGACTATGGAAAAATCCAGTTATATGCCGGCAACTATGATTTCTGGTATGAATCAAGCCAGCTGATGCTCCGTCAGATGAAGGAGGCCAATAAGAAGAAAGAAGAAAAGATTAAGGAATTGCAGGACTTCATCTCTCGATTCAGCGCGAATGCATCGAAATCTAAACAGGCAACTTCCCGTAAGAAGGCTCTTGAAAAAATTGAACTGGATGATATTCGTCCATCCAGTCGTAAATATCCTTACATTGACTTCCGCCCAGAACGTGAAATCGGAAATGAAGTTCTCACGGTAGAAGGTCTTTCTAAGACAATCGATGGTGTGAAGATTCTCGACAATTTGGAATTTACAATTAACCGTGAAGATAAAGTTGCATTTGTCGGCGGAAATGAATTGGCCAAGACTGTACTGTTCAAGATTTTAATTGGAGAGATGGAACCGGATGCAGGAACCTACAAATGGGGTGTCACGACATCACAGGGCTATTTTCCAAAAGACTTCGGAAAAGAATTCGACAACGATTACACCATCACAGAATGGCTGACACAGTTTTCTGAGAATAAGGACGCAACTTATGTACGTGGTTTTCTGGGAAGAATGCTTTTTGCAGGAGATGACGGTGTCAAGAAATTAAAAGTATTATCCGGTGGTGAAAAGGTGCGTTGTCTTCTTTCGAAGATGATGATTTCTGCTTCAAATGTACTGATCTTAGATGAGCCGACCAATCATCTGGACATGGAATCCATCACAGCACTCAACAACGGTATGATTAAATTTCCAGGTGTTCTTCTCTTCTCTTCTCGAGATCATCAGATTGTAGAGACGACTGCAAACCGAATCATGGAGATTGTTCCTGGTGGTAAACTGATTGACAAGATCAGCACTTACGATGAATATCTTGAAAATGATGAGATGGCAAGAAAGCGTCAGACCTATACAATGGACGAAGAGGACAACTAAGATGGAAAAGATTACAAGTTTTACAATCAATCACCTGTCTTTGCAGCCCGGAATCTATGTTTCAAGAAAAGATCCGATCGGCGATCAGGTCATCACCACCTTTGACCTGCGCATGACAAGTCCGAATGAAGAACCGGTTATGAATACGGCTGAGATGCATACGATTGAGCATCTCGCCGCCACATTTCTACGTAACCACCACAGCTTTGGTTCCAAAATTATTTACTTTGGACCAATGGGCTGTCGTACCGGTTTTTATTTACTCCTTTCCGGAGATTACGAATCCCGCGATATCGTACCATTGATGCGGGAGATGTTCCGGTTCATTGCTGATTTTAAGGGAGATGTTCCGGGAGCTTCTGCAAGAGACTGCGGAAACTATCTTGATATGAATCTTCCGATGGCTAACTATCTCGCGGACAGATTTTTAAATGAAGTATTAATGGATATTGACAATTCCAGACTGATTTATCCAGAATAAAAAAGTTGTATTGGTGATTTTCCTCGCCAATACAACTTTTTTATTTGTTTTTTAATATTCTTTTTCTGATATAGGAAAATGTTCTCTTCTCGCCTTTATCCGCAAGCATGCGAAGCATTCCTTCCAGTAACCTTTCCGTCTCCGGATGAATCACATAATAACCTCTTCCACGTTCAAAATATGCCAGAGGTGCCTGATTCGTATAGGTTTCACCCATATAGATTTTACTTGCCGCAATCCGATCCATGAACATTTCAACAACGTATTTTTCCGGCATCTTCATCCCTGCCAGAATTTTATCATCTTCCATACTGTAGTCGATCCAATATTCGTAGTGATGCTTATTGCGGCCTTTATGATGCAGCCATGCCGAAGAATAACCGATATCCTCTCGCTGTGCATTGTTTGGGCTTCTGGTTCCCTGATAATATTTACATCCAACACAGAATTCCGTTAAGGTATACTTTGAGAGATCATGCATCAATCCCTGTTTATATAATCCCACTTGAAAGCATCCCTTCATCACCAGGAACTTATGACTTGTAATTGTGCAAAAATGCTGCCATATTTTCATAAATACTACTCACTTTCTACTATTTCCCAACTAAAAATACCGCTGTCCTCTCTTCAACTTCCAATAGTTTCTGATTCTTTAACAGTTTGCATTTTGGAAGCAGTCCGTCCTTGGTATCCAGCACCTGATACCATTTTTTACGGTCAGGAAGAGAAGGCAGTGCATAAGTGTGGCTCAGCCAATGCATATTGTATGCAACAAAACATTCATCGTCTTTCATTGCTGCACCACTATACATCACGCCAAGCTGTCTGCTCGATATGATTGCCGGTACACGCCATGCACTTTCTCCATGATAGGATACGTCCGGTATCCCGCAGGAAGTCTGATCCGTTCCCAGAAGCTGATTTTCTTTGTGGAGTATTGGATGATCCCTGCGAAGCTGAATCAGATCTTTCACATATTGTAACAGTTCCGAATCTTCTCTGCATTTTGACCAATTCTGCCATGCAGTCTCATTATCCTGACAGTAGACATTATTGTTGCCATTTTGTGTATTGCCAAATTCGTCTCCCGCGAGAATACAAGGCATTCCCTGCGCCGTCAGCAGCAGGAAAAATGCATTCCGGACCTGATTTTTTCTGAGCTGAACCACCGCTTTTTTACGACTTGGTCCTTCTGCTCCACAATTCCAGCTATAATTATAGTCCGGGCCATCCTGGTTCTGCTCCCCGTTTTTCTCATTATGCTTTCCATCATATGACACAACATCCTGAAGTGTAAATCCCGTATGATCTGTAATATAATTGTAAACGCCATCTTCTCCGGTATTACGCCTCAGCGCCCACATAACATCTGAAACCATCCCCTCATCGCCCTTTAAGAACTGCCTCATCACATTCTGAAAGCGTTCTTCTTTCTTCATGATCTTCGTATTTGCAAGCAATGGGTTCTGCTTGATACTCTGCATTGGAGCGTTGTAAGGATTCAGGATAAATCCATCCACATGATACTCCAGCACATAGTATTCCAGACACTTTTCAACAAGCTGTGTGCGAATTCCCTCTTCAAATGGAAAATACAGTACGACTTCAATCCCGGCCTGATGCATCTGCCGGATCATGTCCTTGAGTTCATTCACCGCTGAATCTCCGGCAGCATAAGATTCTTTCGGCGCAAAATAAAAGCCGCTTCCATATCCCCAGTAATTCGTATAATTCTTCTTCCTGTCTTCAAATTCATAGATTGGCATACATTGAATCTGATTGATCCCAAGCTCTTTTAGATACGGAATCTTCTCGGCAACACCGGCAAAGGTTCCTTTGTGCTTCACCTTCGAAGAGCGGTGCTTCGTAAAGCCTCTCACATGCAGACTGTATGCCACCACCTCGTGATAGGGAATATTGAGCGGATGGTCACCATTCCATTCGTATGGACCGGCAGAAATTCGTGCATGAATTGGATTCGTGTGATTCTCCATCTCTTCGCCAAACGTTTTTCTTCCGGTTAATTCTCTGGCATATGGTTCCACATACGGCACTTCATCTATATAGAAATTATATTCATAATCTTCAAAATCAAAATCAGAAACCTCTAAAAATCTTACCGTACCAATTGCATCCTTTTCTGGCATTTTATATATCTGATCAGGCACTTCATCGCCTTTTTTATATAAGCGTAATTCACATTTCTTCTCCTTCGGTACATGAATCGCAAAATTTACACGATTCCCGTTCACTGATATCCCCAATGGAGCTGCATAGCCCTGTCCTCGTCTCATATACTTTCCTTCCTACTGCCAGCCATCTGTTCCATATAACCCTACATTTGTTCGGTCAATTAAAAATGTGTCTTCGTAGACCATCTTCTCATAATCGTCTCCATTCAATACCGCAAACGCAGTATTTGCTGCTGTCTTTCCAATGTTAATCGGGGATTGCGCTCCCGTGCCGACGATTGGGCTTGTTCCTTTTGCGATCTCAGCCTTCACATCTGGTGAACCATCCACTCCATAAATCAGGATTTCATTTCGATTCGCCTGCGTGACAGCTTCCAACGCACCAAGTGCCATCTGATCATTTCCACACATAATCGCTTCCAATTTGTCATTTACAGCTAAAATCCTTGCGACCTCCGTCTTGGCTCTGTCTTTCTCCCCGGCGGCTTCGACACGTTCTAACACCTCAAACCCGCATCCTGCAATCGCCTCTTCAAATCCTGTAATCCTGTCGATCTGTGAATTCATGACCTGACTTTCCAGCACCACAACGCTGCCGCCATTTGGTTTGCGATTCACTAAATCTTCCCCGCACACATAACCTGCATTCTTATTATCTGACCCGATAAATGCAGTAACATGATCAATATCCTTCACCTCTGTATCAATATTGATAATTGGAATATCGGCTTCATTCAATGCATCAATGCCGGGCTGAATTGCTTCCCAGTCGACCGGGCATAAGAAAACACCGTCCACCCCATCTGTAATCATCTGATTAATCTGCTCCAGTTGAGTAGTACAGTCACCTGCTGCATCATAAGTAACCAGCATTGAGCCCTGTTCCTTTACAACTGTTTCAATTGATAATTTTAATGATTCAAAATATGGATTGTTCATATCAATACCGGCATATCCGAATGTATATGCTGTGGTTTCCTGTGAATCTTCTGTTTCCGTTTTATCTTCATCTTCCACAACGCTGTCCGGCATTCCGGAAGTTTTTTTGCATGCACATAACATGACTGTTCCTAATACAATTACAAGAATTGTGCTTAATATTCGTTTTTTCATTTCTAATCCTCCACACTATATTCTATCGTGTTTTGAATGATTGTCAATAGATTAAAAAAATCAACCGCCTGTTTTGACGATTGATTTTAGCAAACACCTTATAAAATACTCTCAAGCATTTTCAGACCATACTCTGCTGTTTCATGATCTTCTTCTCCGGTACCTCCGCTCACACCAAGTCCGCCAATAATCTTCCCCTGATAAACCAAAGGAATACCTCCGCCAAAAATGATAAGCTTCCCGTTATCTGTATTGTCCACTCCATAAAATGTCTGTCCCGGCTGTGCTAATTTGGACAGCTCCATCGTTGACATCTTGACCGCAACTGACGTATATGCTTTCTTCATAGAAATGTCAAAGCTGGCAATAAATGCGTCATCCATCGCATGAACTGCAATCATATTGCCATCCGGTCCGCAGACACTCATCACAGACTTTCTTCCGTGTTCCCGTGAATATGTCTCGAGCAGTTCAATCAGCTTCTTTGCCGAATCCAGCGAAATACGATTCACAACATCGATCTCTCTTAAGACTCTTTGTACTACCTGCTCTTCCGAAAGACCTGTGCTTCTTCCGGCATCCGTATGCTTTTGCATCTTCGGTACAGCTCCGGATTTATGCAGATAATCCACATATCTTGCATTCACATAGAGATAATCGGACAATCGGTTTAAATACTGCTTTGTCATCAGATCAATCGAGTGTCTCTTTGCGACATCGACCATGCACCGTTCTGCCCGTCTTGTCACGGTCCGTGCGACATCAAGCTCCGCCGATGCCTTGCAGCCACCCGGAAGTACAAACACCTTCTCACGTGGAAATAATGCCTCAAGGCGATCGATCTCATGCTCCAATTCTGCAACATCATTTTGTGAGAGTCTGTATTTCTGATTATAAGAATCTGCAATTCCTGCCATAACCGTTATCAGCTTCTCCTGAATCTGTTCCAGCATCGGAATCATATCAACGCAGTCTTCCTGACTTTTCACAACACCCAGATGACTGGTTAATTCATCTATAGACCCGAGTAATTGGATACGATCATCTGCTTTTGATACGCTCTGAGCACCTTTTAAAGAAGTCATGCCCCTGTCGCCACTTTTGGTGTAAATACTCATCTTCTTCTCTTCCATTACCAGGTTCCTTTCATTTCTATTCTTGCAACTATATTCAGTATACTAAATCCAAACAAAAACATCAAGTATTTATTCTCAAATTCACATAAATCCACACTTTTATTTCTTGCATTTATAGGTATGATTTGTTAGAGTAGATTTATGAGAAAAGGAGGTAATGGCTATGAGCAAACAGGAAATGGATACCGTAGTTCTGACATTAGACGATGATGAAGAATTAGAATGCGCAATTTTAGGCATTTTTAATTATAATGACCGCGAGTATATTGCGCTGTTTCCACAGGGCGATAACGAATATGCTGAGAATGGACAGGTATTTATTTATCGCTACCTTGTTCCTGATGACGGTGGAGAGCCAGAACTTGGCAACATCACAGATGATGATGAATACGAGGCTGTTGCGACAGAATATGACCGGATCGTCAATTAGCAAGTAATTCATCTACAAAACGGGAGGGATCTAAATCCTTTCCGTTTTTTGATTTCACATAAGATATCACCAGTTCCTCTTTTGCTCTGGTCATCGCAACGTAGAATAGTCTTCTCTCTTCTTCAATCTCTTCCTCAAGCTTTGCTTTTTTGTATGGAATACTTCCTTCATTTGCACCAATCACAAACACTCGTCTAAATTCAAGACCTTTGGAGCCATGCATTGTCATCAGATGAAGTCCGCTCTGTTTTTCCTGCGCCCTTTGCGACTGTATTTTCAATTCTTTTGCATATTCTGCTACATGACTTAGCCATTCTTCCAGCGACTGATAGCTCTTCGAACGCTCTTCTATTTCCGTTAACACATCAAACAGCTCGTCCTTTTTGATTCCTCGAAACGCCGCATGGCCTTTTAGGAATTCGTCATAGCCGATCCGCTTGCGAAGATACTGTATGGCTGCATACGGTGTCATTTTACTCATCATACGAAGATCCAGTTCCAGTTGTTCCACCCTGTCAATCATCCATTTCTTATCACAATAAAAACTCTTAATCTTTTCAAATGAAATCATAGCATCCTCCGCAGAATCTCTGCTCAGATAACGATTGGGACGGTTCATGATTGCAAGATAATCTCTTCTGTTTCGCTCTCCTAGTGCCAGCCGAAAATAAGAAGCAATGTTCTCACCGATAAAATGTTCATAGATATTCTTCACGCGTTCCCGCATCTGGAAAGAGATGTTGTGATCCAGCAGCGTTTCCACCATCGTACCGGCGCCGACTGCCGTGCGAAACAGTATCGCGATCTCTTCTGCCAGAACGCCTTCGTCCATCGCTTCC
Source organism: Hespellia sp. (assembly GCA_028693555.1). Taxonomy (GTDB): domain Bacteria; phylum Bacillota; class Clostridia; order Lachnospirales; family Lachnospiraceae; genus Hespellia. The sequence continues at coordinate 33,902 of JAQUVD010000001.1, forward strand.
TGTACCTTACCGAGCACATATTCACTCTCTTCGACACAGTCGTAAACCTCCTGAACATGGACTGATTTTCCCTGTTCCTTTTGAGCAGATATCTTTTTTATAAATCTGGTTTCATTATTCGCAATGACTCTCAATGCATTTCTCGTGATATTTTCCGTCGATCGGTAATTCACATTCAGAACAAGCTCTTTGGTATCTTGAAAATCCTTTTTAAATTGAAACATAATTTCCGGCTTTGCACCGCGAAAGGCATAGACCGACTGATCATCATCCCCAACAACAAACAGATTGTCCTGCGGTTTTGCAAGCATCTTAATCACATTATACTGCACCTGATTGATATCCTGAAATTCATCAATCAGAATATAACCAAATCTTTTCTGCCACTTTTCCAGAATATCCGGGCGGCTCAAAAATAGCTGATGACACTGAACCAGCATATCATCAAAATCAATCTTCTTCTGCTGCTTGCGGCGCAGTTCATACTCCGTATAAATCTCTCTGAATTCATTTGGTCTGCAGCATTTCGCCTCATATTGTTCAATCTCCAGCAGATTGTTTTTTACAATACCGATTTCCGTTGCAATATTTTGAATCAGGTCTTTTTCATCTTCGATATCATCGACCGTTATTTCCATCTTCGCAATAACATTGCTGATCAGCTGATATTTATTTTCCTCTGACATCAGATTCTGCGGACCGAATCCATACGCCCATTTCAGGATTCCATAATAGATGCCGTGAAATGTTCCAAATGTAACAGGCAGACTCTGTCCCTTCATCAATCTTGTAAACCGCTGTTTCATCTCTTTTGCCGCATACTTCGTAAATGTAATCACCAGAATTTCTTCTGGTTTTACATTCTGCTTCTGAATCAGATATTCAATTCTTTTTACAATGGTGAGTGTTTTTCCCGATCCGGGACCAGCAAGAACGAGGCAAGGCCCACACTTATGAGCAATTGCCTCGTATTGAGCTTGATTTAAACTCATGAACATCCTCCTTGGTGTATCACAACTAGCTTAACTTTTCAATTCCCTTGCGGATACGAGCCACAGATTCTTCTTTTCCAATAATTTCCATAATCTCAGTTGCACCGCCCGGTGTATTCTGTTTACCGGAAACAGCTGTACGTACCGGCCACATTGCATATCCATTCTTGCATTCTTTCTTCGCAACATATTCCTTCAATGTAGCAAATAATGCATCATTACTGTAATCTTCCTGCGCTTCAAATATCGGGAGCAGTTCCTTTAGTACTTCTAAAGAAGTCTCTGCGTTTGTTTTCATTTTTTTATGTGTATACATTTCGATATCATAATCAGGAAGTGCTTCGAAGAAATCGATGTGCTCTTTGATATCAGGGAAGATTTCAATTCGTGACTGAACCAGCTTCGCAATCTTCTTCAAATCATAATCCTTTGTAATGATTTCTTTGATATATGGCTCTGCTTTCTCATAAAATGTGTCGAAGTCCATTGCCTTGATATACTCGCCATTCATCCATTTTAATTTCACCTGATCAAATACAGCAGGTGATTTACTCATGTGATGATAATCAAATGTCTCTACCAATTCTTCCAGCGAGAAGATTTCGCGGTTGTCCGAAGGACTCCAGCCGAGAAGTGCAACATAATTGACAACAGCTTCTGTCAAAAATCCCTGATCGATTAAATCCTCATAAGAAGAATGACCGCAGCGCTTGCTTAATTTTTTGTGATTCTCATCTGTGATCAGCGGGCAATGCACATACACTGGAACTTCCCATCCAAATGCCTCGTAGAGACGATTGTATTTTGGTGCAGATGACAGGTACTCGTTACCACGTACAACATGAGTAATTCCCATCAAATGATCATCGATTACATTTGCAAAGTTATAGGTCGGATATCCGTCTGACTTAATCAGAATCATGTCATCCAATTCTGCATTCGGCACTGTTATATCTCCATAGATATCATCGTGGAATGTTGTTGTTCCCTCTGTCGGCATGTTAATTCGAATCACCCATGGCTTGCCCTCTGCAAGGTTTGCCGCAACCTCCTCTTTGCTCAGATTCAGGCAATGCTTATCGTATACTACGATTTCTGTGCCACTCTCTGATACCGAGGATTTCAGAGAGTCGAGTCTCTCTTTGTCACAAAAACAATAATATGCGTCCCCCTGCTCTACTAATTGTTTTGCATACTTCAGATACAGACCGGATGCCTGTCTCTCGCTCTGCACATATGGACCAACACCGCCGTCTTTGTCCGGTCCTTCGTCATGAACAAGTCCTGTCTTTTCAAGTGTCCGATAGATAATCTCTAAAGCACCATTCACAAAACGTTCCTGATCAGTATCCTCAATACGAAGCATAAATGTTCCATTCTCATGCTTGGCAATTAAGTACGCGTAGAGTGCTGTTCTCAAATTACCTACGTGCATTCTTCCTGTTGGACTTGGTGCAAATCTTGTTCTTACTGTACTCATCTTTTATTTCTCCAATTCTTTTCTTAATTTTTGAACATTTATTTCACTGTTCTTCTATAAAAACTGCTTTAATCCATCGGCAATGGAACTGTGAATGACCATATTGGCATCGTATTCCGAAAAATGTTCATCCGGCGTAATCACAATCAGTTTATTACCTTTATAATACGGTGTCATCATTGACACCAGCGTGGAATTCATTCTGGCTCCAAGAACCAGTAATACATCTGCCTTTTCTACCTCTTCTGCCGCTTTTGTCATCAGCGCATTATCTACCATCTCGCCGAGAAGCACAATATCCGGTCGGATTGCGACATTACAGTCCGGACATACCGGTATATTTTTCTTCGAATGCATAATATCATCCATCGAATACTTTCTGCCACAGTGTGGGCACTTATAATCAAAAATAGAACCATGCAGATTAATGACATTCGTGCAGCCTGCGCGTTCCGACAATTCAAAGATTCTTCTCGTAATAATCGTGTCCACCATGCCGCTTTGCTGCATCTCTGCAAGATATTGAAAGGCCGGTCCGGGTTCAATGGTCATCACCTGTTCTAAAAGCACTTCCCGAAAGAAATGATAGAACAAGTCCGTTCTGGTATTAAAGATTGCACTGCTGTATAATTCTTCCACGGAATATCCATACTTTTCCTCTATCTCATAGGATTCTTCATCATCGCGCAGTGCCGGATATCCGCTTTCACAGACCATACCCTGACCAGATAATACAACGGTGTATTCACTCTCTCTGATTGTTTCGATTAATCCCTTTTCTAACATAGCATGACCTCCTTTACTGATTCCTGAAAACGAGCTGATAATCGATTTTCTGTTCCTTATCATTCACTCCAATGCTTCCAATAATATCCTCAAAGCCCGCATCTTTTGTATTGCTTAGAAATACAATCCTGCTTCTTCTACAGTTTTTATTCTTCCTTCCGGATAAGTCATATAAGTAATCATATGTATAATCATATTGCTGTGGATCTGTGGAAATGACAAGTCTGTACTTACTTCCATCAAAAATCAGATCTCTGTAATAGGGATCTTTGCCCACGATCTTTTGCTTGATCCGAATGGTGCAGGGTGTTCCCTCATTTACTTTATCCATAAAGGACTTAAAATTTCCTTCACCGTTTGAAACTTTTGCCATATCACAGACAATTCCGCCTGCGGCAAGAATCTGATCGTCACTTCCCTCTTTGTCCATGTTGTCAAAACCGCTGTAAACATCTTTGCCGATTGTCTTTGTAGGATCAATCTCTTCCTGTTCCATCAATGCTTCACATCCACTCATCGAAAGTACAATGATGAATGAACAAATAACAAGAAGTGCTCTTGTGAATCTCGCTCCCGCTTTCATAAATACTCCTTTTATCTCTTCCTTTTATCTTCCCATCCATATGCGTCTGATTGGATGTACTTTTTCTGATATATACATCTCGAAATCACGGACAATCTTTCTCATTTCCATCCGATCGTTCTTCGATAATTCTCCATCGTTGAATTGAATTTCATCCGTATAACGAATAAAGCGCATATAAGAGCTGTATAAGTCTGACCCGTATTGTTCTAATATCATCTCCTGATACTGATAGGGTCTTGTGATATCTAATATAACATTATCATATTTTAACACTTTTTCCAAGCGAATGCATAGGAATGAGGCAAATTCGATGATGTTTTTCGAATTCTGCCGTCTTTTCTTTTTCATTTTCCGCCAAAATACCAAAACAGTTAGAACCAGTGCCAGACCAATCAAAACAGGGACTCCAGGCGAAATCTGTTCTGATTGCTGCGCCTCTTGTTTCTGCGGCTCTCTCCCAGCATCATTCTGTATGACTTTACTGCTGTCCGTGTCCGCAGCTAACTCAGCATCCCTGAACTTTTTGGGATCTGTTTCGAAGGTTGCAAAACCGACCCCGTCTATGTATACCTCAATCCATTGATGCTGATCCGAACGAGAAAGTATCTTTCTGCTGTTCGGCTGATCATAATCTGCATAAAATCCATTCACATAGCGTGTCGGAATCCCACAGTATCGCAGCAGCAACGCTGCCTTTGTGGCATATTCCTCTGCGGACTGCTGCTTCATTTGTTCCAGATAGGAATGTACCGATTCCAGCACTTCGTATTGTGTTGTACCTCCGACTGACTCCAGATTCTCCCGCTCAAGCTTTTCTCTTTCTGCTTTCGGTATCGCAAGGTAATGGTCATATACATACGCGCGATAAATCATTTCACATTCCTGCATATCACCGGAAAGATCATCAATGGGTGTTATCTCATATTCTTGCTGACATTCTGTCATAAGTACCTCTACCGTATATTCCTGATCGCCCCAAAAGTGCTCCGGCAGGATTCGGTCACAGTTTGTCTGATTTCCTCGTGTGATTCCATCAAAGCTGGATGTCAGTGGAACATACACATATTTTCGCGAAGCTCCGGTATTTTGAATCGTAACTGTATTGGTCAAATCACGGTTCGTATCCATGCACATGGTAATCTGTATCTGCGGATAGAACTTTCTCTCTGCAAGATACTGCAGCATACCGGCATATTGATCATCCGATTTGTCCGATGTATTCTGCCACTTTCCATCCTCGAAAGAATTGTACACCTCTCCACGCAGATAGAATCGCCCCGCTTTTTCTGCATATAAGACCAATTTTTCTGTTTCATTCTGATTGCTCTCATATCGCAGCTTTTCTATTCCTGCAATAATCTGTTCTTTCAACCCTGCCACTGTGCGATTCGACTTATAATTTGCAGAAGCTGACAACGAGACAAGCACGATTATTCCAAGAAATACAAGGATCTTTGCAGCCTTTGCCTTTGCGTATTCCACTCTCTTCACACGCATGATCCAGGTCCTCAGAAGCGAGACTGCAATGCCGATGGCAAGCATGATTTTCAGGATCATCATCAGATTTCTCATGGTCCCACGCTTTCTATCTGCACTGCATATTCCAAAAGTGCTGCGCGATAGTCGGCCTCATACTGAGCCGGAACTCGAACCGTCAGTCCTGCTCCGCGGTTCGGACCAAATGCGTCGTTTTCAAATCGAACATAGCCGCAGTCCAGTAAATCAATTTTGGTAAGCGCCGTATTATAAAACGCCTGCGTCCAAACGGTCGTAACTGTCGAAGGCATACTGTAACATCCCGTCCTTGCAGTTGGGTATGCAATCATTTGCTGCATGCCGGAATCATACAAAATTCCATCCATGCTCTGCACCTGCGTATTTTGAGAATCAACATCCAGCCATTCCAGACCATCCATGCCAACAAATGCGCTGCGTTCAATCTGCGTAATATTTGATGGGATAAACAGCTCCGTAATCACGCCCGAATACGTTGTGAAGGCACCACCTCGAATTCCTACGCATCCTTCCGCCGGAAGAATCAGGTATCCATCCTGAACATTTTCATTTCCATCATAGAAATTACAAATCATCTGATTCTCATCGATCTGAAACCCTGCCTTCGGCTCTGTCGGAGCTTCCGCTTCAAAATCCGCTGGTGGTAATGCTGTCGAAGCATCATCTGATGGCGTCTGTACGGAATCCGCACTCACAACAGTTGTATTCTCCTCTGGTTGTTTTGGATTTTCCGGAAATGCATTTACATTCGAATTCATTTCCGGATCAATCTTCTGATTGCTCTCACTTGATGAGCCTGCCGATACAGACTCTTCCTGAACCATATCTTCTTTTTCCTTTAGCGATGGTTTCACAAGCGATACTGCTGCTGGATCAAAAGCCGTCCAACTTCCCGTGTGTTCTCCATAAAGAATTCCGACAAACAAAAGGAGCATTATGATCCATAAATATTCTAAGCATTTTGCTTTCATTCCATAGTTCCTATCTGATTTATCATAAAAAACGAAGTGCTACGTAAGAAACGCAGCACCTCAAAAAATTCTATTACTCACTTTCTCCGCCAAAACTGCCGTTTCCATGGGAGATGATTCCCTTTGAATTTATACGTTAATTTCAGCTTTCATTCCAAGCAGTTCTTTGTTCTCATCCAACATCGGACCTACTACATTTTTCAGGAACGCTTCTACCTGTACTTCTGCTCTTCCTGTATATTTTGCAGGATCCATTGTCTTCTGTAATTCTTCCAATGTCATATTAAATGCCGGATCAGCAGCAATCAGTTCCAGAAGATTATTATCAAGACCCTTTTCCTTTACATTTCTGCCAGCTTCCATCGACAGCTCGCGGATGCGCTCATGAAGCTCCTGTCTGTCGCCTCCCGCTTTTACAGCATCCATCATGATGTTCTCTGTTGCCATAAATGGGAGTTCGCTGCGAAGTCGTTTCTCTATAACTTTCGGATACACGACTAGCCCGTCTACAACGTTCAAACACAAATCCAGAATTCCGTCTATTGCAAGGAATCCTTCTGGAACAGAAAGACGTTTGTTCGCAGAATCATCCAGCGTTCTCTCAAACCACTGTGTTGCTGACGTAATCGCGGGATTTAATGCATCTACCATAACATAGCGGGATAATGATGCGATTCGCTCACTTCTCATTGGGTTTCTCTTATATGCCATTGCCGAAGAACCGATCTGCGACTTTTCAAATGGCTCCTCCACTTCTTTCAGATGCTGAAGAAGACGGATATCATTCGAGAACTTATGTGCACTGGCAGCGATACCTGCAAGTACATTCACAACTCTTGTATCAACCTTGCGGGAATAGGTCTGACCGGATACCGGATAGCATTCTTTGAATCCCATCTTCTTTGCAATCATTGGATCAATCTTATCAATGGTCTCCTGATCGCCATCAAATAGCTCCAAAAAGCTTGCCTGCGTTCCTGTCGTACCTTTCGAGCCCAACAGCTTCAGACTTCCAAGCACATAGTTCACATCCTCCAGATCCAGCATGAATTCCTGCATCCAGAGTGTTGCTCTTTTCCCTACCGTAGTCGGCTGTGCCGGTTGAAAATGTGTAAATGCAAGCGTTGGAAGTGCTTTGTTAACATCTGCAAATTTAGCTAACTCATCAATGACGTTCACTAATTTCTTCTTAACCAGTGTAAGTGCTTCCGACATTACAATCATATCTGTATTATCACCAACATAGCAGGAAGTTGCTCCGAGGTGGATGATTCCTTTTGCCTTTGGACACTGCACGCCATAAGCATATACATGCGACATAACATCATGACGCACCTGTTTCTCACGTTCTTTTGCTACTTCATAATTGATATCATCTGCATGTTCTTTCAGTTCATCAATCTGTTCCTGTGTGATATTCAATCCTAATTCTTTTTCTGTTTCCGCAAGTGCAATCCAGAGTTTTCTCCATGTACGGAATTTCATATCCGGTGAGAAAATATACTGCATCTCTTTGCTTGCATATCGCTCAGAAAGCGGACTTACATATTTATCTGTATTTGACATCCTTGTTCTCCTTCATAATTTAATAAAATAAGGTAGCAGCCGATTCACGAAGTTCGAAAAAACCTCATCAAGTGTTCTACTCAAACGCGTGGCTGATATCCTCATTTGGTACTTCCATCGGATAATTTCCCGTGAAACAAGAATCACAGAATTTTAAATCCCCAACCATGTTTTTCAGTTTATCAATCTCCATATAACCAAGTGAATCTGCTCCAATCATCTCCTGAATCTGCTTCGTTGTATGAGAATGTGCAATCAGTTGTTCATTTGATGGAACATCGGTTCCAAAATAGCATGGATACAAAAACGGTGGTGAACTGATTCTTACATGAACCTCTGTGGCTCCCGCCTTTTTCAGCATCTTAATAATATTCGCACAGGTCGTTCCGCGCACGATAGAATCATCTACCATAACAATACGTTTTCCTTTTACAACTTCTTCTATGACATTCAGTTTGATCTTGACACTGGATTCTCTCGCGCTCTGTGTCGGCTTGATAAAGGTTCTTCCAACATAGCTGTTCTTGTGAAATGCCATGCCATAAGGGATTCCCGACTGTTCCGAATATCCTTTTGCAGCAACCAGTCCTGAATCCGGAACACCAACAACAAGATCTGCTTCGACCGGATACGATTCCGCGAGTGCCTTTCCTGCAAGGATACGTGAATGATAGACATTTACCTTATCAAGAACACTGTCCGTACGTGCAAAATAAATGTATTCAAAAATGCATCTTGCCTGTTTCTGGGCCGGAATTGCCATACTCATGTCCGATGAGATGCCGTGCTTTGTAAAGCTTACAATCTCGCCCGGTTCAACATCGCGCACAAACTCTCCTCCAACGGCTGCGATTGCACAGCTTTCGGAAGCGAGGAAGTACGTGTCATCACGTTTACCGATACAGAGCGGTTTTAATCCCAATGGATCTCTCGCTCCAATCATCTTACGCGGGCTGCTTACAACAAGTGCATAAGCCCCCCTGATCTTCATCATCGCATTCTTCACTGCATTTTCTGCGTTACTTACATTCAGACGTTCTCTTGCAATATGGTATGCAATGACCTCTGAATCAATGGTTGTCTGGAAGATAGCGCCTGTGTATTCTAATTCTTTACGGAGTTCGATCGCGTTTACCAGATTCCCGTTATGTGCGATTACAAGTGTTCCCTTCACATAATTGATAACAAGCGGCTGTGCATTCTCTGCACGCGATCCACCTGCAGTTGAATATCTGACATGACCAACGCCCAGATTTCCTTTGAGTTTTGACAAAGTCTCCTCATCGAATACTTCATTGACAAGTCCAAGTCCCTTGTGTGACAAGACCTTTCTTTGTCCATATGTATCCGACACTGCGATACCGCAGCTCTCCTGTCCTCTGTGCTGTAAGGCAAATAATCCATAATACACCGAGGCGGCAACATCTCCGCCTGTCATATCATAAGCACCAAATACACCACATTCTTCTCCTAAGCCAGTTACTACTTTTTCAAAATCACTCATTGATGATACTCCTTATGCAAGACCCAGTCTCTTAAACACTTCGTTATATGCGTCTTCTACATTACCCAGATCTCTGCGGAAACGGTCCTTATCTAATTTTTCATTCGTGTGAACATCCCATAATCTGCATGTATCCGGAGATACTTCATCCGCAAGAATGATTTTACCGGATGAATCTTTACCAAACTCAATCTTAAAGTCAATTAATTTCATGTCAGCCTGTAAGAAATATGCTTTCATAATCTCATTCACTTTTTTTGTATAATTTTTGATGGTATCGATTTCTTCCTGCGTAGCATATCCGAGTGCAAGTGCATAATCATCATTGATGAATGGATCGCCAAGAGCATCATCTTTGTAGCTGAATTCAAGAATTGGGCAGAGCAGTTCTCTTCCTTCTTCCACGCCCATTCTCTTTGAAAAACTTCCTGCTGCAACATTACGTACAATGACTTCCAAAGGAACAATGCTTACCTTTTTCACGGCTGTTTCTCTATCACTTAATTCTTCGATGAAATGAGTTGGAATTCCCTCTTTTTCAAATAATTTGAAAACATGGTTCGTCATGCGATTATTAATGACGCCTTTCCCAACAATTGTGCCCTTCTTTTCTCCGTTAAATGCAGTCGCATCATCTTTGTAATCAACGATTACTACATCTGGATCCTCTGTAGAATATACTTTTTTTGCTTTTCCTTCATAAAGTTGTTCTAATTTTTTCATTCACTTGCACCTGTCCTTTTCATCTTGATTTGTATGTGTTGTTCTCAAAACTTACTTTGATTAGTATAATACAAGGCCACTTGAAATGCAAGATTTCAGGTGGCCTTGTATTATATTTTATGCAATATGACTGATTCCCCGGTTTCTCTCTAGTTATCTTGCGATAATTTGCCAAGAAATTCTTTCATTCTAATATGTTCTGAGCCGAACACTTCATCCGGTGTTCCCTCTACCGCAATCACGCCTTTGTCCATAAAGATAATGTGATCCGCAACATTTTTTGCAAAATTCATCTCATGGGTTACAATGACCATGGTCATATGCTCTGCTGCTAAATCTTTGATGACTTTTAAGATTTCTCCTGTCAGTTCCGGATCGAGTGCCGACGTAGGCTCATCAAAGAACAGAATCTGAGGATTCACCGCAAGCGCTCTTGCGATCGAAACTCTCTGCTGTTGTCCTCCCGACAGCTGATAGGGATACGCATCCTCCTTGTCTTCGAGTCCCATCTTCTTAAGGAGTTCACGCGCCTGCTTATACACTTCTTCTTTCTTTCGCTTCTGAACCCTGATTGGTGCATCTGTGATATTCTTCATGACAGAATAATGCGGAAATAGATTAAAGTTCTGAAACACCAGTCCAAACCGGCCTTCATAAGCGATCTCACCCGCATCCTGTGTCTCCAGATTCGTTGCACAGCGAAGCAGTGTTGACTTTCCACTTCCCGAAGGTCCGATAATTGCAAGCACCTCTCCTTTGTCTACCGTAAGAGAAATATCTTTCAGCACTTCTATGCCATCAAAACTTTTTTTTATGTTTTTCATTTCTAACAAGCTCATGATTCTTCCTCCTGGTCTACTTGTAATAATTCATCTTCTCTTCAATCTTCTCCATTGCCATTGCAACGATAAAGTTAAAGATATAATAGATCACAAATGCTGCGATATATGGCACCATGGATGTCTGCGCTGCCGCAATCTGTTTTGCAATGGTAAACATCTCTGCAACTGCCAGAACAAAGGCAAGAGACGTATCCTTGACCAGTGTAATGACTTCATTTGTAACAGATGGGAGAATCCGCTTCATAACCTGTGGGAAAATAATGTGGAAAAAGGTCTGTGTTTTGTTGTATCCCAATAGCTTTGCAGCCTCATACTGCCCTACCCCGATTGACTCAATTCCACCGCGATAGATCTCCGCAAAGTACGCCGCATAGTTGATGGCGAAGCCAATCATAACTGCAATCATTCGATACGTCGTGGAAATGCGGACACCGAACAGATAATACGGTCCAAAATAAACCATCATGAGCTGCAGCATCAGCGGCGTTCCTCTCATAATCGAAATATAAAATTTTGCAATCCATCTGAGAGGTGCAATTTTTGACATACGGGCAAAAGCCACGACTAAACCGAGTGGCATTGAAAACACAAGTGTCAGCACAAATATTTCCAGCGAAATCAGCATTCCGCCGCCTAATTGTTGTAGCATTGTTGACAGATTCATTTCTTTTCCTCCAAGTTTCAAAAGGTCAGGCATGTTTCAGCCTGACCGGTCATTCGTTTTATTGTTGATACTGTACTACTTTCCTGTACACAATGATTCCGGAATATGATCTTCCTCATAGTTCGCAGCAATCTTGTCTACCGTTCCATCTTTAATCATCTCATCCATGGTTTTCTGTACCTGATCACGAAGTTCTGTGTTGCCAAGTTTGAATCCGATTGCATACTGTTCCTTTGAAATCTCAGCCTGAAGAGCTTTGACTTTACCGTCTTTGATATATCCATAAGAAATCGCTCTGTCAATTGCAACTGCATCAACCGCTCCTGACTCTAATTCCATAACGGCTGTGTTATAGTCCGGAACTTCTGTCAGATTTGCGAAAAGCTTAACCAGCCCCTCTTGATCTTTCAATGCCGCAAGAGCAGCCGAGCCTGCCTGGACGTCTACATTCTTACCACTCAAATCTTCCTGTGTCGTGATATCTGAATCAGCACTTACAAGAAAAATCTGTGCGTTATCAAGGTATGGCTCTGACCAGGTGTAATCATCCTCACGGCCTGTCATTGTAAATCCGTTCCAGATACAGTCAATCGAGCCTGACTCTAATTCCATATCCTTGGAATCCCAGTCGATTGGTTTTTTCACAAGTTCCCAGCCATTTCTGTCACAGACTTCCTGTGCAAGATCAAGATCGAATCCAACATATTCTCCGTTGTCATCCATATAGCCATATGGTGGGTATTCCGCATCAAAGCCTACTGTAAAAGTATCTCCTTTTGCTTTTTCCTCATTTGCAGCGGTTTTTGGTGTAGAACCATTATCAGATGTTGTGGCTTTATTTCCACATCCAGTGATCACGGTCATAACTGCAACTGCAGCCGCTAACAAAACTACTAATTTCTTTTTCATAACATCCTCCTCGTAATAGCGCTTTATTAATTGATTACTCTACCACGCTAAATCGCTTTTTATCGTATCATAAAAAAAGAACAATGTCAATTGATTGACACTGTTCTTTCCGATCGATTTACGTATGACTTCTGCGGTACTGGTGCTTCCACTTTTCGATCACCTTCATGGTGTGTTCTACACGCGTATTTTTCTCGATTTCTTTACACTCCTGATGCATCTCCATGTTCAGATTTGCAAGCTCTTCATCCTTTGTCAGAAGGATATGATACTCCTCAAGTGACATGTAGCGGTTAGATGCATACAGATAAGATTTCTTTAATTTCGGGTCCTGCAGGATATCATATGCGCGGTCATACATCTTGGCAGCCTCCTGATATAAGAACAGCTTTCCATAGGCAGCACCTAAATTGGCATAGATTCTCCCATAGAATCCCTTGTCCACGGATTCATCTGTCTCCGCCACCAAGATTGACTGATAGACCAAAATTGCTTCTTCTATCTCACCGCTCTCAAGCAGGTTATCCCCTTTGAACTTCTGTCTTTCGATATCCTTCTGATTCTTCAGGCGTTCCAGAACATTCTGGATTCGAATCATTTCATTCTCGCCATACATATTGGAATTCGTCAGTATCGTCAGAACAAATTTCTCAATGGAGCCTCTCATCTGAATCACATCGATTAATTGCTGCGCCAGATTATGAAGTGCCAGCTCCTCGTCAAGCCAGATGCAGAGCTGTTCATTCATAATTGTATAATCAATCAGATAAAGATTGTTACACAGATAAAAGCATAATTCTTCTATGGAATATATTTTACAATGGATTCTTGTAATCTCATATGGATGTTTTGCCTGTTTATTGTGACAAAGAATTAAACTTCCCATCGTTTCCTCCTAAATGAATCGTTCGTGTAACCTCAAAATCAGTCGCCTGGAAAAACTCTCCAAAGCCGATATCCTTGATTGTAATATCGCATGTTTTCTCATCAATGAACTTTGTTTCAATTTGCAGACGCACAGAATATTCCACTCTGCTTGGAAGCTTGTCAAGCTGGATCTTTTCTGTCTGAACGGTACCCTGTGTCAGGGATTCCACATGTATTTCGAGTTCATCTGTATCCTGCAGCAGTACCTGCCACTTGTGATTCGACTCATACCAGTGCGCCCCCCATGCAACGATCGGCACCCATTTATCCTGTCCGTTCACCCGCATTGCAACCGTAATCTGATCCGTCAGCTTACTTTCATCAAGATATACCGGCGTCTCTGTATTGACCAGCATATTACGGTAAGCTGTGTAGCAGGCGCCTTTACTGTAGAGGTTATTCCCAATAAACGCTCTTCTTCCGTTACAGAGCACGCGCAATGACATCGGATACCAGTTATTCTCGAATCCCTCTCCGGTCAGAAATACCGAAGAAACAATTCGCTTATCAAATACGCTTTCCACAAATTTTTTAAACTGAATATCCGCCTCCTGTGCCTTGTCCTCGTTTAACACCGGATAGACCGCCGCCAGTTCTTTCATATGCGCTCTGGCAACTTCATCAACCGTTACGAAGGTGGTCTTATTCATTCCAAATTCAGGCTTTAATCTGCGCAGCATATACGCGCACACTTCGTTTCTGTCACAGTAGAATAATGCAGCGTCATACTGCCATAGCTCTTTGGGCTGATAAAATAAATAATTGCAAAAACTCTCTTTGTAATCCTGAATGTAAATCTGATCTGAATCAATATTCAATTGAATCGCAATTCTTCTGAGCAGATCGGCGGTCTTCTTATCAACCGTCGGTACACTGAAAACAATTCCCTCAATATGCTGAAAATCCTGTAGTGACATTTTCACAAAACGATACAGAAGGTCTTCTGCCTCATAGATTTCGTCGCCAAACCGCACCTGCTCCCCATCAAGACTTCGCGAGAGAAGCTGAGAGGCTGTATACCCCTCCTTGATTGTCACAAGACGTTTTGCTTCTTTACCGTAAGCCCAGGTTCCCCTGAGATTACTAATAATGAGCGGAATCTGATAGTTATCACTATCGACCTCCAGCGTTACCGGCTCCACCTGTTGATCATTATAATAACTGATCTGGCAGCTTTTATCACTCAAATCATAACCAATTATCGTTCCCTGTGGCACGTCCGCTCACCTCCTGTTTTATTCGTATAACTTAAACATCTCTGCCGCAATCGCATCTTCTTTTGCATAAATATCCATTCTGCGATCCCGTGCTTCCTCTTTGGAAAGGATCATTCTGTTTAATTTTCCATAACGTCCTTTTTCCCCTTTTACATGCTTTTTCACACATGTATGAACTTCGCTTGTATATACATTTCCATCGATTGTTTCCTGAAAATAATACTTGAGCTTTTCTCTTGCATATAAAATGAATTTCTTCACATAAATTGTATCATACATCGGAAGCAGACTGACTGACTGATATTCTCCGTCTTCCTCACCGTTTGTAATCTGGTAATACAGCACGACACGGCTGTCTTTCTGTCCCTTATATTCAATTAATGTTTTGTCCCACAATTGGAATTCAAGCAGCCATTCCTCGTTATACTTCAGATAGAATGGGAAATAAATCTGTCTTGTGCAGAGATCCTGAAGAAATTCCTTAAGCACAGTCTTAAGATTCCCACTGTATTCGCGTTCTGAATAGTATTTGAGAACTGCAATCTGGCAAATATCCTGAATGAACTCACCCTTTTTATATTCGTTACAGACAATATCAATAATTCCTTTGTGAATCTTACGGTTTCTTACCACATATTCTCTTGCCACAAAATTCAGATATGCCTGCTGCAGTCGGAAATAAGCTCCCTCCGAATAATAATCTTCAAAGATTCCTTCCTCTCCGACCAGTTCTTCTGAGAAAAGCATCTGCGTCAGAATTCTTTCTGAGAGCTGATGCGTGTGAATCTCGTATTCCTTTGCTTCCCTCCAGAGCCGCTTCATCTGCGTTGTTGTCCCGGAAAAGAAATTTGTCAGATATGTCAGCGTAATCTTATCATATTGATCCGCCTTAAATAATTCATAACACAGATAAGTCAGAAAATCATTGCTGTTATAATTAATCTCACGGATGGTCTTACTGCAGAGCGTAAGCAAATCTTCCTCTTTAAAATTTTCATAGTTTTCTTCCTGAACCAGTTCCAGCGTAAATTCCTTTTTTTCATTCGCATTCGCCCCGGACTGAAGCGAATTCAAAAAGCGCTTGCACATATCCATATAGCGAAGTTCATAGAACAGACGCTTACTCTCATATGGAATTGAGTCCATGAAATGTCTTCCGTCCTTATTCTCCCACACAAGACGATCTGTCTTTGCGTACAAGAATACCTGTGCCCCCTGTTCTGTGTAGGGCACCTTCTGTGTAATGGTTCCATCTTCCCCAATCACCTGAAGGAACTTCATGTTTGGAACTTTTGTCTTGATTTCATAAGCATGACAGATATCGTAAAGTGCCTCAATGCGTTTTGGATTCATGACATCTTCCGTTATGAATCGCTTATAAATCACACGGAGCTGTGCATTGATTCTTCGCTTTTCAAGCTGGTTCCACGCGAAATTCTCCATATCTTCTCGATAATGTGCGTAAATCTCACTTGTCTCATCTTCATTATCAATCAGATTCGAATAAAGAAGCGCACATTTTTGGTAATCCAGAGAATTTCCATGCATAAAATAAAGATAGACCGATCTTGGCAGTGGCTTTTGAAAACGCTCTTCATTAATTGTGAGCATATAGTACTCATAGAGCTGTGCAATCTTCAATTCTGAATCGACTGCTTTTTCATACCATTTAAAATATTCCTGTTCCGAACAATTCCCCTTGATCAGCAATGTACAGATTGCAGTCAGTATCATAGGCTCTTCAAACATTTTGTAAGCTCCGGCCAGCACGTCATACAAATGTTTGTCAAATTGTTTCTGCTGGCTTGCCAGGTTCGCGGTATACAGTGCCAGCTCCTTCGTCAGCATTTTGTATTTGAGTGCAAATGCAAGAACATGGACTTCAAATTCTCCAAGGCGTTTCAGTGTATTGCTCTTCTCCCTGTAGCATTTGTATGCCTCCATGTATAGGGCAACATTGTGCGTTCCCCTGTAATACTGTTGTTCCAGCATGCGTAGTCTCTCGTGAAACAATTTAAATTCCTGATCGACATTCACTAGCATGCACAAAATCAGGCCATTATCCGGATTTTTCAGATAAGTGCGCGACAATTCCTCCGCAACCTTCCTCTGTCCCACAGAATCATTGCTTAACATCGTGGTAAGATAAAGATAATAAGAGCTGAGTTCTACATTCTTTCCGATTGCAAAACGGTTGTAATTATAGGACTCTAAAATCCATTTTGCTTCTTCCTGCCGTTGTCCCAGCAGGTTGATATGTGCCTGAATCAAAAGAAACCTTTCGTTTCCTTTGTCTTTTTCGCGAATTGCTTCAATCTGACGAAGTGCGCTGTCTACCCAGCTATTGAGATCATATTTGCCTGCTTCATAAGCAAGATAACTCTTCAAAAGAGAGGCAAGCTGAATATCAATCAAACGGTAATCCTCATCCGCCACTGAACTTGTAGATACCACAACTTCATATGTCAGAGTCTCATATGGCGATTCCAGTATGATCTGTCCGTAATTGTTACCTGCATGCAGTTTTTCATGTTTGATGATGTATTCTACACGATAAGAGCTTCCAATAAATTCATCCGTTGTAATTCTACTGTGTTCTACTGTAAGGAAATCCCCGACTGTATGGACATCAATTGCCATAAAGCCCCATGTATTTTTTGAAATCGTAAGAATTTCTTTGCGATCTTCGTCTTTTGATGTAAATGCACGACTCTCTTCCTGCATCATGAGGAATATCTTCTCTTTGTGCTTACAGCCAACCAGGAACTCCTCCAGTGCCTGCTGGTCCAGTTCCCATTTACGCATGTTTTCATAAAGTGCACGGATACGTTTCTCTTCGTATTTTAAAATCTCATAAAATTCGCGGGAACGAAACAGCTTCTCAGCCTCAGCAAAATCTTTGAATGCCAGCTTCTTGAAGTCCTCCAGACTCTGTACTTTTCCATAAGCCGTCATCACAAACGGCTTTTCAATAATCGCAGTAAATGCGACCTGATACTCTCCGCCATTACATACAATGGTAAAGGTTCCATGTTCCACATGTCCGGGAAGCAGTCCGTGACCATCATAGGTAAAATAAACATTTACAGGATTACCTTCAAATCCCTGTTCCTCACATTGCACACGAAAAGAAGATGGATAGACCAGTCCCCTGATTTTTCCATCTGCCTGATTCTGCAGCGAGAAGCTTCCTTTATATAATTCCCCTTCACCGACCCGAAGTATGAGTCGGGTTTCCGGAAAAATAATGTCTGGCTTTGAAACCTGAAAATCCCCTTTAGCAAAACGATTAATTTTTGTCTTCAAACTATTTCACCTACTTATTTCTTATGTTCCTATTTTTTCAGAATCAGAGCTATAAACTCTAAGTCCGCATAGCCGGTATTTTTCATACCGTGACCATCTCCGTCCTTACAGAATAACACATCTCCTGCCTCTACTGCAACTGCTTTCCCATTATCATCATACATTCCCTTACCGCTTAAAATGTAATAAGTCTCTGTTTCACCATGATGCTCATGGTATCCGAGTTCACAGTCCGCTTTGATCGTAACACGTGAAAAAAGACCACAGTGTTCACCTTTCTGTTCATCATTGATGAGGGATTCCAAAATAACGAATCCCGCACCACCGTTTAAATGATCCAGTTTTTTTGTTTCTCTTTCAAAAGGCTTTGTCATCCTATGCTCCTGTTCTATTGCACTGTTGCAATATCAATCAACGTTAACTTTTTAATATCCGTATCTTCCAAACTTGAAACAAGTGCTTTCGCTGTATCCATCGCCGTAAGTACATTCACACCTGTTTCGATTGCGCTGCGTCGGATTACAAATCCATCTTTTGCACGTTCTGCTCCCTGCTGAGGAATATCGATTACCAGATCAATCTCATGACCCAGAATCAAATCCATCAGATTCGGAGATTCCTGTTCAATCTTATGGACCGGAATGGCTTTCACGCCTGCTTCTCTCATTGCGTCTGCAGTTCCCTGCGTTGCAAAGATACGATATCCAAGTGCTTCAAATCTTCTTCCGACATCGATTGCATCTTCCTTGTCTTCATCTCGAACGGTCATAATCATATTCTTGTATTTTGGAAGTCTGATTCCCGCTCCTAAGAACGCTTTATATAATGCTTCGTTAAATGTCTTTGCGATACCAAGACACTCACCTGTCGATTTCATCTCAGGTCCGAGACTGATATCTGCGTCGCGGATCTTCTCAAATGAGAATACAGGCATCTTAACCGCCACATAATCCGCCTCCTTCTGCAGTCCCGGAGTGTATCCGAGTTCTCTGATCGTCGATCCGATAATCACCTTAGATGCCAAAGGAACAATCGGGATTCCGGTCACCTTGCTGATATATGGAACAGTACGGCTTGAACGAGGATTTACTTCGATAACATACACATCTTCTCCACATACGATGAACTGAATATTAATCAGACCGATAACATGAAGTGACTGTGCGAGCCGCTTTGTATATTCTTCGATTTTTAACTTTGTAGCCTCTGAAAGACTCTGTGCCGGATATACGGAAATACTGTCTCCTGAGTGGATTCCGGCTCTCTCGATATGCTCCATAATACCCGGTATCAGAATATCCGTACCATCACATACTGCATCGACCTCGATCTCTTTTCCGACCAGATACTTATCTACAAGGATCGGATGATCCTGTGCAATCCGGTTAATGATTCCGATGAACTCCTCTACATCATGATCATTGATTGCAATCTGCATACCCTGGCCACCAAGTACATAAGAAGGTCTTACAAGCACCGGATATCCCAATCTGTTCGCTACTTCTTTTGCCTCTTCTGCTGTGTATACTGTTCCGCCATTCGGTCTTGGAATCTCACATTTTTCAAGAATCGCATCAAATAATTCTCGATCCTCTGCCGCGTCTACATTTTCTGCAGAAGTTCCAAGAATCGGCACACCCATCTTCATCAGGCTTTCTGTCAGCTTAATTGCGGTCTGTCCGCCAAACTGTACCACGGCGCCATCCGGTTTTTCAATATCTACGATACTTTCAACATCTTCCGGTGTTAATGGCTCAAAATAAAGCTTGTCAGCAATATCAAAGTCAGTACTTACCGTCTCCGGATTGTTATTGACAATAATTGTCTCAAATCCTTCTTTTGCAAATGCCCATGTACAATGTACCGAACAGAAATCAAATTCGATACCCTGACCAATTCGGATTGGACCGGAACCAAGTACCAGAACTTTCTTCTTCGGATTCGTGACAGACGCTTCATTCTCGCTGCCAAATACCGAGTAGTAATATGGCGTCTCTGCTGCAAACTCTGCCGCACAGGTATCAACCATCTTGTACGCTGCTACGATGCCATTTGCATGACGCAGATCATGGATTTCTCTTTCCCCGCGACCTGTTAAATCTGCAATGACATTGTCTGGAAATTCCATACGTTTTGCTTCTTTTAAGAGCTCCGGTGTCAGTTCTTCCGTCTTTAATTTCGTTTCCATCTCAACAAGAATTGCAATCTTATCAATGAACCAGTTATCAATCTTGGTGATTTCATGAATCTGCTCGTAACTGATTCCTTTTCTGATTGCTTCCGAAATCAGCCAGATTCTTCTGTCGTCAACAACCTGAAGCTGTTTTAAGATCTCATCCACTGAAAGAGCGGTGTAATCATAAGACATCAGACTATCTACGTGCTGTTCCAGCGAACGGATTGCTTTCATCAATCCACCCTCGAAGTTATCACAGATACTCATGACCTCTCCGGTCGCTTTCATCTGCGTTGTCAGTGTTCTCTTCGCACTGATAAATTTATCAAATGGAAGTCTTGGAATTTTGACAACACAATAATCAAGCATCGGTTCGAAGCTTGCATAGGTTTTATGTGTGATTGCATTCTTGATCTCATCCAACGTATATCCAAGTGCAATTTTTGCAGCAACCTTGGCAATTGGATATCCGGTTGCTTTCGATGCCAGTGCAGATGAACGGCTGACTCTCGGATTTACTTCAATGACACAATATTCAAATGTGGTCGGATGAAGCGCATACTGCACATTACATCCACCTGTGATTTTCAGTTCGCTGATGATATTTAACGCAGAGCTTCGAAGCATCTGATACTCTTTATCTCCAAGTGTCTGCGATGGTGCCACAACAATACTGTCACCTGTATGAACGCCGACAGGGTCCAAATTCTCCATATTACATACGGTAATACAGTTTCCGTTACCGTCACGCATTACCTCATACTCGATTTCTTTCCAGCCTGCGATACAGCGTTCCACCAGAACCTGTCCCACACGAGACAGTCTCAATCCATTTTCAAGGATTTCAACCATCTGTTCCGGAGTCTCGGCAATACCGCCACCGCTTCCACCTAATGTGTAAGCCGGACGAAGTACGACCGGATATCCGATCTCTTTTGCAAAGGCAACACCTGCCTCAACATCTTCTACTACCTTAGAAGGTGCGCACGGTTCACCGATTTTTTCCATTGTTGTCTTGAATTCAAGACGGTCCTCCGCCTTCTTGATGGTCTGGGACGTCGTACCAATCAGACGCACCTGATTCTCTTTCAGGAAACCATTCTCCTCTAATTCCATTGCGAGATTTAATGCTGCCTGCCCGCCAAGTGTTGGAAGCACGCTGTCTGGATTTTCTTTCTTAATGAGCTGCTCTACCACTTCTACCGTAAGCGGTTCAATGTAGACTTTGTCAGCGATATCCTTGTCTGTCATAATGGTTGCCGGGTTCGAATTCAGCAGAACAACTTCAATCCCTTCTTCCTTCAAAGAACGACATGCCTGAGTTCCTGCATAATCAAATTCCGCCGCCTGTCCAATTATAATCGGTCCAGATCCAATCACCAATACTTTTTTTATACTATTATCTCTAGGCATTATTTCGCTCCTCCCATCATCTCAGCAAATCTATCAAACAAATATCCCGAATCCTGTGGTCCCGGACAAGCTTCCGGATGAAACTGCACGGTAAAAATGTTCTTTCCGACATATTTGAGACCTTCATTCGTTCCGTCATTGACATTCGTAAATGCCGGCACCGCAATCTGATCATCAATGCTGTCTGTATCAACTACATATCCATGATTCTGTGAAGAAATATACACGCGGTTCGTGCTCAGATCCTTAACCGGATGATTGCCGCCACGATGTCCGTATTTTAATTTGTGTGTGTGCGCACCTGTCGCCAGTGCCATCAATTGATGTCCCAGACAGATTGCGAAGATCGGAATGTCAGATTCATACAGCTTCTTGACTTCCGCGATAATCTCTGTACAGTCGACCGGATCACCAGGTCCGTTGGATAACATAATTCCATCCGGTTTTGCTGCAATGATTTCATCCGCTGAAGTATTTGCCGGATAAATCGTCACTTCCATTCCTCTTTCATTGAGTGAGTTAGCAATGTTATTCTTTGCTCCAAGATCGAGGAGTGCAACCTTCTTGCCTGTCCCCGGAAGAATATACTTTTCAGAACAAGTTACCTTAGATACGACATCTCCCACGGTGTATGCCTTTAACTGCGTCATCACTTCATCGAGATTGTACTTCTCGTTGGTGGTGATCATTCCATTCATCGTTCCTTTTTCACGGAGAATCTTCGTTAAAGCTCTCGTATCGATTCCGGCGATTCCCGGAATATCCTGTTCCTTTAAGAATTCCTGAATTGTCCCTTCACATCGGAAGTTGCTTGGCATTCTCGCTAATTCTCTTACGATATAGCCATCCGGCCACGCCTTTTTCGACTCCATATCTGGAGTAATTCCATAATTTCCTATTAATGGGTAAGTCATCACGACTGCCTGCCCCGCATAAGAAGGATCTGTTAGAACCTCTAAATATCCCGTCATTGATGTATTAAACACAATTTCGCTAATCATGTCTCTCGTGGAACCAATACTGGTCCCCGTAAAAATTGTTCCATCTTCTAATATTAGAAAAGCTTTCATAGTCCTCGTCCCTTCTTTCTTGGTTTTATCCATAGTAAAGGCACTCTTGGAGTCTTTCATTCCCAGAGCGCCCTCTTTCTCAAACTTTCATATGATTATACATCATATGTTTTCTTTTTTCAACAAATTTTGCGGATACTTCCTGTATATTTTTATGTACCATAATTCCAGTAGATAATAATTTTATTTGCACCATCATCTACCATTTGCCCACAACTCACGCTATCAAGCCCATATACTGACATCAGATTCTGCATTGCACGGGAGGCTAGGTCGCCAAGGATACTATCCTTTGCCTGATAATATACCTCATCATTTGCGAATTTAAAGATGGTCTGCCCGCCGCCGGAATAAATCGTATCATTCATTGCCTTTAACACTTCTTCTGAATCAAAGTTCTCATAATAACAGTGATTGAGTATATAATAATTATACGCCTTCGAGGTACATGCCGGCAATCCGATTCCCTGATCCCACACATGCGTCTTTGCTGCCTCTTCGTCACTGCAGCATAAATAGTCATAGCTGATATTTAACGCATTCTCTATGTTCTCCTCCTGCATGACAAAAACAGGATCTCCCCACGTTGTGTCCACATGATAATAATTCTCATCGATCTTCACTAGATTCCATGCATGTGACTGACCGGTATCCACCGTACTTCCTGTCACATAAATACATTCAATGCCTGATTTTTGGAGCAGCAATTGCGTTGCTTTGGCATAGCCTGCACAGACAGACACTTTATTTACGAACACACTGTAAATATTCTGGCTGTCCGCACAGTCCAATTGATAATCGGTCTGATTGACCAGATATTCATAGATATATTGAATTTTGTGATAAGTACTCTCATCCGCTGGTATTTTGGAGAGACATTCTTCTACCGATGCATCAATCTGTGCCTGTCTGACGGTCTTTTCTTCCTGTGAGCAGGTATAATTTGGAACAAATATCGTGTAGTCCGAATATGTGGTTGACGTTGCACTTCCATCGCACCAGAAAATGTCCGGATTATCATATAAGATCTTCCGGAAAACGTTTCCTGCCGCCTCCGCATCTATGCTGTGAACCTGAATCTCACTGGAAAACTGCCATAAGCCCTGCAGAATTTCTTTATAAACCGTCTTCTCTTCTTCCGATAACTGATTATAATAGAAATCCCCTGCCAGTTTCTCCGGTGGAATCGTGTTTTTTTCCATATCAGACTGCGTCCCGATTTTGCTCTGATATTTTGCAATCAGCTCATCCAGTTGATCCGGACGTAGATAATAAAACAGCGCTGCGCCAAGTACAATCAGAACAAAAATCCAGAAAATGAGTTTTCCAAGACAGCCTGTGCTCTTTCGTCTTTTCATGTAATTTTAGTCTCCACACATTCTTAGTTTAATTCTGCAATTCGAGATACCGCAACATATATTTCCGATATTTTATACCATGTTTTATAGTCGACCACACCTGTTTCAGGTAATCCGAATACCGATTGAAATACACGCACACTCTCCGCTGTTGCAGGTCCGTAGACACCGTCTGCATCCACTTTCGGAATCAGCGGATATGCATCTGATATAACATTTAACTGCATCTGTATCTGCCGGACTTTCTCTCCACTGCTTCCGATCGTCAGATCATACCCCGGCCAGGAGGACGGAACTCCCGAAATCTCCTCTGCTGCATTGATGTACATGTCATCCCCGTAGTAATAACGAAGAATCTCAATCGGTTCATACCCCTGATCCCCCAGAGATTTACTTCCCCACTGTGTCATCCAGTTCGGACAGCTCACGCGTTTTCCGTCACAATACTGTGTTAAGATCGGCTGTCTGACATTCGGTCTGGATAAATAGTTCGCAAACAGCTCATCTGTAATCACGGAAATGGTATCAAAGACATTCCGCTCCGGAATCCACTTATGGTCAAATGCTGTGGAGGATGTGATTGTAAAATCAAACCCCTGATTTCGGTACCATTCGGTATAGACGCGGTTTAACGTAAAGGACATGATTGCAAGTATATTTGCCCGAATTGTATCCGCAGGCCATGTTGCGTAGATTTCGCTGGATGCAACGTTCTTGATATAGTCTTTGTATCTCACATAGTAGTTCGTTGCCGACGAATCCCGCGGTGAGCCGTCATGCACCACGATGTATTCTGGGACAACCACTCTGCTCAGTACGATCTCCCCCGACTCATTTGTCGGTTTGATTTCCTCTTCCGCGATCTTTGGAGGGTAATTTCCATACAAAGTATGAGCAGGAATGACGAAGATATCCTCCCCTTCTCCCTGCTCATCATTTGGCCTTAATCTGATATTCTGTATTGCTTTTACATCTGCAAGAATCTCTGCTCCCGCAATGGTAATCGGCTCGTATCCTTCGGCATTTACCTGCATCGTATATTCCGAATATGGCTGCACTTCTGAATTCTCATCCAGACTGTATTCAACCGGAGGTGCTCCGAGTTCTAACTCTTCCGTCTGTCCGGATGCGTCTGTCTGCACCTCTTCAATTACATTCTGCGGGACTCCCGTATAAGAAATTGAAATAGAAGCATTCTGAACCGGAAAATTATTGATCTCCGAAGTGATACTAATCTGCAGCCTTCCTGTATCTGTCTGATTGTTTTCTACCTGCTGATTCCTGATGACCATACCGCAACACCTAAATTACTCTTTTCATTTAGATATATGTAACAGACTAAGCAATGATTCTTACTTTTAATACACCTTCGATTGCTGCGATCTTTTCGCGCACACTGTCTGATACTTCATTTTCAACATCGATCATCGTATATGCGTATTCTTTTTTGCTCTTGTTAGACATCAATGCAATGTTCATATTCTCTTCTGCAAGAAGGCTTGTGAACTGACCGAGCATATTCGGAATATTGCGATGAAGAATCGTAATACGAACACAGCCGTCTCTGGAGCCCATATCGCAGTTCGGGAAATTCACTGAATTATGAATATTACCATTCTGCATAAAGTCCATCACTTCATCCACAGCCATCTTTGCACAGTTATCTTCTGACTCTTCTGTCGATGCTCCAAGATGTGGAATTACAATTGCGTGACTCACGCCTGTAATCTCCGGAACAGGGAAATCCGTCACATAACGTTTTACAGATCCGGCAACCAGTGCGTCCACCATCTCTTCCGTGTTCACAAGGACATCTCTGGCAAAATTCAAAATAACAACATCTTTTTTCATCAGACTGATTGCATCTTTGCAGATCATTCCTTTCGTGTCATCATTTGCGGGAACATGAATGGTAATGAAATCAGATTCTTTGTATAACTCATCTACCGTCTTTGCGTGATGGATATTTCTAGATAACTGCCATGCCGTATCTACTGATACAAATGGATCATAGCCATAGACTTCCATGCCAAGATGAAGCGCAAGGTTCGCAACACGCACCCCGATTGCGCCAAGACCGATAACTCCCAGCGTCTTTCCCTGAAGCTCTGTTCCGGCAAACACTTTTTTCTTCTTTTCCGTTGCTTTTGCGATATCTCCGTCTTCCTCATTTTCCTGTACCCAGTTGATTCCTTCGATAATATCTCTAGAAGCGAGAAGCATACCGGCTACCACAAGTTCTTTTACACCATTCGCATTGGCTCCCGGTGTATTAAACACAACAATTCCCTTCTCTGCGCACTTTTCCAGCGGAATGTTATTGACACCGGCACCTGCTCTTGCAATCGCATTTAAGTTGTCACCAAATTCCATATCATGCATAGATGCACTTCTGACAAGAATTGCATCTGCATCCTGCGCATTATCAGTTGCAGAAAAATCCTCTGTGAATTTATCAAGACCAACTCCTGCAATTGGATTTAAACAATTATATTTAAACATTTTACATATTCTCCTCTTCAAACTTCTTCATGAATTCTACAAGCGCTTTCACACCCTCAGTTGGCATTGCATTGTAGATACTTGCGCGCATACCGCCAACGCTGCGGTGTCCTTTGAGATTCTCAAATCCTGCCGCTTTTGCCTCTGCGACAAATTTAGCGTCCAGATCTTTGTCTCCTGTCACAAACGGAACATTCATCAGTGAACGGTCTTTTTTTACAACCGTACCTTTAAATAACTTGCTTTCATCTAAATAGTCATATAAGATTTTTGCTTTTGCTTCGTTGATTTCTTTCATCTTCTCAAGTCCGCCAAGCTTCTTTAACCACTGAAATACTTTTCCACAAATGTAAATGCCATATGCCGGCGGTGTATTGTAAAGTGATTTTGCATCCGCATGTGTCTTATAGGTAAGCATGGTAGGTGTTCCCGGAAGGACATCCTCCGTGATTAAATCCTCTCTGATAATCACGATGACCATACCTGCAGGTCCGATGTTCTTCTGGACTCCACCATATACAATGCCATATTTGCTGACATCAATAGGCTCTGATAAGAAGCAAGAAGATACATCCGCCACCAAGGTCTTGCCCTTTGTATTTGGAAGTTCTTTGTATTTTGTACCGTAAATCGTATTATTTTCGCAAATGTATACATAATCTGCATCCTCTGAAATCGGGAGATCGGAACAGTCCGGAATATAAGAAAATGTCTGATCCTCCGAAGAAGCAATCTTGTTCACTTTTCCATATTTGGAAGCTTCCTGATATGCCTTCTTTGCCCACTGTCCGGTCACGATGTAATCTGCCACCTTGTTCTTCATCAGGTTCATCGGAATCATAGCAAACTGCTGTGAAGCTCCTCCCTGTAAGAATAATACTTTATAATTGTCAGGAATATTCATCAGTTCTCGAAGATCCGCTTCGGCTGTTTCAATGATCTCTTCGAACGCTTTCGAGCGATGACTCATTTCCATTACCGACATCCCTGTTCCTTTGTAATCTAACATCTCATCCGCTGCCGACTGCAGAACTTCCTCCGGTAATACTGCTGGTCCTGCTGAAAAATTGTACACTCTACTCATTTCTAATTCCTCCATTTTCTTTACTTTTCAAATCTTTTTCGTCAAATGCTTCGCTGATGGCTGCCCCCGGTGCTACCATAGGCCATACTTTTTCATCGCTGTCGATCTGACAATCTATAACAACCGGTCTCCCGAGTGTTAACGCTTTTGCAAAACAATCTGTAAATTCTGCGGGTGTTGTGGCACGAAGCCCAACTGCCCCCATCGACTCTGCAAACTTCACAAAATCAACTGCATCATTTAATACCGTTGCGGAATAACGCTGCTCATAGAACAGTGTCTGCCACTGTCTAACCATGCCAAGTACATGATTATTCACTACAACCTCAATCACCGGAATATTATGCCGAACCGCAGTTGCGATTTCATTCATATTCATACGGAAACATCCGTCTCCGGCAATGTTGACTACAACCTTCTCCGGACACCCGCATTTTGCGCCAAGTGAAGCGCCAAGACCATATCCCATGGTTCCAAGTCCACCTGATGTCAAAAACGTCCTCGGCTGTGTATACTTGTAGAACTGTGCTGCCCACATCTGATGCTGTCCTACTTCTGTCGCGATGATTGCCTCACCCTTCGTCTGTCTGTATACTTCTTCAATGACAAATGGTCCCGACAATACATCTTTATGATATACGAGCGGATATTTCTTCTTCGCTTCGTTTATCTGATCAATCCACTCTCTATGATTCTGCTGTGCCAGCTTTTCATTTACTTTCGCAAGTGTCTCCTTTACATTTCCGGTCACCCCTGCTGTAATTACAATGTTCTTATTCATCTCAGCGGGATCTACATCGAATTGTAAAATCTTCGCATGGCTTGCAAACTTTTTCGCGTTTCCTGTCACACGGTCACTAAAGCGGGCTCCGATGACGATTAGGAGATCGCATTCACTTACACCGTAATTTGATGTCTTCGTTCCGTGCATTCCAAGCATTCCGGTATACAGTTCATCTGTTCCCGGAAATGCGCCTTTTCCCATCAGAGAATCCGCAACCGGTGCATCTGCTCTTTTGGCAAATGTGCGTACCTGCTCACTGGCATCCGCGAGAATTGCGCCGCCGCCAACAAAGATATACGGTTTTTTCGCATGTTCAATCATGTGAATCGCACATTCAATCTCTTCTTCCGAGATTTCTCCCACATAGGCAGGATGCAAATCGATTACTTCTTTTTTGTATTCCATCTTCGCTGCCGTGATATCCTTTGGAATATCTATAAGCACCGGTCCCGGTCTTCCATTTCGCGCGATTGCAAATGCTCTGCGAATCGTAGCTGCAAGATCTCTGATATCCTTTACAATAAAATTGTGTTTTGTAATCGGCATCGTCACACCGGTGATATCAACCTCCTGAAAACTGTCTTTTCCTAAAAGAGGTAAATTCACATTGCAGGTAATTGCAACCATTGGAATCGAATCCATATATGCAGTTGCGATACCAGTGACAAGATTCGTTGCCCCCGGTCCGCTTGTTGCAAGACAGACCCCAACCTTTCCGGTTGCTCTCGCGTACCCGTCCGCAGCATGTGCTGCTCCCTGTTCATGGGATGTCAGAATATGCGTAATCTCATTCTGATGTTTATATAATGCGTCATAGACATTCAAAATCGAACCGCCCGGATACCCGAATACCATATCAACGCCCTGTTCCTTCAAACATTCTACAACGATTTCTGATCCATTTATCTGCATCTTAAAATCAGTCCCCCCAATTAATTTTTTGGCACCTCTAATATAGCGCCTCTGTTTCCCGATGTAACCATAGCAGCATATCTTGTCAGATATCCGGATGTCACTTTCGGTTCTCTTGGCTGCCATTTTGCTTTTCTTTCCGCCATCTCCTCATCCGATACATCCACACAGATGGAAAGTTCCGGAATGTTAATCCGAATCAGGTCGCCTTCTTCTACAAGTGCAATCGGTCCGCCTACGGCTGCTTCCGGTGAAACATGACCAATGGATGCCCCTCTGGATGCTCCGCTGAAACGTCCGTCCGTAATCAGTGCAACGCTGGAACCAAGTCCCATTCCCGTAATCGCAGACGTCGGATTTAACATCTCTCTCATACCCGGTCCGCCCTTAGGTCCTTCATAACGGATGACAACAACATCTCCCGCAACAATCTTACCACCCTTGATTGCTTCAATCGCATCTTCTTCACAGTCAAAGACTCTTGCCGGTCCCTCATGTACAAGCATCTCAGGAACAACTGCCGAACGTTTTACAACACTTCCATCCGGTGCAACATTTCCTTTTAATACCGCAAGTCCCCCGGTCGGGGTATATGGATTATCGATTGGACGAATGACCTCAGGATTCCGGTTCACACATCCTTCTATATTCTCACCGACGGTCTTTCCTGTAACAGTCATACAATCTGTATGCAGAAGTCCGATCTTATTCAATTCATTCATAACGGCATAGACACCGCCCGCCTCGTTCAGATCTTCCATATAAGTCGGACCTGCCGGTGCAAGGTGACAGAGATTTGGAGTCTTCGCGCTGATTCCATTTGCAAAATCAATCTCAAAATCCATGCCAATCTCATGTGCGATAGCCGGTAAATGAAGCATACTGTTCGTAGAACATCCAAGAGCCATATCCACCGTCAGCGCATTTAAGATTGCATCTTCTGTCATGATATCTCTCGGTCTGATATTCTTCTCATACATCTCCATGACTTTCATACCTGCATGTTTTGCAAGCTTGATTCGTTCCGAATACACGGCAGGGATTGTTCCATTGCCCTGAAGTCCCATGCCAAGTGCTTCTGTCAGACAATTCATGCTGTTGGCTGTATACATACCGGAACAGGAGCCACATGTCGGGCATACTTTATTCTCAAATTCACATACGTCTTCTTCCGTCATTGTTCCCGCTGCATAAGATCCAACTGCCTCGAACATGCTCGATAAACTTCTCTTCTGACCTTTGACATGACCTGCGAGCATCGGTCCACCGCTGACAAATACAGTCGGCACATTAACACGTGCTGCCGCCATCAACAGTCCCGGTACATTCTTATCACAGTTCGGAATCATGACAAGCGCATCAAACTGGTGCGCCATCGCAAGCGCCTCTGTGGAATCCGCAATCAGGTCTCTCGTAACAAGCGAATATTTCATGCCGACATGTCCCATGGCAATTCCGTCACACACTGCAATTGCAGGAACCATAATCGGTGTTCCGCCCGCCATCGCGACCCCAAGCTTTACTGCCTGTGTAATTTTATCCAGGTTCATATGTCCCGGTACAATCTCATTATAGGAACTCACAATACCAACCAATGGCTGATTTAACTCTTCCTGTGTCATTCCCAATGCATTAAATAAAGATCTGTGAGGTGCCTGCTGCATCCCTTTTGTTACATGATCACTTCTCATATCTTAAAACCTCTCTTTCCAATCATTAGATTCGTTCACAAATGAGATCGCCCATCTGCACTGTTCCAACTTTTTTCTTACCTTCTGACATAATGTCTCCGGTTCTGTAGCCATCCGAAAGCACTCTTCCGACTGCATGTTCAATTGCGTCCGCCTCTTTATCTAAATCAAAAGAGAATCGAAGCATCATGGCTGCTGAAAGAATCGTTGCTATCGGATTCGCAATTCCCTGTCCTGCGATATCCGGAGCAGAACCGCCACTCGGCTCATAAAGACCAAACTTCGTCTCATTTAGACTTGCAGATGCCAGCATCCCGATGGACCCTGTCACCATACTTGCTTCATCTGATAAAATATCTCCAAACATATTCTCTGTCAAAATAACATCAAACTGTTTTGGGTCTTTTACAAGCTGCATTGCACAGTTATCTACTAACATATTCTCCAGTGTAACCTCCGGATAGTCCTGAGCGACCTCAGCGACAACTTTTCTCCAAAGTCTGGAAGAATCCAGTACATTTGCCTTATCTACACTTGTTACTTTCTTTCTTCGTTTCATTGCGATATCAAACCCACGCTTTGCAATGCGTCGAATCTCAACCTCATTATATGTAAGAGAATCTTTTGCAGTCATCACACCGCCAATCTCTTCCGTGCTGCGCTCTCCAAAATATAATCCGCCAGTCAGTTCACGCATGATCATCATGTCAAATCCACCGGCTGTGATCTCCTCCTTCAAAGGGCACGCTCCCTTTAACTCATCATATAAAACTGCGGGTCTTAAGTTTGCAAACAAATTCAATTCTTTACGAATCTTTAAAAGGCCGGCTTCCGGTCTCTTGGATGGTTCTAACTGATACCATGGTGATGTGCTGGCATCTCCGCCAATGGACCCCATCAATACTGCTTCGCATGCCTTCGCAGCCTTGATTGTCTCGTCCGTCAATGGGATTCCGTTCACATCAATAGACGCTCCTCCCATCAGTAATTGTGTGAATTCACACGAGTGTCCGTACACCTCACCCACTCTATCTAAGACCTTCATCGCCTCTGTGACGATCTCTGGTCCAATTCCGTCTCCCTTTATAACTCCAATGTTTAACTGCATATCCCATCTTCCCTTCCTAACAATACTGCCTTTTATAATATCGTATTTCCAAAGATATTTCAACCCTTTACTTCGCTAAATTGTTTCATATCTCAACAAATACTTCGTATATTTTGTCTATAAAAAAAACTGTTTCATCACAGATGAAACTCATCCGGTGATAAAACAGTTTTCTTAGTGGGAATTATTCTGCGTTCGGTTTCTCGATCTGAGCGATTGCAGCTTTCTGCATTGGGATACGACAGTTCTTATTATTACCAAATTCAACAATCACATCTTCATCTGTGATATCAATGATTACGCCGTAGAATCCGCTTGTTGTAAGTGCTGTATCTCCAACTTCCATTGTTGATAACATAGCCTGTACTCTCTTCTGTTCCTTCTTCTGTGGACGAATCAAGAAGAACCACATTGCTCCAATTAATACAACGTAAATCAAGATGATTCCGCCGCCACTCATTAAACTGCTTCCTAATAAACCATTCATTCTAAACTTCCTCCTAATTTTCCTCTAACACTAAGTAATGATACACAAAAAAAGTCGATACTTCAAGCTATTTCTTTGATTTCATATAACTTTTATATCTCTTCTCCTCTTTCCATACCGTCAAGCTTTTGCTTTTTATATGCATCGAATCGCTCTTCTTCGATGGCGCTTCGGATTTCTTCCATCATATGATTGTAAAAATATAAGTTGTGAAGCACGCAGAGCCGCATACCAAGCATCTCTTTCGCCTTTAACAAATGACGAATATATGCTCTGCTGTAACTCCTGCATGCAGGACAGCCACAGCCTTCTTCAATCGTTCTGTCATCCAGCTCAAACTTTGCATTAAACAAATTCATCTTTCCATGATTCGTGTAAACATGTCCATGTCTTCCATTACGGCTCGGATATACACAGTCAAAGAAATCAACGCCTCGTTCGACGGCTTCTAAGATATTGGCCGGTGTACCGACCCCCATAAGATAGGTTGGTTTTTCCTCTGGAAGATAAGGTACCACTGCTTCAATGATACGGTACATGTCCTCATGCGATTCTCCAACTGCCAGACCGCCAATAGCATAACCATCCAGATCCATGTCCGCAATTCTTTTCGCATGTTCAATCCTGATATCCTCGTAAATGGCTCCCTGATTGATTCCAAAGAGCATCTGATTCTGGTTGATCGTATCCGGCAGCCCGTTCAATCTTGCCATCTCCGTCTTACAGCGTTCCAGCCATCTTGTTGTACGGTCGACCGAGGCCTGAATGTATTCTGTGCTGGCAACACTCGAAGGACATTCATCAAATGCCATCGCAATCGTCGATGCCAGATTCGACTGAATCTGCATGCTCTGCTCCGGTCCCATGAAAATCTTTCGTCCATCTATATGAGAGTGAAAATAAACGCCTTCTTCTTTGATCTTGCGGAGTCCTGCCAAAGAAAATACCTGAAAGCCACCGGAATCTGTAAGGATTGGTTTGTCCCAGGTCATGAATTTGTGCAGTCCGCCCAGTTTTTTCACAACTTCATCTCCCGGTCTTACATGAAGATGATAGGTGTTGGACAATTGCACCTGTGTTTTGATATTCTGTAAATCGTCGGTTGATACCGCACCTTTAATCGCTGCAGCAGTTCCGACATTCATAAATACAGGGGTCTCAATGACCCCATGTACTGTATGAAATCTGCCTCGTTTGGCAGAACCGTCTTTTTTAATTAATTGATACATAAATCCTCACTCAACTTGTTCTTAATAATGAATAATGACAGGCGTACCGATTGCAAGCTGACTATACAAACTTCCAGCCATATCATACGGCATGTTGATACATCCATGAGATCCAGCTCCACTTATATATCTGCTGCCACCAAATGAAGACTGCCATGTTGCATCATGGAATCCAATTCCGCTCCATGTCACACGCATCCAGTACTGAACTTCTGTCTCATATTCCGGTTTTCCGGTTGATGGCTGAATCTCACCCTTTAAGATGGATGGCGTCTGCAGTTCCAGAATCTGATATACGCCGGAAGGTGTAATCTTGTTCGAATCATTTCCATCTCCAGTTACAACGTCTGTCTCTAAGGCAACTCCACCATTCACAACATACCACATATGCTGAGAAGAAAGATCCACCTCCAGATAAGTCGTGCCCCAGTCTGCCGCATCATGTGTTGCTGCAGTCTGTGCATATTCCGGAGTCTTTGTTATCACTTCACCATTTTGAATGCTGGCTATCAACGCTGCTGCTTCTGTCTCTTCATCAATGGACCATCCATATGTACCACCAGAAACTTCTGCTGTCTTTCCGCCCGGTGTCGTAATGGTTCTGGTTGCTCCGACCGTGTCATATTTTGCGGCAAGATCAGCTATATACTGTTTGACTGCATCCGTATTAAACGTCACCTGCATATTCCCATCCACAGAAAGCCAGGTTGATATCAGATCTGCATTTACAACCTCGGTGTTCGGTGACATGTCATATGTAATAGATGCCTTAATATACTTGTTCATCGTGTCACACGCCGTCTTGACTTCTTCTGCATCCGCAGTGAAGGCTGGCATCAGATAACAGTTATCCTCCTCCATATTCAAGTCATTCTTGAATCCGGATACATATAGATTTGCTTCTTCCGTCAATCTGGTTGTATCTACCTTCGTTCCAAGCACTTCCGGTTCAATCGTATACGTTCCATTCGCATACTTCGGATAAGCGCTGGCCGGCTCTGTCTGATCTGCGGCCGTCACGGCCTTGAGATTGTTCAGTTGTGACTGAAGCTTGTCCTTGTCATAATTCACATCGACAGTTATCTTCGTGCTGGATTTTACAAAGAGCGCTTTTGGCCACAAAAATGCATTCTGTGATTTGATTGCGTTCTTAACGTCATCATTCTCAACGTACTTCAGATCAATATCCGCACCTGAAATCGTCTCCTTGATATCTCCCTTTTCTTCAATCGTCAGACTATAGTCCGAAACCTGTTTTTTGATATAATCTGTTACGTATTTCTCAGATTTCATTGAGAAATTGATATCGTTCACGGTTGTAAAGAAATAAAAATGATTCATAAAGAACACAGAAAAACCTAAATACACGGCGGCAATCACACCAAATACAGATGCCAGTGTAATCATTAAAATTTTCATTCCGCGTCCCGTATGGTGCTCAGTATCATCATCGAATAAGTCACCACCGTCAGCATCAAGCCAAGAATCTCCACCTTCTTCATCATTTTCTGAATCTTCCGGTTCCATCTTTTTTTTCTTTTTGCGCTTTCTTTTGTGCTGCGCTTTTGGGATCTCTTCATCTGAGTGTTCCTCCCATTCTGTATCCGGACCCACATCCGATACATCTTCCAGTTCTATATCTTCCAGCTCGCTGTCCTGATCCAAATCAACAATCTGTTCACTGATATCCGGCTGAACTTTTTTTCTTCTTCTACGTCGTTTTGGGCTCTGGACGGTCTCATCCATTCCCTCTACTTTTTTTTCTTCGTCATTCATACACCTGCTCCTTTATTACTATACAGAAGCTATTATAATACGAACACGATGAAAAGTACAGTAAAAAAAAAAGCATTGCCTCTTTTTTTATCTTCTTATATAATGAGAGCATCTGCATATTTATGCAATCAGTTTTAGAAAGGAGTAATTTTATGAGCGGTTCTACATACGGAAATATATTTAAGATCATGACATGGGGGGAATCACACGGCTCTGGTGTCGGTGTTGTAATCGATGGCTGCCCGTCCGGTCTTCCTCTGTGCGAAAAAGATATTCAGGATTTTCTTGACAGGAGAAAACCGGGACAAAGTAAATTCACAACAAAGAGAAATGAATCCGATCAGGTTGAAATTTTATCCGGTGTCTTTGAAGGAGTCACGACCGGCACCCCAATTTCACTCATGGTGAGAAATCAGGATCAGCATTCCAAAGATTATGGCAATCTTGCATCGATCTACCGCCCCGGTCACGCTGATTACACATTTGAGCAGAAGTACGGTCATCGCGATTACCGCGGTGGCGGTCGTTCCTCCGGTCGGGAGACAATCGGGCGCGTTGCTGCTGGGGCAATTGCTTCCAAAATCTTAAGCACACTCGGTATCCAGATTTGCACCTACACCAAAGCAATTGGTCCGGTCGTGATTGAACCCAGTGATTATCATTTCGAACAGATTTATGAGAACAAGTTGTATATGCCAAACAACGAAGCTGCCCAAAAGGCAGGAGCATATCTTTCCGATCTCATGAAAACACTCGACTCTTCCGGCGGAAGTATCGAGTGCGTCATCACACACATGCCGGTTGGAATCGGTGAAACAGTCTTCGATAAATTAGATGCCAGTCTCGCCAAAGCCATCATGTCCATCGGTGCCGTCAAAGCATTCGAGATTGGAGATGGTTTCGAAGCTGCATCCACAATCGGAAGTAAGAATAACGATGCCTTCACAGTCAAAAACGGGAAGATAGAAAAAGAGACCAATCATTCCGGTGGAATCCTTGGTGGTATGAGTGACGGTTCACCAATCATCCTGCGCGCACACATCAAACCGACTCCTTCTATTTCACAGGAGCAGCACACAGTAACAAAAGATGCCGAGCCGACTTCCATCACCATCCACGGCCGCCACGACCCGGTCATCGTTCCACGCGCTGTCGTTGTCGTCGAATCCATGGCCGCCATCACACTCGTAGATCTATTATTTCAGAATATGAATAGTCAGATGGATGGGGTTGTGAAGTTCTACGAAGATTAAAGTTGGAGAAGTTGGGGTCCGTGGGGGTCGCGGTGTGTTGCGTTTGCGGGCTGTCATTGTGCGCTAAGAGTTGCTAGAAAAATAAGAGACGATCGGTTGAGTACCGTGATGATACGAGCAAGAATCTGATGATTCTTACTCTATACATCACTGGACTCATGTATTCGAAATACATGAGTCCCCTCAATCAATCGTCTCTTATTTTTCAAACAACTCTAAAGCTTCAATGAATGCCCTCATCCACAACTCACCCCGTCCCCCACTCACTCCAGCTTGCACCATCCCTCATTCGTATGCCTTCGCAGTACCGGATGCTTTGAGAAACGGCATGGGCGCAGCCCTGCGCGTTTGAGTCAGTCGAAGGAGCTAGATGGGAGCCTGCGTATTGTCATCACGGGCATCAGGCAGAGTGTTAGAAATAAGCAAAAAGAAGCTGTGGAATTTATGGACTGGGATTTGCTTTCAAAGCAAATCCCAAGTGCTCTTGAGAGTCGTTTTCATCAGAAAACAACTCGAATGGGCACGATGTCCTCAAATTCCACAGCTTCTTTTTGACTTAGTTCTTACACAAAGCTTGCAGACCGCGAGGGCAACACGCAGGCTCTCATCGAACGTCTTCCACTCACTCAAATCACTCCGCCTTCAATTCCTTCCACAGCATATTCATCAACTTTGTTGTCTCGGCGGACTGCATCTTACTGATCTCGCAGTTTGCCGTGGCATCTTCTGCCGGAACAAGTGCTTCATTGCTTTTGTCTTCTTCTGACAGACTATCAATAACTGCCTTATTAGGTGTTGAATAGTAGATGTAATCAAAATTCTTTTGTGCGATATCCGCTCTGCATAAGAAATCGAGGAACTGCTGAGCCGCATCCATATTCTCGCAATACTTTGTGACACACCAGGAATCAAGCCAAAGGTTGGAACCTTCTTTCGGAATGACATACGCAAGATCCGGGTTATACTCTTCTGCCAGATAGGCTTCTCCGGAATAGATCACTGCCATGATTGCATTTTCCGCAACAATCTCATCTCTCGCTTCATCGACAAGATATGCCTGCACATCTTTTTTCTGTTTCAATAATAAATCCTGTGCTTCCCTTAATTCGCTCTCATTCTCTGTGTTCAAAGAATATCCAAGATATTTCAGAGCCACAAGATACGAATCCCGGATGCTGTTCTGCATGATGATTTCACCGCTGTATTCATGGTGAAAAAGCACCTCCCAGCTGTCAACTGGTTCCTTTACCTTTTTTGTGTTATATAGAATTCCAAGTGTTCCCCAGAAGTAGGGCACTGAATACTGATTACCCGGATCGATTTCAGCGGAAAGATCCCAGTATTTTTTATCAATATTATCTTTATACTGCATCGAATTAATATCTATCTTCTGCAGTTCTTCCTCACTGATTAGTTTCTGAATCATATAATCTGATGTGCACATCAGATCGTATTTGATTGCACCCGATTTGTACTTCGTGTACATTTCTTCCGGTGTCAGTGCTTCTTCATATTTAATTTCAATTCCTGTCTCTTCTGTAAATTGATCTAATACATCCGGATCAATATATTCTCCGTAATTAAACAATGTCAGAGAATTCTTGCTTTCTTTCGTCTGACTTTTTCCGCACCCGGATAAAAAAGAGATCAGGACGCATCCCGCCAGCAAAGCTGAAATCAGTCTTTTCTTCATTTACATTTCCTCGCATTTTTCATTTTCGGAACATAGTTTACAGCTAACAGAATCAGAAATACAAAGGCAAATATAATCGTGGAAAGTGCATACATTTCCGGTTTGATCCCTTTTCGAATCTGACTGTAAATCATGGTCGAGAGTGTATTGACACCTGCTCCTTTTGTGAAATACGTAATCGCAAAATCATCCATAGACATCGTGAATGCCATAAAGAATCCTGCCATAATGCCGCTCATTAACTGCGGAAGCGTGATCTTCACAAAAGCATAGATCGAATTTGCTCCCAGATCGCGGGCAGCCTCGTAAATACTGAGATTCATCTGCTTGATTTTTGGCATGACGCAGAGAATGACATAAGGGATATTGAAGGTAATATGTGCAATTAATACACTGCCAAATCCCAGCGGCATAAATCTTACGAACCAGAGCATCAAAGCAATCCCCGTTACAATATCTGCATTTAGCATCGGGATGTTGGTAAATGCCAAGACAATCTTATAGTTGCGTTCTCTCATTGCACTGATTCCAATCGCGCCCACCGTTCCAATAACAGTCGCGATAATCGCAGAAGTAAATGCAAGAATCATGGTCGTTGAGAGTGCCTGCATCACTTCACTGCTTGAGAAAAGAGTGCGGTACCAGTCCAGCGTAAAACCGCCCCATATCACACGGGATCTTGATGAATTGAAGGAAAGTACAATCATCACAAAAATCGGCACATAGAGGAAGAACAGAATGATCCCGATATAGAATCGACTCAGAAAGTTTTTAATTTTATCTACCATATTGCAGACTCCTTTCCTTCCGGATCATTTTTCATCGTAAATGCCATACTGATTAATACGAATATCATAAGCGAAACCGATAATCCGGAGCCCAGTCCCCAGTCGACATTCTTCGTGAACTCCTGCTCGATTACATTTCCAATGAGCTGAATCTTTCCACCGCCAAGCACATCTGCCACGACGAACGAAGTCATAGATGGCACAAACACCATGACAATTCCACTGAGAAGTCCGGGCATAGACAATGGAAGAATAATTTTTTTGAAAACAGTAAAACCGCCTGCGCCAAGATCCTTTGCCGCTTCGATAATATCTTCATCGATTTCCGAGATTGCATTATAGAGAGGCAGAATCATAAATGGCAGGTAGTCGTAGACAACGCCAATCAAAATGCTTAACCATGTATTTGCAATCGGCAGAGGCGCAATTCCAAAGAATCCAAGAATCATATTCAAAATACCATTCTTAGACAAAATCATCTGCCATGCCAGGAGGCGTAAAATAAAATTCATCCACATAGGCAGGATCAATCCAAAAACCAGGAATCCTTCTCTTCCCATATTTAATCGGCGAAGTGCGAGCACAAGCGGATATGCAAGCAAAATACAGATTACCGTACAGCCTGCAGCGATTGCCAGGGACAGAATCATACTCTTCATATGAATGGGATTGAAAATTGCAAGGATATTGTCCATTGTAAAACTGCCCTCTGCATTTACGAACGCATCCTGGAAGATTACAACCAGCGGGATAATCGTAAAGCCGACAATCCAGATTAGATACGGTGCTGAGAGCCATGTTCTTTTATTCAAACGTTTTTTCTTTTCCATCTGCTACTCTTCCTCTTTCACAATTTCTTCGTCCGCGGAAATCGGCTTATGCATAATCTGAATATTGTCCGGCAAAATCGTGAGTCCCACCATGGAACCTATCTGCGCCGGATTCACGCTTTGCACCATCCACTCATAATCCTGTACACGAACCTTGATTTCATAATATGCACCTTTAAAAATGATGGATACGACCATCCCGGTCAAAAGTCCTTCTGCCTCACCCACAATAACCAGATCTTCCGGGCGTATCACAACATCAACGAGTTCATCCTTTCCAAACCCCACATCAACGCACGGAATCCGATGATCCTGAATGCGCACCAGACAATCCTTTTCCATCACACCGTCAATGATATTGCTATCCCCGATAAAGTCTGCGACAAATGCGTTCTGTGGCTCATCATAGATACTCTTAGAAGTTCCCATCTGCTGAATGATTCCCTGATTCATAACAATGATGCGGTCGGACATTGTAAGTGCTTCATCCTGATCATGCGTCACATATACAAAGGTGATTCCAACCTCTTTTTTTATCTTGATCAGCTCCCGCTGCATATCATGGCGAAGCTTTAAATCAAGAGCCCCCAGCGGCTCATCTAAGAGCAGCATCTTGGGCTCATTTACAATTGCTCTTGCAATCGCAACCCGCTGCTGCTGACCACCGCTTAGGGAAGACGGCTGTCGGTCTCCGTAACCATCCATATTTACCAGTTTCAGTGCATACGCAATCTTATCATCGATGTACTGCTTGCTTTTTTTCTTCAGTTTCAATCCAAATGCAATATTTTCTGCAACTGTCATATGGGGAAAGAGAGAATACTTCTGGAACACCGT
The DNA here is from genome assembly GCA_028693555.1 of Hespellia sp. Taxonomy (GTDB): domain Bacteria; phylum Bacillota; class Clostridia; order Lachnospirales; family Lachnospiraceae; genus Hespellia. Next base: position 74,881 of record JAQUVD010000001.1, read on the forward strand.
ATTCACATTCCGCTTATCCGGTGGAAGATTAGAAATATCTTTTCCTTCAAAATACACCTGCCCCTCATCCGGCTTCAAAAATCCGCCGATGATACGAAGTGTTGTCGATTTTCCACAGCCAGAAGGTCCAAGCAGCGTCACAAATTCATTTTTCTTGATACTCAGATTGAAATCTTCGAGAATCAGTTTCCCATCAAACGTCTTGCTAATATTCCTTAGTCTTAAAATTTCATCGCTCATCTTTCATTCTCCTTAAAAATTTGGTGGGGTACTAACCCATATCACAGTCGATACCTTCTTGGATAGGGATCTGATACTATGACGCTTATTGGCAGGAAAGATAAAAGAATCTCCCTCATTCACAACATCATGCTGATCTCCATATATGACTTCAATCTTTCCTTTTAATACGTATCCAAACTCCTCACCCTCATGGGGCTTATCAAGCGGCAGCATCTCTTTGGGCTGAATGTGAACCAGAATCGGTTCAAGGCTCTTACTCTGCGCCGAAGCAATCAGCCAGGTGATGCTATTCCCACGTTCGTCCACCTTTTCAAAATAATCTTCATGCCGATACACGATCTGCGTATCTTTTGTATCGCGAAAGAAATCGGACAGATTCGTTCCGAGGCACTCCACGATATCTGCCAGTGTCGAGACGGACGGTGCCGTCTGTCCCCGCTCCAACTGGGAAATGAATCCCTTCGTAAGCTCTGTGCGCGCTGCGAGTTCATCCTGTGTAAGTCCGTTCTGATTTCTTAAATTTCTGATTTTCTGACCAATCCTACTATCTAAATTCACCAATTTACACCTCTGTCATCCTAAACAATTATATTCCCGCCGAGTTACAGCTATACTAAACTTTAAATCAACTATTCATACATTTCAGCTTAATTATACATATACTAAACTCAAAGTCAACAATTACTGAGAAATTTTACAAACATTTTGTATTCCGAACAGCTAAAAACCCGCGTCAGATTGACACGGGTTTTTAGCTTCGTTCTATTTTTATTCGATTGTATTAAACATCAAAACATCCACCACCCACAAATTCTCTCAGAAGTGATGTGTTCGGAATACTCTCACTGTTAATTCCTACAAAATAGTCCAGGAACTTCAGCAGCCGTTTTGCTTCGAGATACTCCGCGCAATTCTTATCAACGCCAAAGAGCATCGGCTCTACATACTGTTTCAGAACCGCCAGTTCATAAATAAGTGCCGAATTAAACATAATGTCAGCTTCTTCCTGATACGGGAAGATATTCTGTTCCTCTCCTCTTCGAACCGAAGGCCACATTGCAATCGTCTGCTGTGCAGAAGTGCCTCGTGTTCTCGCATCCCGGACAATTCTCCTGATCAGACGGCCATCCGTCGTTGGAATCCGGTTATGCTCATCAATATTGAGCTGCGTCAGTGCACTGATATAAATTTTAAACTTGTTCGCCGCTGGAAGCTTCTCCGTCAGTTTCGGATTCAGGCAGTGAATCCCCTCAATTACAAGCACATCATTCGAAGCGATTTGAAATGGCTTTCCACTATAGTTGCGGTGACCGGATTTAAAATCAAAGGTCGGAATAATCACTTCTTTTCCTTCCAGAAGATTTGTCATATCCTGATTGAACGCTTCTACATCAATCGCCTCTAAGCATTCAAAATTATAATTCCCAAACTCGTCTTTTGGCGTGTGTTCCCGATCTACGAAATAATTGTCCACTGCAATCGGATGCGGGTGAAGACCATTGACTGCAAGCTGCACCGACAGACGATGCGAGAATGTAGTCTTACCGGAGGATGACGGACCTGCTATCAGGATGATCTTCGCCGACTTCTTCTCAGCGATCATCTGCGCAATCTCTGAAATCTTCCGTTCCATAAACGCTTCCTGAACAAGCACTGCAGTCGTCACATTCTGATGTGCTGCCATATCATTGAGCGCACCGACAGTCTCGATATCCTGCAGGTCCCCCCATTCTGTTGATTCCTTCAATACATGAAACAGTTTTTCCTGCGGATGAAACTCTGGCACAACCGTTGTATCCGAAGCGGTCGGCATCTGAATCACAAAGCCTTCATCATACAAATGCAGTGAGAAATATTGCAGATAACTCGTATCCGGCACCATATATCCATAATAGTAATCCTCAAAATCATTGATGCTGTAAATGTTCACGCGGGAAACACGGCGGTATTCAAACAACCGCTTTTTGTCATACATTTTATATTTGTCGAATAGCTTTACTGCATCCTCTGTATTCACAGAGCGTTTTTTAATCGGCAGCGCATCCGCTATCATCTCCCTCATACGGACTTCGATTGCACGCAGAAACTCCTGATTCATCGAAATATCACCATCAACCTTGCAGTAAAATCCCTTATCTACCGAATACAGGATTCTCGCCTTCTGTATCTTATCGTGTCCCCCCACATCATAGATTGCTTTCACAAGCAAAAGACACATACTTCTTTTGTAGGTCTTAATTCCAATCTGGTCACCCACCGTCACAAATTGAAGCTCCCGATCGCCATCCAGTCGCTTATGCAGCTCCTGAAGACGAAATGATTCCGTATAGACAAGAACGATTCGATCCTGATACTGATCTTGGAAATCATCTGCAATCTGCTTATATGTGGTTCCCTTTGCGTATTCTCTTTCTTCGTTTCCGACTTTTACTCTGCACATATTTTCTGCCAACTCTACCGCCTCGTTTCTATATGATATGAAATGGTTGCGCAATCCTCTCAGTTTTAATATCGATCTGTTCTGTATGCGCTTCTAAGAATGATTTGATATCATCCATAAAAATGTATTCTGTCCCATAATGTCCCGCATCAATGATGGTCAGTCCCTGTGCCACAGCATCAATGCCCTCATGGTGATCGATGTCTCCTGTGACAAGAATCTGTGCCTTCTTCTGCAACGCAGCATCCAGCATGCTTTTCCCTGATCCTGGCGATACTGCCATTCGGTGATACTGCCGACTTCCATCTTCAAAATCTGCAAACACCTTCACATGCTCCAGCTTCAGCTTTTCCTTCACGTAATCACAGCATTCCTGTAGATTCATCTGGGTTGGAAGTGATCCGATGCGTCCAATTCCTTCCGGTATCTCCCCCTCAAAATAAGACGCTTCCAATACCTCCTGATCCTGAAGCTCTAACAGATTTCCGGCAAGCTGTGCCATTCCAAGGACATCATAATTCGTGTGCATCGCATAATAAGAAATATCCTGCTGAATCAGTCGAATAATTCTTCTGCCGATAAAATCACTTTGTCTGACTGATTTCATTGGACTGAAGATCATTGGATGATGTGTGATCAGCATGTCTGCATTCCATGCAGCTGCATGCGCGATGACTTCATCTGTTGCATCAAGGGCAAGATAGATCCGACGGACCTCTTTCTCCTCTGCGCCGACCTGAAGCCCGACATTGTCAAAGCTAAGCGCCGCATCTTTTGAATACTTTTTTTCTATTATATTCATAATATCTTTTACAAGCATCCTGATTCCTCTTTCTTTTCGCTGTAATAAGTAAATGCTTCTTCCACAAGCAGGAGTTCCTCTTCCAGTTCGGATCTCCGTTTTTCAATGTGCTCTCCCATTTTCCCTTCCAGGGACAAGAGCACCTGTTCTTTGATTGCTTTTTCCTTTTTTAAATAGCTGAGCAGAACCGGATGTCGCTGCTTTAGTAAGCGTCTCCCATACTGCAGCTCACACGGTGTCCAGTCACTCTCTTTTGTTTTCATTCTTCCGGGCGGGGTTACTTTCATCATCGGATAATACTTTCCGTCCTCAAGCACCATGTCCTCTGCTATGACAGAAAAGCCTTCCTGCATCAGAAAGGCTCTTACTTTATAAAGTTCGGATTGGGGCTGCAGGATACATTCCTTCAGCTCACCGACAACTGCCGGACTGTCACTTAATATCCTCTGCACAAGTCCGCCCCCCATACCGGCAATGATCACGCTCTGCACCATACCGGGCGTAAGCGCTCTTAATCCATCTGATAAAATCAGACGGATTGGGAGTTCTTTTCTCTGTTCTATAATATGCTGCCTTGCACGTTCCAACGGGCCGGCATTTACATCCATCGCAATCACGTGCGGACAGATTCCGCGCTCAGTCAGATAAATTGCAATGTAACCATGATCACAGCCAACATCTGCCAGTGTACTGCCCTGTGTCACCAGATCTGCAACTGCCTGTAGTCTCTTTGATAATTCCATAGCAGCCTCTTAATCCAGATAATCGCGAAGCTTGCGGCTTCTGCTTGGATGACGAAGCTTGCGGAGTGCTTTCGCCTCAATCTGACGAATCCGTTCTCTTGTGACGTCGAATTCTTTCCCAACCTCTTCCAATGTACGGGCACGTCCATCATTCATACCAAATCGCAGACGCAGAACCTTCTGTTCACGTTCTGTTAATGTATCTAACACTTCATCGAGCTGTTCCTTTAATAATGTCGCAGCAGCAGCTTCTGCCGGTACCGGTACATTATCGTCCTGAATAAAGTCGCCAAGATGAGAATCTTCCTCTTCACCAATTGGTGTTTCAAGAGAAACCGGCTCCTGGGATATCTTCAGAATCTCTCGTACACGCTCAACCGGCATATCAAGTTCTTTGGCAATCTCTTCCGGCATTGGTTCACGGCCTAATTCCTGAAGCAGCTGTCTGGAAACACGGATCAGTTTGTTAATCGTCTCTACCATATGAACCGGAATACGAATCGTTCTTGCCTGATCGGCAATGGCTCTTGTAATTGCCTGACGAATCCACCATGTTGCATAAGTACTAAACTTAAATCCTTTGTTATAATCGAATTTCTCAACCGCTTTAATCAGACCAAGATTTCCCTCCTGAATCAGATCAAGGAAGAGCATACCACGCCCTACATAGCGCTTTGCAATACTGACAACCAGTCTAAGATTCGCCTCCGCAAGGCGTTTCTTTGCCTCTTCATCGCCTTCTTCCATTCGTTTGGCCAGCACAATCTCTTCTTCCGCCGTCAGAAGCGGCACTTTACCAATCTCTTTCAGATACATACGGACCGGATCTTCGATACTGATACCTTCCGGTACAGATAAATCGATTTTCTCCACATCGACTTCATCTTCCTCTGAGATTACGATTTCGACTTCCTCCTCGCTATCATCATCCCCACTAATTCGAAGCACATCGATGTTGCTTGCCTCAAGCTGATCGAACACCTTTTCCATCTGTTCAGAATCCAGTTCCATGTCAGAAAAGAAGTCATTGATTTCCTGAAGCTCTAAAATGCTTTTTTTCTTCTTTCCGAGAGAAATCAGTTCTTTCATCTTCTCTTCGAATTTCTGTGTGTTTTCTTCCATGTGTCCATCCTTCCTTCCCCATAAAAAGCGTCTTTTCACAGGGTACCTCGTTTTATTTTATCCTTAATCAATCGAAATATGCAAATTCTTAAAACTGTCCAAATCCCGTTTATCGTTCATCAGTTTCTGCAGTCCCGCCATGTCTGTCGGGTCCAATGCTTTTGTCGCTCGTTCAATACTCTGACTCTTCACCTTGATGATGGTCTCCTGAAGTGCTTTCTCTTTCTCTTCCTTCGTTGTCAGCTTCTGAATCTTCGTATTAAACAATGCCGCTACTTCTCGATGTTCTTCCTCTTGCGTAAAATGATTCATAATCTTTGCCGGATTCGTTTCACCGTTCTCATGCTGTGCATATAAGAGCTGCGCAACGGTGCGATAAAGCTCCGTTGAAAAATCATCCGGCGAAATATATTTCTTCACCATAGAAAAAATGTGCTCATCTTCAATCATCCAGGTCAGCAGGATTTTCTGTGATTTCTGTGTTCCATCTTCCTTCGGTCTGTCTCTGTTTGCCGTAGGCTTTGCTTTCTGCGCCGGTGTTGCAAGCCCAATCGAGACCGCCGTCTTGGCAACCAGCTTCTGCAGACCCTCCTGGTCCACACGATATTCTTTGGAAACCGCTTCGATATAATTATTCCGCTCAAGCTCTTCTTCAAATCCAATCAGACGTTTTGCGGCCTCATGAAGAAACGAAGTCTTGCCTTCCGGCGAAGCCATATCAAATTCCTTTGCAAGAATCTCAAGGCTGAACATAAACCCGTTCCTTGCCTGTCCAATGCGCTCTTCAAAACTCTCCGCACCGAGATTCTTAATGTACTCATCCGGGTCCTTATACGGGTCCATACGAATAACCTTTGCAGAAATGCCTACCGCTTTTAGTATCGGCACTGCCCGAAGAGCGGCTTTGGTTCCCGCCTCATCACTGTCATATGTAAGATAAACTTCATTGACATAACGCTTTAGCAGTGAAGCATGTCCGGATGTAAGTGCTGTTCCAAGTGATGCGACTGCATTCGTAAAGCCGGCCTGATGAAGCGATATCACATCCATATATCCCTCGCAGATAAGAAAATATGGTTTTCTCGAAGTTCTCGCCCGATTCAATCCATATAGATTACGGCTCTTATCAAACACAGGTGTCTCAGGAGAATTCAGATATTTTGGTTTCCCATCTCCCATGACACGACCACCAAATCCGATGACACGATTGTTCACATCCATAATCGGGAACATGACACGATTCCAGAACTTATCATATGCACCGTGCTTTTCATCGATATTCGCAAGCCCCGCCTGATGGATCTGTTCCGTAGAATATCCTTTGATTCTCAGGTACTTGAGCAAATCATCGCTGTATTTATTCGAATATCCAAGACCAAATGCCGTGATCGTCTCTTCTGATAACTGTCTGTCTGTGAGATAGCCGTGTGCCGCCTTCCCCTGTTCTGACTTAAGCTGTGCATAAAAATACTTCGCCGCCAGCTTATTCATCTCTAAAATGGTATTTCTAAGATCTGTCTTTTCTCTCTGTTCTTTGGAGTATTCAATCTCAGGAAGCTCCACACCAGCCCTCTCAGCCAGCATCTTCAGTGCTTCGACGAAAGAATAATTCTCATATTCCATAATGAATGTAAATACATTACCACCCGCACCGCAGCCAAAACAATAATACATCTGCTTATCCCTGCTCACGGAAAATGATGGTGACTTCTCATTATGAAACGGACAAAGACCAAAATACGAGCTCCCCTTTTTCTGAAGCCTGACATATCCGGAAATCACATCCACGATGTCGTTCTTCATCCTGACTTCTTCTACTAGGTCTTCCGAGTAATACATGTTTCCCTCCGTTCAGTCATACTAAGTAAAATAACCCTCTACTAGTTATATTCGACAGAAACTCCTTATTTCCTTTTTTTAATTTTTCCAGGATTCCGGTATGAAGTATTCTTCGAATTTCTTCACGGCATAATTATCTGTCATTCCGGCGATATAATCACATACAACCTGTTCTTTGGGATTTGTTTCCGAATGAATCGCTAAGAGATACTGATTCGGCATGAGGTCCGGATTTTGGATATAGTATTCATATAACTGCTGGATCATATGAATTGCTTTATGTTCCTCACCCTTTGCTTTTGGATTTTTATAGACATGTTCAAACAGAAAACTGCGAAGTCCGATCATGGCATTTTGAACATCTTCTGACATCTGTATCTGTGGTCTGTCCATACTATTGATAATAACATTGTGAATCATCGTATCCAATCGAACCTTGGTAGAATTACCAAGCGTCCTGCGATACTCCCCCGGTATATCGGACTCTTTGAGAATATCACCGCGAATTGCATCATCAATGTCATGATTGATATAGGCAATTTTATCCGACAGTCTGACAACCTGCCCCTCCAGAGTGTGTGGCTTTCCTGATGTCTGATGATTCAAAATTCCATCGCGCACCTCCCAGGTCAGATTCAGTCCTTCTCCCTGCTTTTCAATACGATCCACAACGCGCAGACTCTGCTCATTGTGTTTAAAATGATACACCGCATTCAGTGCACGCTCCCCTGCGTGTCCGAACGGTGTATGACCAAGATCATGTCCGAGTGCGATTGCTTCTACCAGATCTTCATTGAGTCTCAGCGCTTTTGCAATCGTCCTTGCATTCTGGGAGACCTCCAGTGTATGAGTCAGCCTCGTTCTGTAATGATCCCCCTTTGGAAGCAGAAAGACCTGAGTCTTTTGCTTCAGCCTTCGAAAAGATTTGCAGTGAAGTATCCTGTCACGGTCACGCTGAAAGACCGGACGAATATCACATTCCGGCTCTTTCATCATTCTTCCTTTCGAGTTCTTGCTGAATGTTGCATAAGGACTCAGGTATTCTAATTCTCTTTCTTCTAACTGTTCTCTGATTATCATAGCTCCACCTCATCTGTGATCGAAAAATCTATTGAACAATCTATTTTTCTTCCTTTAACCTTGTCTCCAGCGCATCTACAACGCTCTGAAGAACTTTGATTCTTGCATAGTATTTACAATTTCCCTCCACTACGATCCATGGAGCTTTTGGAGTCGATGTGCGAATCAGCATCTCATTGACAGCCTCTTCATACTGATCCCACTTCTCACGATTTCTCCAGTCTTCATCTGTAATTTTCCACTGCTTTTCCGGATTCTGCTGACGTTCTTCAAAACGTCGTTTCTGCTCATCCTGATCAATCTGAAGCCAAAACTTCAGCACAACAGCTCCTGCATTCACAAGGTCCGACTCCATATCATTCATCTCTTTATACGCTCTCTGCCAGTCCTGCGTCGAGCAGAAACCTTCAATTCGTTCTACCATAACACGGCCATACCAGGTGCGGTCAAAGATTGTGGCATGTCCGGCCTTCGGCATTGCCTCCCAGAATCTCCAGAGATAATGGTGCTCACGTTCGATATCATTCGGTGATGCAGTCGGATGTACCACATAGCCTCTCGGATCCATCTTCTCTGTCAGACGCTTAATTGCTCCGCCTTTTCCTCCGGCATCCCATCCTTCAAATCCAACAACTAAAGGAATTCTCTTACGGTACATTTCCCCGTGAAGCATCTGAATCTTTTCCTGAAGCACTTTTAACTTCTTCTTATATTCTTCTTTCGTCAGCATCTTTGTAAGGTCAGCCTTTGACAAAATAGAGCTCTGCAGTTCCTTATCATATTCTGGTTTTGCAGCTGCCACTTCCTCTGCCTTTGGCATCTTTGCCGCCTCAACCTTTGCCGCGAGCGCATTGATTACCGTTGTGTAAATCTTGATTGTCGCAAATCTCCGATCCGTAGCTTCCACTAAAGTCCAAGGCGCATAATCCGTATCCGTCTTTTGAAGCATCTCTTCATTAATTGCCTGATACTTTCCAAAATCATCATTACGTTTCAAATCGGCCTTCGTCACACGCCATGCTGTCTCTTTGGATTTTAACAATTTCTTAAAACGCTTCTTCTGCTCTTTCTTATCAATACACAGAAAGATCTTGATGATTGCCATTCCACCATCCGAAAGCTGTCTTTCAAATGAACAGATGGAGTCATACGCATTTGCAAGCTGTTCCTTCGTCATGATCTTTTCAAACCGTTCAACCAGAACATGGCGGTACCAGCTGCTGTCATAGATTGCAATGCGTCCGTTTGGTGGCGTCTTCGTCCAGAATCTCCACAGGAATGCATGCATCTTCTCATTTTCTGTCTCCTGCTTAACTGCATGCACTTCAAATCCACGCGGATCAAGTGCCTGGATCAGCTCGGCGATCTGCGACCCCTTACCGGCCGCATCATATCCTTCAAATGCAATCATAACCGGAATGTTCAATGCCTTACATTCCCGCTGCAGCCCACCAAGCTTTTCCTGCAGATCTTCGATCTTAGCCTTGTACGTTTCCTTGTCCATTTTCTTTGTTAAATCCATCTTCTCCAGCATATAGAGACCTCCTTTTTATAAGCTCTTCCATGTAAACAGGTCATTTTCAAATATCATATAACTATGATCACTTCCCTCTTTCGGAATTGAAATCGAACCTGGATTCATATATGTATACTGCTCATGCTGAACATTTGCAGGTACATGCGTATGTCCGTGCAGGAGAATATCCCCCGCACCCAGCGGTGGGAGATGCTCTTCGTTAAAAATGTGGCCATGTGTCACATATGCGAGATGTTCGCCCACCGGAAAAATACAGTAATCTGCCATGATTGGAAAATCCAGTACCATCTGATCTACTTCCGTATCGCAGTTCCCACGCACACAGAAGATTTCATTTTTATAAGGATTCAGCATCGCAATGACCTGCTTGGGATCGTAGTCCTTGGGAAGATCATTTCTCGGACCATGATATAAAATATCCCCCAGTAATAATAATCTGTCTGCTTTCTCCTCTTTGTATGCATCCATCATCTTCTCACAGTAAAATGCTGATCCATGAATATCTGATGCGATCATAATTTTCATTTTTCTTCACCCTCCCTGGTTGTCATATTGTCAATTGCATGTGCCAGTGAATAATTCTTATGTTTCAGATTGCTTCTGCCGATCTGTTCCCGAATCTGTCTGTTCGTCAGCTCCACATCCTCCTCCAGTTCTCGCGCAGACATCAAAAGGCACCCCTGTCCGCGTATGATGACCTGCTCTACGCCATCGGATGTCGCAACAGTCACCGTATACTTTCTGCCCATCTGATGTGCGAATTTCTCAATATACATATCCGCCGTCTCTGCTTCTTTTGTAAAGACGATCTGAATATTGTAATGCTTCTTGTCGGAACCGGGATTCTCCTTTACCTTATATGCATCAAAGACAAGGATAAGATTCATCCCCTTATGTCCCTGATAATTGCACATGATATCAATCAGCCTGTCCCTTGCACTGTCTAAGTTCACAGCAGCAAGCTCCCGCAGCGTTTCCCATGCGAAAATGATATTGTACCCATCCACAAGCAGATATTCGGGCACTGTCTCCCTCTCACTTGTTCTTCGGTTCTGCTCCTTCTGCGCAAGAACGGTCTTTGCCCGATTCTTCTCGTATTCGATTGGATTATACTTTGGAACATAATCATCCACAAAATCATCTAAAGCTGTGGCAGAACCTGTTCTGGAAAATGATCCCACATGATATTCTTCCTGCTTTTTCTTCGTGAGCAGTCTTCCTTCCACATGCATATAATCCACAATCTGATTCCATTGTACTACAAAACCGGCGCCATGTGCACAAAAAACCGAAGATGGCGGGTTTTCCAAATCACTTTCTGCATCATACTGCACCTCTTCGATAATTTCCTCCTGATTATGACAAGGCAGATAGCCTCCCGCTGTACATAAAAGCCTTCCAAGTCCTTTGGTGTATGCCACCACCTCTGTCTGATATCCCTGCATCCTCGATACCGGAGCGGTCCCTGTCAGTACAGCAAGGTTTCTGTCCAATTGTGGGGCTTCTGCTTTCCCTGACATTCTTTCAATATCAGATAAGGCGCGTCCAAGATACTCGGTCGGAAGCTCCAGTCGAAAGCTGTAATATGGCTCTAAGAGCACAGACTCCGCCTGCATCAGTCCCTGTCTGACTGCGCGGTATGTCGCCTGCCGAAAGTCACCGCCCTCTGTGTGCTTTAAATGCGCTCTCCCTCCAATCACCGTAATCTTCATGTCCGTGACCGCACCGCCAACCAGTACACCCTTGTGCTCCCGCTCTTCCAGATGCGTCAAAATCAGCCTCTGCCAGTTTCTGTCTAACATATCTTCACTGCAGTCTGTCGCGAACTGCATCCCGCTTCCCCGCTGTACCGGCTCCATCAGAAGATGTACTTCCGCATAATGTCGCAGTGGTTCATAATGTCCCACGCCTTCTACCGTATCTGCAATCGTCTCTTTATATAAGATATTCCCCGGACCGAAGCTGACTGCCAGATGAAATCTTTTCCAAATCAGATTCTTTAGAATCTCTATCTGAATCTCACCCATCAATTGTGCCTGAATCTCTTTTAATTTGTCATCCCAAATGAGATTTAGTTGTGGTTCTTCCTCTTCGAGCTGCTTGAATTGTAAAAATGTATGATGCGGGTCACAATCTTCCGGCAGCAGAATCCGATACATCAGGACCGGAGATAAGACCGGTGCCTGAGACTGGGGTTCAATCCCCAGTCCCTGTCCCGGCTCGGTCTTTGTCAATCCTGTCACTGCACATACACTGCCCGCCGTGATTTCATTGACTGTCTCGTACTTCATGCCGGAATAAATTCTGATCTGATTAACCTTGTCCTCGCCAACCAGATCTTTTACTTTCAGTGTTCCGCCTGTCATCTTCAGATGTGTCAGCCGTCCGCCCTGCTCATCTCTGGATATCTTAAACACCTTTGCGCCAAAATCATCTTGATATTCCGGCATCTTCGTGTACCGTTCCACTCCTTTTAAAAGCGTATCAACTCCCTGCAGCTTCAGCGCGGAGCCAAAGAAACATGGATATACATTTCTATCGAAAATACAGTCTGCAATCTCATCCGTTGTAATCGTCCCATGCTCCATATAAGACTCAAATAACACATCCTCGCACATGGCAATATTCTCTAATAAATCCTCCGATGATTCTGTGAAATCCACACAATTCTCATCCAGAAGTTCCTTCAATTCTGCTAACACAGCATCGCGGTCTGTCCCCTCCTGATCCATCTTGTTAATGAACAGAAAGACCGGAATCTGATATTCCTTAAGCAGACGCCAAAGCGTCATCGTATGTCCCTGCACGCCATCTGCGCCACTAATCACAAGGATCGCATAATCCAGTACTTGAAGCGTACGCTCCATCTCTGCCGAAAAATCCACATGCCCCGGCGTATCTAGTAATGTCACATGCATCTTCCCCGTATCAAAGACCGCCTGCTTCGAAAAAATCGTAATCCCGCGCTGCCGCTCCATCTCATCCGTATCTAAAAAAGAGTCCTGATTATCCACACGGCCTAATGTACGAATCGTATTGCTAAGGTATAAGATCCCCTCTGATAAAGTTGTCTTTCCGGCGTCCACATGGGCCAGAATCCCAATCGTAAGTTGTTTCATCTCAGTCAGCACTTCCGTCTTTTCTTCCATAAATAAAATCATACAGCGTCTGGAACATTTGTTTTGGTTCAATCGGTTTTGCAAGGTGCGCATTCATTCCTGCCGCCTTTGATTTCTGAACATCGTCATCAAACGCATTGGCCGTCATTGCAATAATTGGAATACTGGTAGAAGTTTCTTTACTCATATGGCGGATGGCATTTGCTGCCTGCAGCCCGTCCATTTGAGGCATACGAATATCCATAAGAATGGCATCGTAATATCCCTCAGGAGTCTTTGCATACATTTCAACTGCACGCACTCCATTTTCCGCATGCTCAACCATAAAGCCCTTGCGTTCCAACAGCTTTTTAGCAACCTCCACATTCAGGGGATGATCTTCTACTAAAAGCACTCGTTTCCCCTCAAAATTGAAATCATCTATTTGTTTCGTTTCCACTTCATCCTGTTTTTCATGGAAGGCTCTTTCAAATGTAGAGATCAGTGATGATTTAAACATCGGCTTGCTCATCAGCAGATTGACACCTGCAAGCTTTGCTTCGTGTTCTATCACGGCCCAGTCATATGCAGTCATGATAATAATGGTAACATCCGGACCCACGATTCCACGAATTTGCTTTGCAGTTTCAATTCCGTCCATTTCCGGCATTTTCCAGTCTATCAATACGAGATCATAATATTCTTTTTTATCCCATTTCTCTTTTACCCGTACTACTGCTTTTTTGCCACCGTCTACCCATTCGGATTTTACTCCGATTTCCTTCAATGTAATCACTGCCTGCTCACAAACGACAACATCGTCATCCACAATAAGCGCTTTCAGATCCGCAAAATTGTAGTGCTGTTTTCCGGCGTATCTGATCTTTGTTTCTTCCGTAATTCCAAGCTTCACATCCACTGTAAACTCTGAGCCGACATCTTTAATACTGCGCACAGCAATGGTACCATCCATCATGGCAACGAGGTTCTTACAAATTGCAAGACCGAGTCCTGTACCACCATACATCGCAGTCGTTCCGGAATGTTCCTGTGAAAATGGCTCAAACAGATGAGGGAGATACTCTTCTGCAATACCGCAGCCTGTGTCGTTGATCACAAACCGAAGTACAGCATCGTTCTTCTCTCTTTTTATCTGGTGAACACTGATTGATACCTTCCCATGCTCAGGCGTAAACTTGATGGCATTGGAAACAATGTTGATGATGATTTGCTGGAGCTTCATGGCGTCTCCAATATAATAATCTTCCACACTGGAGTCCACAATATTTTCATAATCAATACTTTTTGCACTGGCCTGATTATAGCAAATAGAATTGATTCCGTTCAGAAACTCCTCAAATGGAATCTTTTCCCTTCGAAGCAGCACCTTTCCACTTTCAATTCGACTCATATCCAGTATGTCGTTAATAAGCGAAAGTAAAAAGCGAGAGGAAATCCCGATTTTACTGATGCAGTCTGCCACCTGTGCATCATCGCCTATGGCCTGTGCCGCAATGGTCGACATGCCGATAATCGCATTCATCGGTGTGCGGATTTCATGACTCATGCGAGAAAGGAAATCACTCTTTGCGGTATTTGCCTGTTCTGCGGCAAGAAGTGCTGTCTGCAGCATATCATGCTGCTGTTTTTGCTGGTTAAGCAGCTCTGTGACATCACTGCGTGTGATTACAATCTGCTGACTCGCCTTATCTAAATAGGCGTATTGCATTCTTTTTTGACGAATGCTGCCATCCGTGTGCTTCACCCCACAAATGGTAGAAAACACACGTGTCTTTTCTAAGTTTTTTTGAATCGTTTCCGGCATCATTTCGTGGATGATACGCTCTACATCCTGCGAAACCACGATTTCACGATTCGTCCGTATGAGAGAATCCACATAGTCATCACTGTACTCTGCCGGCAGCGGTCCATTCTCTTTATTTCCAAGGTACAGTTCGTATCGGTTATTTTTAAGATCGACATAAGCAACGTAATCATGCTCAATTTCAGAAACTGCTTGAATCATACCCTCTTTGATTTTTTCCGTATTGATATCATAAGTGTACATAAAAGACATAATATCCTTTGTCTGCTGATTCTGATAAGACTTCACCGTGATACTCACCCAAAGGATCGTTCCATCCTGAAGCGTGCGCTGATAATCAAACGAATACTGTGTCTCGCCTTTTTCGAATGCCTTTAGAACGCGGTCGCGGCTTAGCATATACCGCATCTCGTCCTGCTGCTCTTTGGTAAGTGCAGTCTCCGCCAATTGTTCCGTTGCAACGGAGTATGAAACACCGTCTCTCAACACACTGACATCGTCTTGTGCAATATAAGATTCCACAATATTTTGTGTCATATTAGATCGTGCCTTTGCAAGCAGCTTTTTGTGCTGGATGACTTTCGAGTATTCCAGTTCTTCATTGTACCGCTGTTCAGCCTGTTTGACCGCTGTCACATCTTTTCCCACTGCATAGGCACAGACAGGTTGCCCTTTTTTATCGAATACGTTCGTATAATCAATCTGCTCGCACCACCACCCGTCTTCATTGAGCGAGCGAAACCAAATATCTGCGGAGCACGTCTTAGCGCCCGCTTCCAGCTTCCTGTACAGTTCTATAAAATCCTCAATGGAATCTTCACGCACGAAGCCTGATTGAATGATTGAATTCGGGACATCACTTACCACATCCTGATGCCCATGACGCATTTTCGAAGCTGCGGTCTGAATGATTTGTCTGTTCTTCAGATTATAAGACCAGAAACATACATCCGAGTTCTCCGTGGCAATGCGAAACTTCTCCTCACTGATCCGAAGTGCCTCTTCCGTTTCCTTCTGTTTGGTAATATCCATGACCACACCATCCATAATTGTCTGGTCGTCAACTGTTTTGAAAAGTCCGCTGCAAAGAATATAGCGGATATTTCCATTACCGGTGATTACACGCATCACCCATTCCGCATAGTTACGACCTGCAGCCAGAGTATCATCGACCGTCTGCATCACCGCCGGGAGATCCTCGGGATGAACATATTCACTGCAATGATTGTGAATGCGTTCTGCCATACTCTCCTTCGTATATTCATGCATCTGATAATATTTGTCGTTTCCATAAAGCAGTGTGAAATATTCGTCCACTGCAACTGTAAAAACACCGCCGAGTCGGGAAGCACGATACAATTCCAATTCGTGCTGATATTCGCTTTCATTCCATTGATCTTCCATTTCACACATTCTCCTTCATACAAATGTCTGATTCCACTAAGAAAACAGGTCATTGCATATCGTACAGCTATATATTTATTATGATATGAGTTTTATTGACAAAAGTCAATTTATTTCGTATGCTGCGGCGCACAAAAATAGGCTTCCACTCCTAAAAGTGAAAGCCCTTAATCTAGATGCGGAAGAAGGGACTTGAACCCTCACAGCTCGAAAGCTACAAGATCCTTAGTCTTGCTCGTCTGCCAATTCCGACACTTCCGCATGCGCGGTAAGCTGTTTGTTTACCGCAACATTGATATATTATCATATCACGTAATCTAACGCAAGTGTTTTTTGTATTTTTTCCAATATTTTTTCTCTTGCATTCTAGTCTTCCTTATCCTGTTTCTTTTTCCTGCGAAATACGATAACTCCGATTATAATTGCAATTGCCGCAGCAGCGAGCAATATATATGGCAGTACGGTCATTGTGTCTCCCGTCTTAGCCGCAGGATTGTTGATCCGATTGGTCTTTGCTGCATCTGGGATTTTTTTATCAACCATCTCCACATACTGCACCTTATTTTGGTTCGGTCCAACGGTATCCGATGGTATGGTAAACGTAACCGGATCAGCCACATAATACCCATTTGGCGCCTTTGACTCTACACGTGTATACATTTCACCATGAAGCAGTTTCCCGTAAGAGGTATACGGTTCACTCGAAGAAGATGCCCACGACTCTACTACTTTGCCATCCTTATCTCGAATCTCAAGTGCTGCTCCGGCAAGCAGGTTTCCCTTCTCATCCTTCTTTGCAAACTGCACTTCAACCTGTGGCTCCAGCCATACGATGTTACCATCTTTATCCACCGTAACCGTTCCGCTGCCGTCGTCAATGGACTCGATCACCACTTTTCCATCCACTTCTTTAAATATAATCTGCATTGGTTTTTCCGATACGTAGGAACCATCCGGAGCGACCAGCTCTTTTACCATATATCTCGTATTCGTTAATACGCCTTGGAACGTAAGCATTCCCTTCTCATCTGTTGTCGCCTCTGCAATCTTAATCCAGGTTCCATTTTCATCTATCACTGTATCCGATCCTGTATTTAGCGCCATCGTACCCATTTTTGATTCAAGTAAGTCTTTCCCAACATCTTTGTTTGTGTCATCAATTGCTGCCTGAAGCTTGTATAATCCATAAATAGAATTTGCAAGTTTCTTATCCGGATTCTTCTCGTCCACCTTTTCAAATGAAATCGAGGTACGATACACATCATTGACAACCGTGTTATTCGTGACCGCGGTGTCGTCTAAGGCTGTGAGTCCTTTGAACTGTCCATTCTTATCCAGTGTTGCCTTATATACCGTTGCATTTAGTTGATAATGGAATGTTCCATCCGTATATGCTTTCGGCAGTTTCGTCTCTTTGATGTAGTAGGTCTGGTCAATTGGCAGGTTCTTGAATGTAACAGTACCTGTATTGTCACTCGATGCGACTGCCGCATTCCCATTTCCGAATTTTGCAACGGTCGTTGCTGCTGCATCTGTGTACGCCGTAAATTCTACACCTTCCATAATCTGTGTTGCTTCCGGAACCGGAGCTCCGTTAAACTCGATATTCGAGCAGCTTTCATTTACCAGTCCGATCTTCTTGAATGAGATATCTGTCTGTGTATTTGTAATGGTATGTTTTGTTGTATCCGACTCTAAAATAACCTCCAGATTGTTTGCTCCAATTGTAAATGAATATTTGGAATCACTTGGCACATATCCCGGCAGTGGATTGGTTTCGATGATATAATAATCGCCCCAGCTCAGTCCTGATATTGATAACACACCATCATTTACGGTACTATCGGTTGTCTTATCCCAGCTCATAGTTCCAACCTGCTTGTAGGTATTTCCGGTTAAGAACTTATAGAAATCGCTGAACATATTGCCTGTCATATCTTTCTTATACAATTCAAATTCTACATGATTAAGTGCATTGTCATTCAGAGCATCGACCTTTTTCAAGCTTACCGTTCCCGGCTTCCGGCTATTCGCAATTCCTTCGCCTGCATAAGATGCATTTGTCGTCTTTAGCTTATACTGATCAATCACATGCTTGTCTACTGGAAGTTTCGCATCATAAAATCTTGATAAATCTAATGTCTTTTTCTGGAAGTCCATCGTGTTATCTACCGTGAATTCTGCACGATACGGTTTTGCACTGTCTAGTTCATAACCGGTAATTGTTGCGGTTTCCTCGACTTTATATGTTCCTTTTTCAGTAATGTAAAACGTAAGCTTACCATCTTTTCCTGTCGATAATGTCTGTTTTTCGGTATAAGAATCATCCGCTTCTTTCTTTGAAAGTGTAAATGTAACGCCTTCCAAAAGATCACCTAATTTTCCAACATGTGAATTTACATCACCCGCATCTGTCTTTGTCAGTGTCACAGAGGTCACAAAGTTCTTATTTTCCTTCGCAACGCCTACTGCTGACGCCTTGTGCTGGTTCGGTCCAACATACACCACTTTGGTCGGTATTGTATCAAGGTACAGTCCGTCCTGCGTACTCGTTTCCACAAAGTAATAATATCCTTCCGTCAAATCAGAGACCGTAACGCTTCCATCCGTCTGCAGTGTTATATTCTCCTGAACCTTTGTATCCTTTGTAACATCTGCGGCTGGTACAGCTTTCTCATTCTCTGCATCTGTTTTCGTCACATCCGGCTCTGTCTTGCTCTTATAAAGCGTAAACTTAATCCCGCCAAATTGATCCATCGTATCTGCCTGGGTATCAACCGTCTTTGTAAGTTTGACACTTCCGCGTATTTCTACATCACGCATTACAAATGTATTGGCTGCCGCATCATAGGTATTTGATGTTGCTGCATTCGCATCGGTTGTCACCACGGCTCCTGTGACCGTTCCTTTGCCGCTTGTAATCAATGTTCCATCTGCATTTAATTTCAATGTAATCACTGACGGTGCTGTTTTGTTGCCAACCACTCTCTGCGTCTCTTCCACTGTGTAAGTTACGCCCGTCGTAATCAGACCTGTCAGATCCCATCCGGCATCTGTACTTGTCCAGCTTCTTGATAATCACGTTCGTCGGTTCGTTTTGGAAAATAGCTTCCAATTCTGATTTTGTTCTTGTGACTGATTGTCCATCCACAATTTCGCTGAAGGTCACCAATCCGTCATCTGCAACATGTACCGTAATCAGGTTTGTCTTAATTGCATATCCTGCCTTGGTTTTTGTCTCCTGAAGCGTATACTCTCCCGGCTGTAAGTCCGTATATTCTACACTTCCATTTTTCTCAGAATCTCTTACAATTGGTTTCTTCGTTGTATCTGCAGGAGTAAGCTGAAAAGCTGCGCCTTCAAGTGCTTTCTTTGCACCATTTTCTGTCATATACTTTGTGAAATCAAAATGACCTGATTTGTAGTTCGTATAGCTCTTCTCTACATTCGTTCCACTTGTATTTTCTCCCGCGTCAGTAAAGGTAATTACACCACCTTCCACCTTAACGGTATACGTGGTTGCATTCGTAATATAGGCACCATCCGAAGAATCTTCCTGCAGTGTATACGTCCCATCCGGAATCTGCGTGAAAATTGCCTTTTTCGAATTCTTATCCATGACAGAACTGATCTTTGCTCCATCTGCTTTGGTCAAAGCAAATGTCGGATCTGTTGTCCATTCACTCTCTGTTCCACCCTTATTTTGATCAATGAAGCTTTTGTTGATTGTCAACGAGTTTTCTGTATTGGTAATGGTATACCCATTTGCTTCTGTTGCCAGCCCGGATACCGTGTATCCATCCACTCTTGTCTCTTCTACTACATAAGTAATCTCTATGCCGTCCTTATATTTTGGCAGGTTGGTGAATGTATGTGTATTGCCTTCCGATACCTTTACAGTATAAGATTCCACCTTGTTGCCATCACAATCATATGCATCACTCAGGATTGTTTTTCCATCCGCATCTTTCGTCTGTACTTTCAGTGTCATCTTTGCTTCTGTCTGAATCTCCGGTTGACCTGCACCGCGAAGCTCTGCCTCACGGTTCACCCAGTTCTTCTTAACTGTAACCTCTGTTGATTCAATTGCATTTGTAATAGCAGCCGTAACGGTAATATCCGCTGCAGCTTGTGCTACGGTAATCTTTCCGTCTGTTCCAACTACAACCTTGATATCAGCTGCCGCCACATAACCTGTTGGCGTTACTGTCTCTCGCAGCGTGTAAGTTCCCTCCGGAATCCGTTCTGCTGTATATAATGTTCCATCTGTGTTTGCCGTAAGAACGATATTTGCTTTTCCGGTTTCTGTCGGTACCAGTTCGAAGGTTGCAATCTCTTTTTCTGCTTTAGCCGAAGTATCATGATACTTTGTATATGTTTTGTTGACACTCAATTGATTCGGCTGGTTTACAAAGAATGTATCGAGTGAACCAGATAACGTCTCTTTATATTCTGCATCCTTGTAGTAACTTACCGTACCATTTTCACCGACCACAATATAAACCACTTCCGGATTTTTCACATAACCCAGTGTGGATGCTTTCACACCTTCCACCAATGTGTATTTACCCGGATTGAGCCCCGTAAATTTGACGGTTCCATCTGTGGCAGAATCGATTGTCGCAGCTGCCACTTCCGGTTCTGTACCGGTTAACGTAAAGTCTATTCCCGCAATTCCGGTTTTTGTCGTTTGATCCTTCTTGGTAAAGCTGATCTCTGCTTTCTTATAGTTTGCAATCGTGACCACTCCCGCTGCTAAAGGCGCATTGGAATCAACGGTCACCTTTCCGTCTGTACTTACCACGACATCATGTACTTCTGTTGTCTGTATGAAGTTGCTGTCTGTGTTGGTTTCATGAAGCTTGTAGCTGCCCGCCGGGATGCCGTTAAATACAGCGGTTCCATCCTTCACGGTTGCATCAGCCCATTTCGTCTCCACATTTCCTTCCAGACGATACAGGGTAAAGACTGGCAATGTTGTCGGTGCTGTAACTTTTCCTGTTCCACCTGCATTGTAAAAGCCCTTTGTAATCGTCAGGCTGTTCTTGGTGTTGGTGAATAATTCTTCCAGCTTCTCCTTCGTAATGACTGTTTCACCAGATTTTAAGGTAATGCTTCCATCCGCTCTTGATACAATCACTGTAAACACTGCATCTGATTTCGCATATCCTGACGGTGCAGAAATTTCCTGTAATGTGTAGGTTCCCGCTTTGATGCCTTCAAATCTCACGATACCTTCCTTGCCATTTACTGTTTTTGCAGTATCTGAAACCGGATTACCTGTTGTTGGTGAAACCGGTGTCAGAGTAAATACTGCCCCATTTAGCCCGTTTCCTTCTGCATCCGATTTCAGCTTCGTAAATTCCAATGCATTCTTTTGGTTCTTAACCGTAATCAATGTGCTTGCTGCCACCGCAGTAAAATACTGTGCAGAATCCGATGTAAACGCTTCGATTTTCCCGTCCGCACCGACTGTAAATGTTGCAGCCACGGTGCTATTCAGCTTCTGGTATCCGTCCGCCGCTTTTGTTTCTAGCAGCTTGTAGCTTCCGATTGGTAATTTTGTAATGGTCAGATTTCCATTCATACCTGCTGTTGTCAGCGTCTCTGTTCCCTTACTATCCGGATAATATTTTCCAGTTTCGTCCTGCGCAAACTTTATGTTCGTCTCTACTGCATTTTGCACAGAAGAGAGTTCAAATTCAGCGCCTGCAAGCTTCGCGGAATCCTTCTTGTCCTGTTTTTCTATTGTAAGCTCTACCGGATGATCCGTGACGGTAAACTGACCGTCCTTGAATGTAACATCTGTTATGTCACTAGCGCTTGCCGAAACTGTGCCGTCTGTATTCTGACTGATTGTAAATGGAATCTCACTGGTAAACACTTCATATCCTACCGGAGCGTTCACTTCCTTGAGCACATAGTCTCCCTCTAACAGCATATAAACATTAGGAGCAGTTTTAGTCATGTATAAATACGGAACACCATCCTCGCGGTTCACTTTGTATAAACCACCGCCTGCAGTCACGTTTTTGTCTGATAACTGATACTCTCCATTCGAGCCGTCCTGCAACGTTGCAATCGGTTTCTCTCTCTTGCTATCACTCGCTAAATACACTGCAAAAATCGCATCATTCAACGGTTCATCCTTCTCACCCTGTTTTTTCAGAGAAATCGTTGCTCTGGCTGCTGTATTATAGAACGCATTCTTGCCTGGCGTTTGATTTTCCGCTACAATCTCCGTCTCGTATTGATTTGCAGTCCCATCATATTCCAAATACACGATATTGCCATGTTTTACTTCACCGCTGCCTTCTCCGAAGGTCACTTCCACAGATTTTGAATCATCTACAAGCAGACCACTCTTTTTAACCTCTGTAAATTTGTATGTACCATATAAGAAATGTTTACTCTTTGTATCATCTTTTGCATCCTTATAAGTTCCATTCTTCTCTTGCGTAAATGTACCTGTTGCATTAGTCTTTAATGTCAGATAATCATGATAATTTCCCGAAGCATCTAGCTTTTCCACCTTAAAATCCACAGCAGAAATCGGTGTCTGTGTCTGATCAAGTGCAGCTCCATCTTTTTCTGCCAATAATTTTTTAATCTGAACAGAACCATATTTGAGTGCATCAACAATAACTCCCTTGTTGTTTACCGATGTCCACGTAGATGTATCTCCGATTGCAGTATAGTAACTCTGATCCTCCGATTTTCTACCTGCAAATGCTGAAGTCGTCAGAATTGTAACTTTATCTTCAGCAGTTACATTCACATAAATTGCGGTGTTGTCGTCCTCCTGCTGGTCATTCTGTTTTTGTTCAACCAGCACATATTCACCATATGGAAGATTGTTAACCGAAATTGTTCCCTGATCACCTGTAGTTACACTGGCATTTGGCGTGTACGGATAGTAACTGTTTGTAGCTGCATCCACAGATACAGTAAGTCCTGAGCCATCTGCTCCAATTGCACTACTGTTTCTTCTGTAAATATGGAAAACTCTATTAGCAAGCAAGTTTCCATCCTGATCTTTTTTCGTTAATGTTACATCCGCTTTTATTAATGCATTCTTAACAATTCCCTGATCTGCACTATTTACAGTATAAGAGAACTTCGAATTACCATTTTCAATTGTCAGAGCACTTCTTGAAATCTCAATATCAGTCACCTTGTTATATCCTGTTGGCGTTGTGATTTCCTTTAAAACGTAATCGCCATATTCTACCTTTGAAAAACTTACCGCGCCATCAGCCCCTGATGTTGCTGTATACGTAGGTTTCGAAGCAGTTTCATTTCCGATTTTACGGTACAGTCCAAATTCCGCACCGGATAACGTTGTACTGAGCGCTGTCAAACCCGTAATATCTGTATACGCTTTTTTCGTAAATGTGATTGTTCCCTTAATTGCAGTATTATTGTATCTGCCATCCTTGACAAGGTTTTCATCACTATACGTAACTTGAATCTTTTTGCCATAAACCGGTTTTCCTTCTATCGTTCCGAGTACTGTTTTTGTATCAGCAACTTCTTTCACGGTAACTGTACATGGATCTGCCTGCTCATAGCCTTGCTTTACAGTTTCCGCTAACGTATACACTCCAACTGGAATATCAGTAAACGCTACCTTTCCATCCTTGCCTGAAATAACGGTAGCTTTAAACGTATTATTCGCTTTCCCTGCAATCTGACTGCTTGTCAAAGTAAATGTTACTCCTGCAAGGTTTTCTCTGTTATTATTTGGATTCGTTCCATCCGCTGACTCATCTTTATATTGAACCACCTTTGTAAAACTGAAATTTCCTGTTACATAGTTGTCCTTGATGGTATATGCACCTGTAGTAGCATCCTTTTCCAGATACGTATTTTCATTATCTTTTCCGCTGATTTCATACACATACTGTAACGTATCCTTATTCCACGTAACATTAAGTGCATATTCCGCGCCGACCGACAGGTTTTCCGGTGATTTTACTTCTGTCAGCTTATAGGTTCCTGCATCCAGTCCTTTTACCGTGAATTTACCAGCCGCATCATTTGTAATGTACCGATCCTTTACTTTTCCGTTTAATTTGGAATCATTCGGTGAAAGCTTAAATGTAACCGTTCCTTCTTCCGGTGATGCATATGTATACTCCGCTCCCGATCCTCCTGCATTTTCATAATTTACCCCTGTAAGGATTTCTTTGGTAAAGAAAAACTCCGTCTCAACCGGAACATCCTGATAAACAATCCCCGCCAGCGTATCATCCGCTGTCCCTGAACTATTTATCACATGATAATTCACCTTTAACGGATCAGCATCTTTGATAATCAATGGATAGTTCTTCTGGTCAGCAGTAACCGATGTCATACCTGTATACATGCCCTTGTTAGTCGGACTTGTAAAGAGTACAAATTCTTGTTTGTCATTTGATTGATACCCTGCCGGTGAATCCGTCTCCTTAAGCATATAGATCAAATCATCTGTTCCACTTGTTGCTTTGATATTAAGAAATACCGCGGTACCATCTGTTGTAAGTCGAACCTTATCGTATTTCTGAATTTCCTTTTCGAGAATAATCTTATCATTTTCTGTTTTGAAGCTATAAGCCGTAATGGTAAATTCGGCATTGTCTAATAATAAGCTTGGATCTCCTGTAACTGCAAGACTGTTCGCACTTGATTTTGTCAGTTTAATCTTCGGACGTTTGTCTTTCGTCACAAGATCATCTGCATCGAAACCGCCTTCATATCCACCATCACTTGAATCACTCGTCTCATTATCCGATCCATCGGCATTCTTTAAATACACCTGATTCAGGATTCTGGCATCTGGATTCTCCGTAGCCGCATCCAGTAAATCCGTCTTAAATGTAATCTTGTATGTTGTATAATCGTCTGTAGTCGTTGGAGCGTAGAACGAGAATCCACGTTCACTTGGAGTGGAATTACCGGAACCTGTATAATCTCGAAGATCCGGGGTTGAAACTTCCGTTTCACTTTTCACAGCTCCATACTGATCAAGTGTGACTTGATATACCTGTATGCTGTCTGCATCTAATGCATGAATTTTAGGATCATTATCTCCCATCCCAAAATATAAATCTTCCACCAGATGCATATTCTGGAGATTCACTTGATCTACATTTAAAAGAACGGTCCATGTCACAGTTCCTGTGTCCTCGTCATAGACTCCACCCTTCGTTACCTTCACCGGATCAACAACATTGATTGCAGTGTCATATACCGTTTTCGGATCGATTGTGCCTTCATATACCGTTCCGGATAACGCCGCCGTATTTTCGACCACGGCCGAATCGGATGCGTCCTTTATGAATTTATCTCTCCACGTATCTGTTACATTGGTATCGAACTGGAACGAATACGTATCATTGATTTCCTCCTTTTTCAGCTTAAGCGTTACCGTATTGTTCCCATTCTCTGTAACGGTTACACAGTCATCGAACGCGTCGCTGGCAACAGCTACGCCGTTTACCGTGATTTTCGTTAACCGATCCCATGTAATTCCGTCTGGCAGCGTGTCTGTGATTTTTGCATCTTTAACCGGCAGCTTATTCGGATTGATGGTAACATTCCATGACAGCTTGTTCGTCTGATAGTTATAAGAACCGACTGCTGTCTTGTCGATCAGAATATTCGGTATCTTACACTCCGCATCTGTGACATCTTCAAACTCTTTTCCATCTAACTTCGCAGTAATTTTGGCATGATTTCCCAACGTCTGATCACTGCTTTGAGTAGAAAGTAAGGTTGGATCTACGACCTTCAATGCAAAATCCAGAACATAATAATAAGCAGTTACCTTACCATCTGCGCCTGTCACCAGTAGATCGGGAAGCTTGATGCTCAGCTTTGTATTGTCTCCATCCGGAGTCAATGCATATTCGCCATCCTGAAGGTGCGATGCATCCTTTGCTTTGGCTAAGGTGACAACATCCCCCTCCTGCTCTTTGGTGTTCATATTATACTTATAACAGTGAACCGTAAGATCCCCATTCTCTGCAATCTCATATGTTGCATTCGGAAGTGAATCTTCGATCAAAATATCCGTAAGACTTGCACCATATCGGTTTACATCCATTTTCCATGTCAGCATCTGCGTCTGTGCATTGTAAGCTACAGCCTTTTTCGTCAGTGCCTCTACGTTTGTGTCAACCGTCTTATCCCATGTAACAGACTCTGGAAGTCTATTTCCCGGTCCGATTCCACCTTCTATATTTTTCCAAAACAGATTCACTGCATTTCCAATTTCAGGATTGCGATTTTCTTTATCTTCCCGCACATATTCTGAAAATTCATCCATCGTCTTGCCGTGCAGATTCATGTCGGTAAAATACTGAATCTTCATAGATTTTGGTTCTGTCGTTCCGGCAAATTCTTTAAACGGTATAATCAGAACCGCGTATTGTTTCATTTTCGGTTCTGTACCGCCCTCAATATACAAAGGATTCTCTGTCGCAGAATCGTATAAATAGTAGAATGGCTTTGTAATACCCTTTTCATCTATATACCCCTTGATTTTCTCTGCTGTTAACGCAGTCCATTCACCTGCGGTTCCCTCACAATAAGGTATATCTTTATAGGTTGTAGGCTCACCTTTATCATTATAGACCGTAATTCCGGTCGCAAAATCATACGTCTGATCTGTCCAGTTCAGAATATCAGCTATATATCCATAATCCAGATAAGGAAGCTGTGTATTCGCTTCGATCGTCCACTTATATCTCGTTCCATCCAGTCCTACTTCACTTCCATCTTTTTTCAGGAAATTGAATTTCATCGTCGTATCTATCTCGTCCGATACCGCTAACGGGTCTTCTTTTCCATTTTCCTTTATGGAAGCCTTGTTGGTAAATGTTTCATTGATGCTTCCATCCTTGATAAGCTGCTGATATTTTTCATTGTTCAGCTTCACTGTTACTTTCAGTTCTCCGGATGCAATTTTATTCGATTTCTCTGCATTTAGCGTTTCAAATGTATAAGTGAGAGTTCTGGTATCTGAATCATATGTATATTCATTCTCTGATAAAGGCTTCCCACCCAGAGAGACATCTTTTAATTCCAAGCCCTCCGGCAATACATCGACAATCTGTTTTCCGTTCAGAACTTCATCGCCTGCCACGGCACTATCCTCTGTTGCCGTAGCTTTTATGGTATAAATAATCTCAGAGTTTTCGACTCTCGCCGGACCTTCTTTTTCTACGCTGTAATGGCTGTCTCCGACCGAACCGCTTCCTCCTCCGATCTCTCCGATCGACTGATGAACGATTTCACCCTCTTTATTGATGGTTTCTTCGATCGGATCATCGCTGACAGCATCTTTATTTAACGCTGCCTCCATAAAGACAGAGGCTACAATGTTCCCATAATAATAGGAAGAAGAATCAAATGTAAATGTCACAACACCATTTTGGATTATATAATGACCGCAATGCTCGCCCGAAGCGTCATACAGATCAACCGGTTCCGTAATGTTATACTGATTAAAATCATCGCACAAATTATAATCGTAGACAATTTCTGGAATCTCTCCGCGTTCACTTAAGTCTTGAAGATATGGAAATAATACATCTGTTTCATATTTTTCGTCACTCATACTTCCCTGACTTGGAAAATCAGGACGTTCTGTGATTGTCTGGAAATTTGAATAGAGGAAATCATCATCCATCCAGATTCCAAAATTAAAACCAACGCGAAGATCATCTCCTGTTTGATATCCACCTTCTTTGTTGTATACCTTCACCTTCACTTTCGAAAATGCTTCTGGAAGATCCTTCGTATAAGTATAGGAATAGGAATTGCCTCCTGCATACTTCTGTTCGGTTGGCTGATTGGAAAAAAGCTGTACAAAACGCGCAAACCCTTTTCTGACAAATGCCAGTGCTGCAGAAGCCACGGAATCATCGGAAGCTTCTTTACTCGTATTTTCTTTCACAGACTCATCCGTTGCAATATTCTGATCCGGGCTGCCTGCTTCTTTGTCTATCACCTTATCCGCTGCAACATCTTCTGTTATCTCAGAAGCCGAAGGGGTCCCCTCTTCTTCAACCGAAGCCTCAGGCTGCATAAGCATTGGCAGATGGATTTCAACTATCTGGCCTGTCTGCAATTCTACAGCATCCGTTACAGATTCCTCTGTGCTTAAAGTTTCTGTCTTTAAAGAAACCGGCACAGTAATGACACCAAACAATTGCTCCAGAGAATTCAGATCCTCTTCGCTGCTCAGTGTAACCGTAATCACGTTATTTTTAATGGTATAAGTACCGATCGCATGGTTGTTTTCGCTTGCAGCAGGATCATCCACACGATAGAGGTCTCTATTCATTGTTGTTACTGCAATTGTTTCCGGAGCAATTGTATCATGCAACGTGAGGTGCTTTGTCGGAATTATATACGTAAATACATCTCCGTTTCGAAGATTTCTCTCGCCTGCGGCTTTGATAAAATCAAATCCAAGTTTGAGCAGAAGCCCCTGTATATTCGACGGATCTACCGCTGTCAGATCCAGCTTGTTATCCGCACTCTTTAACACGGTATTCTGATTTTGTCCCTGTGCATCCATAGACGCATAGACTGCACGTTCCACTGTAAGATTCAGAGATGCTCTGTCCTGTGTCCAGTCAATGCTCTCTCTTACAGATTCACCTTCTGACGGCGGCGTAGCTTCATCCGGCACAGTACTCTCGTCCGTTTCAGTTGGCGGAGCCTCCTCCTGCATGATCTTAGCAGGCTCTTGATTCTCTGCTGCAGGGCTCTCTGTCTGAGCTGTTACCTCCTCCTGTGCAAATGCAGTCTGAAGTACCCCCATATCAGAGGTTGCAATCATCGCTGCTGCTAATAAGAATGCGATGCCTCTCTGTAGGTGTTTTTTCATACGTTTCTTTTCCATAGTAATTCCCCTTCAATTTCATTTGTATCATTTTGTTATACCATTCCGCAATAAGTATATTTTAACATTTTTTTCACATTTGTACAGTGTTTTTGAGTTTTTACTCATATTCCACAGATTTTACACAAAAGCATGCAAATAAAAAAACGACAAGAAATCTTCTCAGACTTCTCATCGTTCGTTTTTCAATTTAACAATTATTCAATTAAGCTAACTTTGCTTTTGCTGTTTCTGCAAGTGTTGCAAATCCCGCTGCATCACTAACTGCCATATCAGCTAATACTTTTCTGTTCAGATCGATGTTTGCTAATTTAAGACCGTGCATCAATTTGCTGTAAGATAAACCATTGATTCTTGCTGCAGCGTTGATACGTGCAATCCATAATGTTCTCATCTGACGTTTACGCTGTTTTCTTCCTGCGTATGATGATGTAAGAGCTCTCATGACTGACTGTTTTGCTACTCTATACTGTTTCGATCTAGCTCCTCTGTAACCCTTAGCGAGCTTGAGTGTTCTGTTATGTCGTTTCTTTGCGTTCATTCCGCCTTTAATTCTTGCCATTTTCTATTTCCTCCTTCAAATCTACCTTATCTTATAAATATGGTAAAACTTTCTTCATTGTCTTTACGTTAGTTGGATCAGCAATCGTTGCCTGTCTAAGATTTCTTTTTCTCTTTGTAGATTTCTTAGTTAAGATATGACTCTTAAAAGCTTTATTTCTCTTAAGTTTACCTGTACCTGTTGCTTTGAAACGCTTTGCAGCGGCTCTTTTAGTTTTAATTTTTGGCATAATAATATTCCTCCTTAGATGTGTTCTCACGAAAAGCTTTTCGTGACTTATTTATTTTTAACATTTTCAGTTAAAACCAGACTGATACTTCTTCCTTCGAATTTCGATGGTTTCTCAATGACAGCGATATCTTCCAATGCTTTGGCAAAATCATCTAAGATATGTCTGCTCTGATTCACATGCGCCATCTCTCTTCCCCGGAATCGAAGTGTGACTTTTACTTTGTTTCCTTTACCAATGAACTTTCTTGCATTGTTCATCTTCGTATTCAAGTCATTGCTGTCAATATTAGGAGACAAACGAACCTCTTTGAGTTCAACGGTCTTCTGTTTCTTCTTTGCTTCCTTCTCTCTTCTGGTCTGCTCATACTTGAACTTACCATAATCGACAATCTTACAAACCGGTGGTTTTGCCTTCGGTGAAATCTTGACCAGGTCAAGTTCTGCCTCTTCTGCAATCTTCATGGCTTCTCTTGAAGACATAACTCCAAGCTGTTCTCCGTCTTCACCAATCAGACGTACCTCTCTGTCTCGAATCTGTTCATTAATCATTAAATCGCTAATTGTAGTACACCTCCATCACTTAATTAGGTTCACTGTTCTCTCATCCTCTGCGCATATAAAAGAAACGAGTGGAAATTGTTCTCCACTCGCTATATCTCCATACGTATCTGTAACGTTATGTGTCAATATCAAACCATTAGTCACTCGATTGTGCTACGGTGAGAGTGGATACTCTGCTTTGTTTTTCGCTTCACGCATAGATTAATTTAACACACTTTTCCTGATATGTCAACATTTTTTATCTTTCATTTCCCATAAAGAATAATACGACAACACCCGGTCCTGTATGGCTTCCGATTACCGTTCCAATTCCATTGATGATAACTTCTTTGACACCGTAACGCTCTTTGACCTGCGCTGCCACGTATTCTGCATCTTCAATACAGTCTCCGTGAGCAACTGCAACCACCTCATTCTGATCTTCCCAGCCTGCCAGATGTTCGCCCATGATGTCCACAAGCTTGTTGAGTGATTTCTTACGCCCCCGTTCTTTTCCCGTAACTTGAAGCTTTCCCTCGTCATCCAGAAAAATGAGTGGCTTGATCTGTATCATGGAACCGAAAATCGCACTTGCCTTGCTGACACGTCCGCCGCGCTGTAAATGGAATAAATCATCAACGGTAACGTAAGTGCACACGTGAAGCTTATTCGCTTCCACCCATTCTGTAAGCTCATCCATCTCCATGCCCTGATCTTTTCTCTCAATCGCTTTGCGAAGCAAAAGACCTTCTCCAAGACTTGCACATAAAGAATCAATGACCGTAATCTTCGCTTCCGGATATTTTTCTTTAAGCTCTTTTGCCGCAATTGCTGCACTGTTATAGCTTCCGCTAAGTCCTGAGGAGAATGCGATGTGTAAAATGTCCTTCTCCTCTTTTAAAAGTGCTTCAAATGCTTCCTTCGCTTCACTGGGATTCACCTGTGATGTTGTCGGCATCGAACCATTTCTGATACGTTCAAAGAATTCTTTGTGGGTCAGGCCTTCCATGTCTTTATATGTAGTGCCATCAATCATATACGATAATGGCAGATAAGTAATCTGATGTTCCTGTAAATATTCCTTCGGTAAATCGACTGTACTGTCGGTTGTAATCACATATTCTCTCATCCTTTATCCTCCCATTGCCTCTTTAGACGTTTCTATCATAGCATTATTTATATCATAACGCAAAAACTTTTTTACGTGAATTTACAATCACACAGAATTTACCAAAATTAGTTGCGTCTAATTCGAAGATAACTGTTTCCGGATAAGGTTTTGTTAAATGCCACAAAGCAGAATACAAGTACTGTTCCAATCAGAAATCCGGGAAGATTGAAGAGTGCCGTTAAAATAAGCAGCATAAGTCTCATGAATTTCAGCGCGTATCCAAGTTCAAAATTCGGCTGTGTATAATTTGCAACCGCGACAAACGCCATGTACAGCATCACTTCCGAGTTAAACCACCCGGACTCCACCGCATAATCACCCATGACAATCCCTGCAATGACACTCAGCGGTGTAGACAGCATATTAGGCGTGTTAAGTGCCGCGAGCCGAAGCCCGTCAATCGCAAGCTCCAAAATTAAAAACTGCAGCAAAATCGGCAGATTGACCTCCCCCTGAACACTGACAAAGGAGAACAGTGACGGAAGCCAGCCCGGATTCTGCATATACAGAAGAAAGACCGGTGTCATAAATACGGTCAGAAGCGTAATCAGAATACGTGACAGTTTCAGATATACCCCCGTGATATTCGGAAAATAATAATCGTTCGCTTCTTCTATCATATCAAATATCGAAGTCGGAAGTATAATCGCAGAAGGAGAATTGTCCACAAGAATCACAATTTTTCCTTCCAGCAGGCAGACACTCGCTGTGTCGGGGCGTTCTGTGAATTTGAATTTAGGAAATGGATTAAACCATTTTCGTTTGAACATCCCTTCCGCAAGCGTCTGCTGATTCATTTTCAGAGCATCCACCTGCATCTTAGAAATACGGGTTCTGACATCTGCAAGGAGCTGCGGATTGACCCGATCCGTTATATAGCACAGCGCGACATCCGTGCGGGATGAAGTTCCAACCTCTGTCATTTCCATGACAAGATGCGGATCTCTGATTCGCCTTCGCATCAATGCCGTGTTAAACACAATTGTTTCCACAAATCCATCCCTTGATCCGCGCAGCGACTTATCTTTATCCGGTTCCTCAACGCCTCGTACCGGGTACGTTCTGCAGTCAATTGCAATGCACTCGTCATATCCGTCCACAAACAGGCAGGTAACGCCTGATAACACGTTTTTGCACACCTGATCCATGTCACAAAGCATCTCCACCTCTACATAAGGTAAGAAAGCATTTGTAAAGGATGATGCATCCTCCGGCATTGCCTCGTCCGAAACACCAAATAATGCATCCATGATTTTGAGCATCGCCTCGTCTTTGGTAAATCCATCCACAAAATAAAAGGACGCATCTCTGCCTCCGATTATCATATCGCGCTGAATCAGATCAAAACTTTCCTGAATGGGAAGGATCTGTCTCAGCGT
This sequence comes from Hespellia sp., assembly GCA_028693555.1. Lineage (GTDB taxonomy): Bacteria > Bacillota > Clostridia > Lachnospirales > Lachnospiraceae > Hespellia. Next base: position 107,792 of record JAQUVD010000001.1, read on the forward strand.
GTCGATATTCTTTTTTATCTCCCGAGAAATCTTTATCGTTTCCAATCATCAAACCTCGCTCTTTAAAATGTCTATGATTAGAATGTCCTCTTTCTCTGGTTTTATACATCTTTCTTACCTGTCACTATTTTGTCGTGCTTCCAAATCCACCGTTGCGGGTGCTCGTTACATCATCATCCAGCGTAACACCATACTCCACAAAGATTCCCTGCATAAATCCGGTTCCCTTTTGAATCTCCACCGTCTTTCCTTCATTGGTATCATTGGTGAGCTTCGTGAAAATGTGCCCTTCATTATCAGAATAGAAATAATCGCTGTCAATAATACCTACCGTATTGTTGAGCTGCAGACGGTACTTGAACCCAAGACCGCTTCTCGGATAGCATTTCAGCACCCAGTTTTCTTCCATCTCGACGCGGATTCCCGTCGGAATTTTTACCGTCTCCTGTGGCGCGATTTGGATCTTACATGGTGCATAAAAATCATATCCTGCAGATCCTGCTGTTGCTCTCTTCGGAAGCTGGATTTCCTGATATATCTCCGCAATTGCCGGTTCTCCCGTCGGACCAAATGTATCAATCCATGCCTCCTTAAATTGTTCAAAGCTTACTTTATGAAATTTTGCAATTCGTTTCATCCTTATTCTCCTGTCTCTTCTGTTGTTGTATCAAATATTTCTTCTGCCTCCTTGAGAACCGTTTCCGGAAGCGTAATTCCAAGCTCATCCGCCACCTTCTGATTCACATACACATCACTGCATTCATAGTTCATGATCGGAAGCTGAGAAGCCTTCTTCTCACCCTTTAGAATCTGAATTGCCAGCTTTGCGGCTTCCCTCCCGGCCTTTTGGTAGTCTGTCCCCTGCGCGAGCAGACATCCCGCCTCCGCCTGGCTTTTATCACTGCCAAATACCGGAATCTGTCGCTGCATTGCCTTTTCCAGCAGTACCGATAACTGACTTGTCACCAGATTATCCTGAATATTCAAAATGCAGTCTGCTTCTGTCAGCAAAGCATCTGCCGCTGCGGCTGCATCATGGACCGTGCCAACCGGTTTTAGTACGAGCTGCATGTCATATTGCGAAATAGCAAAGCGAAGTTGTTCCACTTCGGCCAGCGAATTGTCTTCTTTTTCCGAATAGATGATTCCGACTTTTTTCGCATCCGGCAGTATCCGGTGAATCATGCCGAGCTGATCTTTTACATTCTGCGAGCTGCTGATTCCTGTAATCTGATCCCGCTGCACTCCATCTTTATCCGTAAGTTCAGCCGCCACCGGATTGGATACACCTGCAAATACAATCGGTGTTCCTTTCCCGCGCACAGCCGAAAGCATGGTGCCTGCGCTCGTACTTCCAATGCAATAAATCAGGTCCTGATCTGTCGATGAGAAACTGGTCGCAGTCAGCTTCGCACGTTCTTTCTCTGCTCCGGCGTTCTGATAGACCAGTGTCAGGTTCTCACCCTCCACGATCCCCGCCTTCGCGAGTTCCTCCAAAAATCCCATCCTGCACTGCTCCAGCGCAGGATGCTCCGCAAATTGTGAAATCGCAATGGTATAATTACTTCCTGACAGGTTTTCTTTTGCATCCGTGCTGCCCTCCTGCGTCTGCGGCTGTTTTGCGCACCCTGCAGTGAGCAGAATCAAAAGGACTACTGCAATCAAAACTGTCGATTTTTTATTCCTCATAGCGTAATCTTCTCCAGATCCTTCAGCCATACAGCTACACATGCATCACTTGGCATTCTCCAGTCCCCGCGCGGTGATAATGCCACCGTGCCAATCTTTGGTCCATCCGGCAGGCAGGAGCGTTTGAACTGCTGCGTAAAGAATCTTCTAAAAAATGTTTCCAGCCACTTTAAAATAATAACTTCATCGTATTCATCTGCAAAGGTTCGTTTTGCAATTTTGAAAATCTTACTTGGCTCATATCCAAAACGAAGTACATAGTATAAGAAGAAATCATGGAGTTCATAAGGTCCCACTAGATCTTCCGTCTTCTGTGCAATCTTGCCGTCTTTCGGCGGCAACAGCTCCGGACTGACCGGAGTATCCAGCACATCATACAGAACCTTCATCAGCGATGCGTCTTCTGTCTGATCCGCCGCATATTTTACCAGATGTCTCACCAGAGTCTTTGGAACAGATGCATTGACACCATACATGGACATATGATCGCCATTGTACGTTGCCCACCCAAGTGCAAGTTCCGACATATCCCCGGTACCAATGACCATACCGCCTTCCTGATTCGCAATATCCATCAGCACCTGCGTGCGCTCACGCGCCTGAGAATTTTCATAGGTCACATCGTGCACATCCGGATCATGTCCGATATCCCGGAAATGGATTTTCACTGCCTCAGCAATCGGTACTTCACGAAGTGTTGCTCCAAGCTGCTTTGACATACGGCAGGCATTCTGATAAGTTCGATCTGTAGTTCCAAAGCATGGCATCGTCACCGCAATGATCTTTTTCTTATCCAGGCCAAGCATGTCAAATGCTTTCGCCGTCACGATCAGTGCCAGTGTGGAATCAAGTCCGCCGGAGATTCCCACCACTGCACTCTTCGCATGCGTGTGTGCCAGTCGTTTTTTCAGCCCCATCGCCTGGATTGTCAGAATTTCTTCACATCGTTTGGCTCTTGTTCTCTCATTTCTTGGAACAAACGGTTTGGATGGAAACGTTCTTGTCAGATAGGTCTCTTCCATCTGTACATAGAACGGAATCACAGGAAGCACGGGCTCATCTGCAGTCTGGAAGGTCGTGTTCTTTCTGCGCTCTCCAACCAGACGTTTCACATCGATTTCCGTATAAATGATTTCGTTTTTGAATCGTCTTGCTTCTTTTAGAATCGTTCCGTTCTCCGCAATGATATTATGTCCGCCAAATACAAGATCTGTTGTTGACTCTCCCTCTCCGGCATTTGCATAAACATATCCGGCAATCAGACGCGCGGATTGTCCGGCAATTAATTCTCTTCGATAGGTATCCTTGCCGATTGTCTCATCACTCGCCGAACAGTTCACAATAATGGTTGCTCCCTCTGTCGCAGCCTGAATGCTTGGAGGAACCGGTGACCATACATCCTCGCAGATCTCCGCTGATACAATGAGATTCTCCATTGTCATTGCACGGAATAAGAGCTGTGGTCCGAACCACACCTTATCTTCTTCAAACAGAATCTCTCTCGGTTTCTTCGGGCCCGGACGGAACTGGCGCATCTCATAAAACTCTCCGTAGTTTGGAAGAAACGTCTTTGTTGTCAGTCCAATCACAGCTCCATTGTTCAAAGCTGCAGCAACATTATATAATTCCCCATTCACCATAAGTGGCACGCCGACGAACACCAGAATATCTTTCCCGCCCGTATATCTGGCGATTTGCAACAGTGCTTCCTTGGCCTGACTCAAAAGCGCATCCTGTGTAAATAGATCGCTGCACGTATATCCTGTAATACAAAGCTCCGGGAACACAACAATCTTTGCCTGATTGTCAATCGCATCATCAATTCCGGCACAAATCTGGCTCATATTATATGCTACATCTGCGACTTTGATATCCGGTGTTGCTGCCGCAACTTTTACAAATCCCTGTTTCATCTTCTCTTCCTCCGACTATTTACTGCGTGTGATAATGTCTTCTAATTCTTCTATCTCAAAATGATACTGTGTGTTACAGAAATGACAGCTCACCTCTATCGTCTTCCCATCATCAATCATACTCTGTATTTCATTTTTTCCAAGACTTACAATCGCTTTTTCAATCCGTTCTTTTGAACAATTGCAGGTAAACTGTGTCGGCATCGTATCTGTGATTGTAAGCTCGAACCCTTCCAGCACTTTTTCAAGCATCTCTTCTGGCGTATGCCCATCCTTTAACATCTCTGTAACAGAATGAACTTTGGAAATATTTGCCTCCAGCCGGTCTAATACTTCATCTTCGATAAATGGCATGACCTGAATAATAAAGCCGCCCGCGCATCGCACCGTATTGTCTTTATTCATCAGGACACCGAGCCCCACGGAAGAAGGCACCTGTTCTGATGTTGCAAAGTAATAGGTTAAGTCTTCTGCGATTTCTCCGGTTTTCAGTTCACACTGACCGACATAAGGTTCTTTTAGCCCCATATCCTTAATCACACTTAGAACACCGATTCCCACTGCTCCGCCGACATCCAGTTTCCCGTTTTTTGGCGGAAGCATCACATTGGGATTGATTGCATATCCCTTTACGTTGCCTCTGCTGTCCGCAGTTACGGTCAATCCCTGTATCGGTCCGTTTCCCCGAATCTGAAGTGTCAGCACATCTGTATCATTCTTCATCATACTTCCCATCATTGCTCCAGCCGTCATCAGTCTTCCCACCGCCGCTGTCGCGATCGGACTCGAATCGTGATGCGCGCGCGCTGTTTCTGTCAGTTCTCTTGTCGTTGCTGCAAATGCACGGATTTGCGCATTTGCAGCAGTTGCTCTTACAATATAATCTTTCATAGTCTCTCCTATTTTCTAATAATCATGTAAATTCTCTCACTCATCTCGGTGGCTTCATTTCTGGTGAATGCGTCATAAGCATGTTCGAGCTTCAATCCCGACTCTGAAATAATATATTTCATATCCGCGAGAGTATACGCCTTTTGGTAATGTGTTTCCTCAAACTTGCGGTAAAGCGAAGAATCCTGTTCCTCCCGAATAAAAAGACTCAGCTCATATTCATTTATTTTTTCTTCTTCATAGTAATAGTTATCCCAGATAAAGCTACACTCTTCGCGGTTTTCTGCAATCGTTGTATCACCGATGACATCACGGTACTTGTGTTCCGTATTAAAATCAAAGATGATAACACCGCCTTCTTCCAGATACGGTGCCAGATTGCGAAACATCTGCACTAAGTTCTCTGGCTCCGTGATATAATTCACAGAATCACAGATACTGACAAATGCATTCACACTGCTGTATAGTTCTATCTCGCACATATCCTGAAGGAGATAGAGAATATCCAGCCCTGACCGCTTCGCCTTCTCTGTGGCAATACTGAGCATATCTTCCGAATTGTCAATACCAATCATCTCATATCCAGACTGCGCAAGGAATTCTGTCATCGAGCCTGTACCACATCCAAGATCTGCAATCACACCATCTTCTATATGATAATCTTTCAAAATTCCTTTTAGATATTCGCCCCATTCCTCATAGGGAACATTGTCCATGAAAGTATCATAAACCTGAGCGAAACTCGTATAAGCATTCATACCTCATCCTCCGTTTTCACTTCATAAGTATAGCATACCGGCATATAAAAAACCACGCAAAATTACCTACCGCAGATAACCGCTCGGACCACTGCACCCAAAAATGAGACCCCCCGGCCACTACCGGAGAATCCCATTTTACAATTTCGTATTGAAATCAGATTACTCTTATTTCACTTCATAAATCCAACCCTCAGGAGCTTCTATATGTCCCATCTGGATGCCAGTTAATGTGTCATATAATTTCTTAATCACAGGTCCCATCTCATTCATTCCGCTTGGGAAACAGATTTCATTTCCATGATCCACAACCTTGCCGACTGGAGAGATCACAGCTGCAGTTCCACAAAGTCCGCATTCTGTAAATTCTTTCACTTCCTCAAATGGAACAACTCTCTCTTCCACTTCTAATCCAAGATAATGCTCTGCAACATAGAGGAGCGAACGTCTTGTAATAGATGGGAGAATCGAATCAGACTTCGGTGTAACCACTTTATTGTCTTTTGTAATAAATAAGAAATTAGCTCCACCTGTCTCTTCTACATTGCTTCGAGTTGCTGCATCCAGATACATATTCTCATCGTACCCTTCGGCATGAGCCGTTACGATTGCATGTAAACTCATCGCATAATTCAGTCCCGCCTTGATGTGTCCGGTACCATGCGGTGCAGCACGGTCAAAATCAGAAACTTTAATTGTTAATGGTTTTGCCCCACCCTTGAAGTATGGTCCAACAGGTGTTACAAATGCTCTGAATTGATATTCGTCCGCTGGTTTGACACCAATAACCGGATTCGTACCAAACATATAAGGTCTGATATAGAGGGAAGCTCCTGATCCATAAGGTGGAACATATGCTTCATTCTCTTTCACCAGCTCATTAATCGCTTCGATAAACTTGTCAGCCGGATAAGCCGGCATCTCCAGACGTTTGGCCGAATCAACCATACGTGCAGCATTCAGATCCGGACGGAAAATAACAGTACGTCCATCTTCAGTTGTATACGCTTTCATTCCTTCAAATATCGTCTGTGCATACTGAAGAACACCGGCACACTCGTTCAGCACGATATTCGCATCTTCTGTAATACCGCCCTCTTCCCATGCGCCATTTTTATAATTTGCTACAAATCTTTTCTCTGTTGGAATATATCCAAATCCGATATTACCCCAGTCAATGTTCTTTTTCTCCATGTGAAATCCCTCCGAATCTTTCCTAACTAAAACTACATGTGATACATTATAAGCCTATTGTTTTAAAAATTCAAGAGTGCGCTCTGTTTTTTATAATTTAATTTCTCAGCGTTCCATCATACTAATCGATTCAATCCCGACACTTCCGCCCCGCACAACTTCAATGCTGTGAAATTCTTCCTTCAGCAGTTTGATGACCGCATCATTCTTCGTTGCCGTCTGTACGAATTCGAGCAGCAGACTGTCTTTTCCATAATCAATGACTTTGGCTTTGAATGTCTCTGCAATCTGAAACAATTTATTTTTATCATCCTGCGTACATTTGCGAACCTTGACATACAGAATTTCTTTCATCCGAACAAACACATCCGTAAAATCAATGACTTTGATTACTTCGACCAGACGGTTGAGTTGTTTTTTTATCTGCTCAAAAGTCTCATCATCACTTACTGTTGCAATTGTCATCCTCGAAATCGTAGGATCTTCCGTGGTTCCTACCGTCAGACTCTCCAGATTATATGATTTACCGGAGAATAAACCTGAGATCTTTGAGAGAACGCCCACCTGGTTCTCTACATATAATGAAATCCATCTTTTTTTCATATTACTGTCCACCTCTTCCCTCCATTAACAATCCAGAATCATCTCTTCTAATGTGCCCCCCGGCTGAATCATTGGATATACAAGCTCTTCCGGACTGATGATAAACTCTATGATTGTCGGAACCTTTTTACTCTTCTTTGCTTCTTCAAAGGCAGGAACAATCTCTTCCACCTTTGTGACACGAATTCCTTTTGCACCATAGCTTTCTGCTAATTTCACAAAATCCGGAGTGTATGGCGGACATGGAACTTCGCCGCATTTTCCTCTGCAGGCTGCACCCGCGCGAAGGCATGTCATCGCATAGCGTTTTCCATAGAACAGCTTCTGCCACTGACGAACCATTCCGAGGTATGTATTGTTAAATACACAGCTGATAATCGGAAGCTCTTCTAACACTGCCGTTGCAATCTCCTGTATATTCATCTGCATCCCGCCGTCTCCGGAGATTGAGATAACCGGAATATCCGGATTGCCAATCTGGGCTCCAATTGCACCTGGAAGGCCGTAGCCCATCGTGCCGAGTCCACCCGACATCAATAACTGCTTCTCATTCGTAATCTCTGCGTACTGCGCCGTGAACATCTGGTGCTGACCAACGTCTGTTACAATGATTGCTTTTTCAAATTGTTCATTGATTGCCTGTATGATATCCATCGGTCCCATAACGCCATGATTTTTCATTACAAGCGGATGTTCTGCTTTCCATTCACCGACTTCATCCAGCCATTTCTTTGTATCAATCTCTGACACATATTCGAGCATCTTTTCAATCGCTTCTTTTGCATCTGCAACGATAGGAACGTCCACCTGCACGTTTCTTGAGATTGCTGCTGTATCAATATCGATATGAACAATCTGTGCATGCGGTGCAAAGGAATGAAGCTTCCCTGTGATACGATCATTGAATCTTGTTCCGATTGAGAATAATAAATCACATTCACTGACCGCCATATTGGAAGCATAAGCCCCATGCATTCCGACATTTCCAATATAGAGCGGATGATTCGTCGGAATCGCACCTCTTCCCATGATTGTCGTAATAACAGGTACGTTCGTTGTCTCTGCCAGTTTCGTAAACTGCTTCTGTGCATGTGCAATATTCACGCCGCCACCGGCTAAAAACAGCGGGCGTTTTGCTTTTGACAGCATCTTAAGTGCACGCTTGAGCTGTCCAATATGAACTCCCGTGCTTGGTTTATATCCACGGATATTGACTGCGGCCGGATATTCTGCGCTTCCAAGTTCAGCCATAACATCTTTCGGCAAATCGATTAATACCGGTCCCGGTTTTCCAGTTCTGGCAATATAGAAGGCTTCTTTGATGATTCTTCCAAGATCTTCTCTGTTACGAACGGTCACACCATATTTCGTGATGCTTCTTGTGATTCCGACAATATCAACTTCCTGAAATGCATCATTTCCAATGAGGTGCCTTGCTACCTGCCCGGTAAAGCATACCAGCGGCACACTGTCGTAATTCGCAGTTGCAAGACCCGTTACCAGATTCGTTGCTCCCGGTCCACTTGTAACGAGACATACGCCAACCTTCCCCGTTGATCTTGCATAAGCATCTGCCTCATGTACCAGCGCCTGTTCATGTCTTGGCAGGATGACTTTCGTGAAATCCTGCTTATGCAGCTCATCGCTAATGTCAATCGTGCACGCTCCCGGATATCCGAATAACGTATCAACGCCCTCTTCGTGCAACGCTTTTACTAATAATTTATTTCCAGAAATTCCCTTCATAGTTCCTCCTATCTCACACCTGACTCTTCTAATTTTTTGTTGCAATCACTTTCACAACAAGATCCCACGTTCTCTTTGTAGATGGGATATTCAGTTTTTCGGTATAGGTGTGCACATCTTTCATATCCGGTCCGATTGAGACTGCATCCAGCCCGTCAATCTTATCAGAAAGAAGTCCGCATTCCAGTCCTGCATGGATGGCCTCCACCTTTGGTTTCTCGCCGAATAATGATTCATAGACACGCACAAATGTCTCTCGAAGTTCTGAGTCTTTCTTATATTCCCATCCCGGATATGCACCGTTGATAGTATAACTTCCGCCCATGGATTCAATCATTGCGCCTGTTCGATCTGTCAGGTAATCAATTGCGGTTGCCTTTGAGCTTCTGATTGCGAAACTCATCTTCAATCCCTCTTTATCCAGTACCATAATTCCCATATTCAATGATGTTTCGACAAGTCCCGGAATATCCATGCTCCAGTTCTGTACTCCGTTTGGCATATTCATCAGCGCATTCAAAAGCTTCTTCTGTGAAGACTTCTTAAGTGCCATCCTGCGCTCCTCTTTTTTCGTCTCACATACGACCTTAATGTCTGGATCACTGCTTGCATATTCATGGGCAAGAATCTTAGACTGTTTTTCCACCGCTGCCATAAACGCTTCTGCGTCACCAGCTTTTACCAGTACTGTCGCTGTTGTATGACGTGGAATTGCATTATCCTTACTTCCACCAGCCATTGTGACGACTTTAAACTTCACTTCTTTGCTGACTTCAAAGAGCGTACGTCCCATCACCTGATTGGAATTGCCATGCTCTTTGTGAATCTCACATCCGGAATGTCCGCCAAGCATGCCTGTAACTGACACTTCCACTACGGTGCCGCGCTTCTTTTTGTATTCCATTGGAATCGTTCCGATCAGTGACAGACCACCTGCACAGCTGACTGTAATAATTCCCTCTTCTTCCGAATCAATGTTGATCATCTTCTTTCCCTTTAACATGGAAAGATCGATCTCTGCCGCGCCCAGTAATCCAATCTCCTCGTCCACGGTAAAGACAGTCTCAATTCTAGGGTGCTCTAAGTTATCAGAAGCAAGAATTGCAAGTGCAAATGCAATCGCGATTCCGTCATCTCCGCCAAGTGTTGTACCATTCGCCCAGACCCATTCGCCATCGGTCTGAAGGTCAAGACCGTCTTTTAAGAAATCAATCGGACTGTCCAGCGTCTTCTCACACACCATATCCAGATGTCCCTGAATGATAATCGGGTCAACATCCTCATATCCCGGCGTTGCATCCTTCGCCATAATCACATTATATAATTGATCCTGATGTACTTCTAAATGATGTTCTTTTCCAAAAGCGACACAATAGTCACTGATTGCTTTTACATTTCCCGAACCATGTGGGATTGCTGCCAGCTCCTCAAAATAGTGTAATGCTTCTTTTGGTTCATATTGTTCTAAAATACTCATACTTCTTACTTCCTTTCCTGAAGGCTGTATCCCTTCTTACCATTTCTAGATTCTTCTTTGATTAGGTTCTGTTCAAGCATCGTCTTTACAAGATTCCGTGAAAATTCTCGTTTGTCCTGTACCGCAGCCTTTTTTTTGCTGTAGAATTCTGATGCTTTGATTCCATCCACCTGCTTTTCAATCTCCATCATGGAAATCCATTCATTTTTCTTCAGATATTTCATGACCTTATTTGCACCTCTTGTGTACAATTGCTGGTAGAGGTCTTTTTCCAGATGGTTACTCTTAATTACACCCCATCCATAAAGAAATGCCGCCGCAAGTGCAAATAATATAATTGCAATGACCTTAATTGCTGTGTGTGACATCATCTTCTCCTTTATACTTTGTTCTTATACGAGATAAACTGATTCGTCTGCAGGATTTTAATAAACTTAACCAGACGCTCTAGAACCGGCTCTGCTTTTTCGCCAAAATGTGCTTTCATCTTCTCGGATAATGCAAGAATATCTGATTCTCCATCCACATTCTCCCACAGGAAGGTACCATACGCATCTAGTTCGATATGGCTGACTCGCGGTCTGCGAAATACAGTCTGGGCAATCTTATTAAAAAACCCTTTGTTGATCACGGATACTTCCGCAAATCCGTTTTCCTTTATCTTCCATTCAAATTCAGGATTCCGAACCGGAATATAATCCAGAAAATTCTCGTCTTTTTTTATCTTTGCCATACCAATCCCCAATCGTTTTATATTTTTTGATATATTTTTCTATTATACCTTTATTCTCGATTTCTGTCCACTACTGGATTGAAAAAAGAGAGCCGCATCTGCGACTCTCTTCGATTGCTTATGTTTTATTTTTTACTAGGTTTCTTTGACCAGAGTGTAAACTTCAGAATTGAAAGTAATAACAATGCGAAGAATACTAAACCTCCGATGTTGCCAAGACTAAATGGCAGACAGGTTCCAATGATATCCCCAAGTGACGTTCCGCCAATTGTGATAACCGCAAATACGGCAAGCAGGATACCGACAAGACCTTCACCGGCAATTAATCCGGCACTATAAAGTACGCCGTTGTCAACCTGACGTTTCTTTTCTTCCTCTGTCTCGCCTTTTCTCTTTTCAAGCCATAAGCGAAGAAGTCCGCCGGCCATCATAGGTGTTGACAAGTGAATTGGTAAGTAAAGACCAATTGCGAATGGAAGTACCGGGATACCAAGAACTTCTACAACAATCGCGATGAATACACCGCAGATCACGAGTGTCCAAGGAAGATTTCCGCCCATAACACCTTCTACTACCATCTTCATCAGTGTAGCCTGTGGTGCAGGGAGTTCCGGTGATCCATAGCCCCATGCTGCATTCAGTAAGTAAAGGATTCCGCCGATTGCAACTGCTGAGAAGACTGCTCCGATAAGCTCGCCAATCTGCTGTTTCTTCGGTGAAGCTCCAACGATATAACCGGTCTTTAAATCCTGTGATGTATCGCCTGCCATCGCTGCAATAATACAAATGATCGATCCGATTGTGATTGCTGCAATCATACCTGACTCGCCAACATTTCCAGTTGCTTTCAGGATTAATGTTGAGAATAACAGGGTTGCAATCGCCATACCTGATACAGGGTTGTTACTGCTACCAACAAGACCAACCATGCGGGATGATACGGTTGCAAAGAAGAAACCGAATACAATAATGATAAACGCACCGAGAAGATTTACCGGAATTGCAGGGATTAACCACATCACAACTGCCATGATTACAATACCGATCAATACTACTTTCATAGAAAGGTCTTCACTTGTACGAGTATGTCCTGTGTTCTTACCAAATCCTTTCATTGCATCCCGGAATGTGCGGACGATGAGCGGAAGTGATTTGATTAAGCTCATGATACCTCCGGCTGCTACCGCGCCGGCACCAATGTATTTGATGTAGTTACTCCAGATTCCCCATGTTCCGAGTTCACTGATTGGAGCAGTTGCAGGATACATCGTTACATCTGCACCAAATAAGTAAATCAGTGGCATCAGTACGAACCATCCTAATGTACCACCTGCGAACAGATATGAAGAAATCTTAGGTCCACAAATGTAACCAACTCCGGCTAATGCTGGAAGGACATCCATACCTACGCCTGATCCCTTGTATGATTTGAAAGAAAAATCAACCTCACTTGGGAAGAGCTTCAAACCGTCTGTGATAAATTTGTAAGCAGCAGCAATACCAAGTCCTGCAAATACAGTGCTGGCTTTTGCTCCGCCTTCTTCTCCGGCAATTAATACTTCAGCGCAGGCTGTTCCTTCTGGATAAGGGAGCACACCATGCTCTTCTACGATTAATGCTGTACGAAGTGGAATCATGAATAAGACTCCAAGGATACCACCGCAAAGAGCGATGAGTCCGATTTCGATGAGGTTTGGCATTGAACCTGTTCCCTCTGCCGCCCACATAAATAATACAGGCATTGTAAAAATAGCTCCGGCAGCTAACGACTCACCGGCTGAACCGATTGTCTGTACCATGTTGTTTTCAAGGATCGAATCCTTTTTCAAAATCACACGGATAATTCCCATGGAAATTACCGCTGCTGGAATCGATGCAGATACTGTCATACCGACACGAAGACCGAGATATGCATTTGCACCACCGAATAAAATAGCCAGTATTACACCTAAGATAATAGATGTCACTGTAAATTCGGGCACCACCTTGTCCGCAGGGACGAATGGCTTGAATTCATTGTTTTCGTTCATGTTATTTCCTACCTCTCTTTTTTTCATAAACAACGCCATCAGTATACCAAATACTGACGGCATTTGCAAATAATCTATGAAATTTGTAAAATATTTCTAAATTTAAGCTCTCTTTTTTATCTATTTTATCCTCTTGTAAGTCGTAAAAGCAAACTCAAGGTCGAAACAGGTCTGTTCTTCACTTTCATAAACCATCTTCCAGTCTTCCATCTCATCAAGATTCGGGAAAAATGTGTCCGCATCGAATTCGTGATCGATTTTTGTGATATAAGCCGTTGTGCAGTACGGAAGCATCTGTCTGTAAATGCTCTCGCCGCCAATTACAAAGATATCTTCCTCTTTGTATTTCTTCAACTCCTCACGCATTTCTTCCACTGTATGGACAAGAACCGCGCCGTCCGCTTTGTAAGACAGGTCTCTTGTCATGACAATATTCGTACGATTTTTCAATGGAAGCCCATTTGGGAATGATTCGAGCGTTTTGCGCCCCATCACAACCACCTTACCGCCAGTTGCCTCACGAAAAAACTTCATATCAGAAGGAATGCTCACAAGCAGTTTGTTGTTCTTGCCGATTCCCCAGTTAGCATCTACCGCTACAATTAAATTCATCTTTTATCCTCTTCTTTCTGTTACACCGCTACCGGAATGTTTTTAATCTGTGGGTGTGTTTCATAATGATCTAATCGAATATCATCCGTCGTAAAATCATAGAAATCCTTGATCTCCGGATTGAGCCATAAAGTCGGTGCAGGAAGTGGCTCTCTTGTAAGCAGTTCCTCCACCAGCGCAACGTGTCTGTCATAGATATGTGCATCTGCAATCACATGGACAAACTCGCCAACCTTCATGTCACATACCTGTGCAAGCATATGAAGTAATACGGAATACTGACATACATTCCAGTTATTTGCGGTCAGCACATCATTGGAACGCTGATTGAGAATGCCGTTCAACGTCATCTTGTCGCATCCCGCTTCCTGTGTCACATTAAATGTCATACTGTAAGCGCAAGGATACAGGTTCATCTCATGCAGGTCCTGATGCACATAGATATTCGTCATGATACGTCTGCTGTATGGATTATGTTTCAAGTCATAAATCACACGGTCCACCTGATCCATCATCCCTTCACGATACGCATGCTTCACCTGCATCTGATAACCGTAAGCCTTTCCAATGGAACCGTTCTCATCTGCCCAGCTATCCCAGATATGACTGCTTAAGTCTTTGATATTGTTTGATTTCTTCTGCCAGATCCATAACAGTTCATCCGTACAGCTCTTGATTCCGGTACGCCTTAGTGTCAGTGCCGGAAATTCTTTTGACAAATCATAACGGTTTACCACACAAAACTTTTTGATTGTGTGTGCAGGTGATCCATCTTCCCAAACCGGACGCACCTTCTCTCCCTCTGTGCTTGTCCCGTTATCAATGATATCACGGCACATATCCTTAAATAGTTGATCTGCATAACTCATCTGTCTGTTTCCTCCTCTTTGATCTACGGTTCTGCTATATTATAGAGGACTTTATCCAGTCCCCTTTTTAATGCTTCAATTTCCTTTTTTGTCATGCCAAGCGTCAGCTTTTTCTCTGTCTTTCTGCGGTCCGTTTCCATCCGCTTCTGGATATCATATGCCTTTTCTGTCAGATAGATATTCTTTCGACGCTTGTCCTTTGTACTCGGAACAACCAGTATGAAGCCTTTTTCATCGAGTCTCTTCATAAGCCCTGTCACAGTCGGATTCTTGAGATTCAGATACCGTTCCACATCCCGCTGACTCACTTCCTCTTTGTTCGTCTGGAACAGGAAATCGAGTACAGCACATTGGGACGACGTGATTCCTGTTGCCTTCAATTGCTCTGTCAGCTCTTTTTCAAACACATTGTTAATCTGTTTTACGGTAAATCCAATTGACTGATTTCTCTTATCCATCACAGCCGCTCCTCTTAGTACTCTCTAATCACACTGCTGATTTCTGATACACTCTCCATTTTCCTTAAATCTTCCAATGAATCCTGCATATGGTATTCTTTTACTTTTTCGGTTACGATTACAAGTTCTGCCATTTTATCTTTTGCATTCTTCTGAACAACGCGTGCAATACTTACTTTATGATCACCGAATACACTTGCGATTTTCGCAAGAACTCCCGGCTCATTGACAACCTGAATCCGCAGGAAAAACTTGTTTTTAATATCTGCAAATGCTTTCACCGGTGTCTCACGATAGCAGGTGCAGCTGATTCTTCCATTGCAGTCATAATCAATATCTCTCGCAACATCAATGATATCACCCATCACGGCACTTGCAGTGGGAAGTGCTCCCGCGCCTCTGCCGTAGAACATCGCATCATCTACTGCATCGCCATGGACAAAGACCGCATTAAAGGAATCTCTGACCGACGCAAGCGGATGATCCTTTTCCAAAAGCATTGGATATACAGCAACTTCAATTCCACTTTCTGTATTATGCGCCACTCCAAGAAGCTTAATAACACTGTCAAATTCTTTCGCATAAGCAATATCCTTAGCAGTAATCTTTGTAATTCCCTCTGTATATACATCAGCGAATACGACTCTTGAATGAAATGCAATGGATGCCATAATTGCAACTTTTCTTCCCGCATCCAGCCCTTCAATATCTGCTGTCGGGTCCGCCTCTGCATAACCAAGTTCCGTTGCTTTTGCTAATGCTTCAGCAAAATCCATTCCATCCTCAAACATCTTCGTAAGAATGTAATTCGTTGTTCCGTTCACAATTCCTATTACTTCTGTGATTTCATTTCCCGCAAGGCACTGTTTTAATGGACGGATAATCGGAATACCACCTGCAACTGCCGCTTCAAACAGAAAATCCACCCCATTTGCTTCCGCAGCATCAAGCAATTCCTTTCCATGCTCCGCAATCAGATCTTTATTCGCACTCACAACATTCTTTCCTGCGTTCAATGCAGCCAGAATCATCGTTTTCGCAGGCTCTATTCCACCCATGACTTCAATGACTATCTGGATTTCCTCATCTTCTAAAATATCCTCCGGTCGATTCGTCAGAAGTGATGTATCGACACCCTCCCGTGTTCTTTCGATATTGTGAACCAGAATCTTCGCTATTTTCAGATTGGCTCCAATCTTCTGCACCATCTCATCCTGATTCTTCTGAATCAATTTATATACACCGCTACCAACGGTCCCCAGACCTAACAGGCCTACTTTTATCGTCTTTTGCACTTCCATTGTATTATCCTCTCTCACATTTCATGTTTGAGTGAAATTATAACATAGATTTTAGGCAGGTACTAGTGTTAGATTTTTCACAACAAGGAAACGTCCTCTCGATCTTCACTTGTATGCCCGGCATAAAAAGAAGCTTCCCGATAAATCGGAAAGCTTCTTAAATCAGAGCGACAGACGGGGTTCGAACCCGCGACCCCGACCTTGGCAAGGTCGTACTCTACCAGCTGAGCCACTGTCGCATATCTTGTGTTCCTCGTTGACCGGAACAATAACTAATATACTATAACTTGTTTTTATTGTCAACAATTAATTTCATTTTTTTGAATTTTTTTTGATTTTTTTGTAAACCTAAATTGTAAACACTTTTCGCAAAAATCTTTCCCTGTGTTTTTTCCATAACTTCTGTTAGTATCTTGCATAACGTTCTAGACCGTTTCGGTCTATTTTGCAACGCTTTGTTGCGCTCTATTTATACTAATAATAAAAGACACAAAAAGAACGCAGAGGTGATGCAATGACAGTATATCCGAATATTAGAAATCTTCGCGAAGATCGTGATCTGACGCAGACACAATTAGCAGATCATCTCAACACCACGCAAAAGACATATTCCAGATATGAGAACGGGGAACATAACATTCCTACAGAGATACTAATTGATCTGGCTGATTACTATTCTGTCAGTGTTGATTATCTTTTGGGATTAACACCTAAGAAAACACCGTATCCAAATAAAAAGACAATCAACTCCTCCAAAGATCAGAAATAAAAATGCTGTATTCTAAGACACATCATCTTGAATACAGCATTTTTATTTTAATCGCTTACTCTTTTTCCGGTAAATCCACCTGAATACATAATTCTTCTAACTGTTTCGCATCTACTGCAGCCGGTGCTTCTGTCATCAGATCTGATGCATCCTTGATCTTAGGGAATGCAATCACGTCGCGGATGCTGTCCTGTTTTGCCATAAGCATCACAAGACGATCCAATCCATATGCAAGTCCTGCATGTGGCGGTACCCCATATTTGAATGCACGGAGAAGAAATCCGAACTGTTCCTCTGCCTGCTCCGGTGTGAAGCCCAGAAGCTCTAACATCTTAGACTGAATCTCTGTATTGAAGATTCGTACACTTCCCCCGCCAATCTCTGTACCGTTTAAAACGATATCATAAGCTTTTGCACGCACTTTTCCAAGATCCGTATCCAGCATTGGAATATCTTCATCCATTGGCATGGTAAACGGATGATGCATAGCCAGAAATCTTCCCTGTTCATCACTCCACTCCATGAGTGGGAATTCTGTCACCCACAAAAACTTATACTCATTCTTATCTAAAAGTTCTAACTGTCTTGCAACCTCAAGACGAAGATTTCCCAGAACATCCCACACCACTTTATTCTTATCGGCTGCAAAGAGAAGCAAATCTCCAGCCTCTCCAGCCATTGCAGCTACAAGGTCTGCCATCTGCTCTTCTGTCATGAATTTTGCAAAAGAAGATTTCATGCTTTTGTCTTCCTGAATTGCAATATAAGCAAGTCCCTTTGCGCCAAAGTCTTTCGCATAATCAACCAGCTTATCAATCTTCTTACGAGGCATCATTCCCTGTCCTTTGGCGTTGATACCGCGGACTGTTCCACCATTTTCGATTGCGCCCTTAAATACAACAAATTCACAGTCTTTTACTGTCTCAGTTACATTTACAAGCTCCATCCCAAAGCGTGTGTCCGGTTTGTCCGAACCATAACGGTCCATTGCATCCTGCCAAGTCATTCTCGGAATTGGAAGCGATACTTCTACGTCTAATACATCTTTGAATAATTTCTGAAGCAGTCTTTCGTTGACATCGATGACATCGTCCACATCTACAAACGATAATTCCATATCGATCTGTGTGAATTCCGGCTGACGGTCTGCACGTAGATCTTCATCACGGTAGCAGCGCGCTAATTGGAAATATCGATCGTATCCGGAACACATCAGGAGCTGTTTTAAAAGCTGTGGTGACTGTGGGAGTGCATAGAATGTTCCCGGGTTTACACGGCTTGGTACAAGATAGTCGCGCGCGCCTTCCGGTGTCGACTTGATCATCGTCGGTGTCTCAATCTCTAAGAATCCTTCTTCTGCGAGAAATGCTCTTGTCAGAGTTGCAACCCGGCTGCGCATCATCAGATTTCTCTGCAGATCCGGACGGCGCAGATCCAGGAAACGATATTTCAGACGAAGCTCTTCCTTCGTCTTACTGTTCTCTTCAATTGGAAATGGCGGTGTCTCAGATTCCGATAAAATGCGAAGCTGCTCTGCGCGCACTTCGATTTCCCCCGTTGCAAGATTCGTGTTCACTGCTCCGGAACGTTCTACTACCGTGCCGACCACAGCAACAACAAATTCCGAACGGAGCCTGGAAGCCTTCTCCATTAATGCTTCATCGTCTTCAAACACAATCTGAAGAAGACCTGCACGGTCTCTCAGATCCACGAATACGATTCCACCTTTATTACGGTTCTTTTGAACCCATCCCATCACCGTAACGTTCTCACCTACATTCGCCTTTGTAATCTCGCCACATCGGTATGTTCTTTTTAATCCCTGCATTGACTCTGCCATCTTACATTTCCTCCACTTTATCTGCATAGCAATCTACAACATCCGTGTACCCTGCCTCTGCAAGCTGTTCTTTCTGGAATTTCTTATTTTTCTTCATATTGACAATCATAACCTGCTTGCCAGCCGCTCGCTCTTCTTTCGCAAGTGTCAGCACTTTGAGCATCCCGGCAGCCGGCATGTTCTTCTCAATCAAGAAAGCTTTCTTTACTTTATTCGTTGGAATCTCATAACCACGTTCCAACAGCAGCATTACGATACGTTCAAACCCGACAGAAAATCCAACCGCAGGTGTATCCTGCCCTGTGAACTTGCCGATCATTCCATCATAACGTCCGCCGCCGCCGACCGATCCTCCAAACTCATCCATCGAGATTTCGAAAATCGTTCCTGTATAGTACGACATTCCACGAACCAATGTCGGATCAAAGCTCATCTTAAAGTCTGCTTCCTTCGCACTTTCCACGCTTGAGATAATCAGCTCCAGACCGTCCGCAGTCTCTGTATCCAAAAAGTCTTCCAGCTTTTCTTTGCAGTATAAAACCCCTTCGATATCATTTGTAATCTCTTTGAATAATTTCAGATATTTTTCTACCGATTCCTCTGCGTATCCATTTTCTTTCAGCTCGTCCGCAACACCGTCCAGACCAATCTTATCCATCTTATCTAAGATGATAAAGACTGTGTCGTAATCCGCTTCTGTAAATCCACTGTAAGCAGCCATCGCTTTTAGTATTTTACGGTCGTTGATACGAATTGTAAAATTGTGAAAATCCAGTTTTCCGAGCAAGGTCGTAGTCGCAAGAATCAACTCGATTTCTGCGAGGTTCGAAGACTCTCCAAGAATATCAATATCGCACTGCATGAACTGTCTGAATCGTCCGCGCTGCGGTCTGTCCGCACGCCATACATTTCCCATTTGAAGTGCCTTGAATGGAGATGGCAGCTCATTTGCATGGTTCGAATAATAACGGCAGAGTGGAACTGTCAAATCGTAGCGAAGACCTCCATCTACAAGATCATTTTCTTCTTTTGCCGTATCGATTTTTAATTTTTCTCCACGCTTTAAAATCTTGAAAATTAACTTCTCATTATCCCCGCCCGATTTACTGCAGAGATTCTCGATATGTTCTACACAAGGTGTCTCCATCGAAGTGAATCCAAAATCTTTATATGTCTCCTGAATCAGTGAAATCACATAATTGCGGACTTCCATCTCATTTGGCAGCATATCTTTCATGCCTGTCACTGGTTTTTTCTTTAATGCCATAGCCATTCTCCTTTTCGTTCTATCATTTCATCAATACGGGTGATATATTCCGTAATGTCTTTTACGTTCTCTATGCGGATGATATTCGTCTCTCTCTTATCCGAGATCCGCACTCTGTGAGGAAGCACAATCTTCGTCGATGCACCGGCGCCAACCGCTACAATGCTCTGTTTTTCCTCCATAATAAGTATATTGTAAATTCCGGCTTTGTCAACCTCTGCATAACCAACATTTTCAAAATTACCGGCAATATTCTTCTGTCTGTATAAGTAATACGGAACAAGCGACATCTCTTTTGCCGCCTCTGCTCCCAGATCAATCATCTCCTCCAGCTCTTTTGCATGAAGGATTTCGGTCTGCTGCTGTCCCAGTCTTGCCGCCCGCTTGATTGCAAGCGAATGAATCGTCAGACTGTCCGGATGCATACTGCAAATCTGCCGCAGGGTATCTTTCATATCTTCTACCGATTCTCCCGGCAGCCCCGCAATGAGGTCCATATTGATATTATCAAAGCCCAGCTCTCTGGCAAGTCCATAGACAGCTCTGATATCACCCACGGTATGCTTTCTTCCGATTTCGTCCAGCGTCTTTTGCTGCATCGTCTGGGGATTAATCGAGATACGGGAAACGGTATGTCGTTTTAATACCTCCAGTTTTTCCTTTGTAATACTGTCCGGACGCCCTGCCTCTACTGTCACTTCCAGCATATCCTGATAAGAAAACGATGTTTCCACATGCGTTAGCAGGCGGTCCAGCTGCTCCGCTGTAAGTGTAGTCGGAGTCCCACCGCCCACGTAGATTGTATTTAACTTCCTGTCTCTGGATTTTTCTGCAACGAATGTAACCTCTTTGCACAATGCATCCAGATAAATCTCTACTCTTGATTCCCATTCCCCAATCGGTGACGAACTGAAGGAGCAATAGGAACAGATACTCGGACAGAATGGAATTCCCACATAAAGACTAAAACCATTCTGATAGTCCAGCTGATCCAACAGCTTTTTTTCGCGTTTTGCAATCGCCAGACTCAGCTCTGCCTTTTCCTCTGACACAAAATATCTATTGCGCATCCATTGGACCGCCTCTGCTTCACTCATTCCCTTTTCGAGCTGTTTCATCAGGATTTTGGTCGGGCGAATTCCAGTCAGAATTCCCCATGCCATTTTTTGTCCGGTCTGCTCACAGAGCCATTGGTACAATGTCCGGTTCACATAATGCTTTTTCTCACGCACATCATTGATTGTACACACATCTTCACAGGCAACGCAAAAAGAACCACTCTGCAATTCCATAAGAATCAGTGGTTCCTGCTTTTCATTCACCTCTTGTTTGATTTCTTCATTTGGGAAAAATGCTTTTGTAATATGAAACATATCATAGGTGTATAAAGCATCCCTGCATGTTATCTGAATCATTTTGCTCCTATCTAAATAAACGGGTTATGGCTTTTTTCAAAGCCAATCGTTGTTTCATCCATATGCCCCGGATACACAACTGTATCTTCGGGAAGTCCCATCAGTTTTTCCTGAATCGACCACACAAGCTGCATACCATCGCCTCCCGGGAAATCACTTCTTCCAACAGACTGACAGAACAGCGTATCCCCGCTAAATAAAATACCCTCTCTCTCAAAGTAATAGCAGCATCCTCCCGGCGTATGTCCCGGTGTATGCAATACTTTGATCTCATATCCCGCAATGGACAATCTAGTCCCCTCATTGACCGAAACTGCCTTATCATAAGAGACTGGGTGTCCCATTCCCGCTGACATATTGATTGTTGCATCCATCAGCATCCTCTGATCCTCTGTCTCTACATAAACGGGAATCTGATAGGCTTTCACAAAACCTTCTATCCCCCCAATATGATCAAAATGCGCATGCGTAAGCAGGACTGCCTTTGGAATCCATCCGCCGGCATCAAGCTCTGCCGTCACATCATCCGGACACGCTGCCGGATCTACTATGATACACTCTTTATTCTCCGGATTCCGGATGATATAACAATTGGTCTGCACCGGACCAAGTACGTATCTTTTTATCTGAAACATTCTTTAACCTGCCGTTCTTTGAATATCAATCACGCCTTCTATCTGGCGCATCTTTTCTGTAACCTTTGCGAGTTCTGATCTGCCGTGAACGACAAATCCCATATCAATCGTCGCCGTACCCTTCTTGCTTGTGCGGACATTCAGCGACTTCACATCAATCTTTGCCTCTGTAAAGATCTTGGTAATCTCCATCAGTAGTCCCGTTCGGTCCTCAGCAAACATCTTAAGCTCTGCGAGATACTGGCCTTCACCCTCGCCATCCTGACTGCTCTCCCATTCTGCGTCAATCAGTCTGGCGCGTTCTGTCTCTGACAGGTGGAGCATATTAATACAGTCTGTGCGATGAATGGACATTCCGCGTCCTCTTGTCACAAATCCGACAATCTCATCTCCCGGAACCGGATTACAGCATTTCGAGAAACGCACTGCCATATCATCAATTCCTTTTACTACGATACCTGTCTTGGATTTTGCGATGTGTACCTTCTGCTTGTTCGCTTCGGATAGTTTTTCTAAGATCGACTCATCTGTAATCTCTTTCTTATGATCTTTTTCATATTCCTCGAACAGACGATTCACAATCTGTCCTTCTTTCATTCCGCCATGTCCAATTGCGGCAAGTACGGAATCCCAGTCGCGGAAACCGTATTTCTGCTGCACGATATGAAGATACTTTGGTTTTGTCACTTCTGCAAGAGGAATCATTTTCGCTTTGCAATAAGCGGCAATCATCTCTTTTCCTTTGACGATGTTCTCTTCTTTAAATTCTTTCTTGAACCACTGATTAATCTTGTTCTTCGCCTGCGTGCTCTTTACAATCTTGAGCCAGTCACGGCTTGGTCCTTTCGAATTAGCCGAAGTCAGTACTTCAATTCTGTCTCCGTTCTGAATCTTGTAATCGATATTGACAAGTTTTCCATTGACCCTTGCTCCAACCATCTTATTGCCGACAGCACTATGGATTACATAAGCAAAATCTACCGGAGTCGAACCATTCGGCAGGCTCTTGACATCCCCGTTTGGAGTAAAGCAGTAGACGTCCTCCGCAAATAAATCCAAATCGCCTTTTAATAAGCTGAGAAATTCCCGATTATCTGACATATCCTTCTGCCATTCCAGAATCTGCCTCAGCCAGCTCAGCTTCGCCTCCGCTGCGTTCTGCTCGCTGATTGCACCGTTCCCGCTCTCTTTATATTTCCAATGGGCTGCGATACCATATTCCGCAGTCTTATGCATCTCTTCCGTACGAATCTGAATTTCGAACGGCTGACCGGACGGTCCCATCAGGGTTGTGTGAAGCGACTGGTACATATTCGCTTTTGGCATCGCGATATAATCTTTAAAGCGTCCCGGAATCGGGGTATACATTTCGTGAATCACTCCCAGTGCCGCATAACAATCCTTCACGGAATCGACAATGATCCGAACCGCGAACAGATCATACACCTGATCAATCGTCTTATCCTGATTCACCATCTTCTTATAGATACTAAAGAAATGTTTAACGCGCCCGTATACCTTCGCATTGATATGCGCATTCCCCATGTGATGGGAAACCTCATCTACAATCTGAAGCACAAATTCCTCTCTCTGCGTCTTGCGGTCATTCAAATCCTGTAATAATTTAAAATAAACATCCGGATGCAAATAACGGAGTGACAGATCATCTAATTCCGTCTTAATCTTAGAAATACCAAGACGCTGGGCAAGTGGTGAATAGATATCCATCGTCTCTTTCGCTTTCTCAAGCTGCTTTTCCGGACGCATAAATTCCAGCGTGCGCATATTATGCAGACGGTCAGCCAGTTTGATAATAATCACACGGATATCCTTCGCCATCGCAAGGAACATCTTACGCAGATTTTCCGCCTGCACTTCTAACTTATCCGCAGAATAAGATAACTGTCCCAGTTTTGTGACCCCATCCACGAGAAGTGCCACCTCATCACCGAACTCAGCAGAAATCTCCTCCAGTGTCATGGTCGTATCTTCCACCGCATCATGAAGCATACCGGCAACGATCGTCTCTTTGTCCAGTTCAAGATCAGCAAGGATGATTCCGACCCATAACGGATGAATAATATAGGGCTCTCCTGATTTTCGTTTCTGCTCTTTGTGTGCATTGCTCGCAATATTATAAGCCTTCTCAATCATCGAGATATCTGCAGATGGATGGTATTTGCGAACGCGCGCAATTAAAGCCTGATACAGTGATTCAGGGTCCTGATAGTCTTTTTCATTCTTCACTGCATGACCATCTACAATTTTTAAATTATGATTCATTAATTCCTGATTGAGTTCTACTGCCATACAGCCACCCCTTCTCTTCTAGTATCATCCTCATGCAACTGATCTTAATTATAACATTTTTCTAAATAATCTTTAGTATATCACACATTATTGATAGTTGACAATTGTTATCTGCACGCTTTTTCGTCCCATATATTCATTTATAGATGGGTAAAATGTAAAGGCCATTGTCTGTTTCGACAAAATATAGTTCAAACATTCCTGTACTTCCCCAAAATAAATCGCATCCAGCTTCATTCCGCGTTCATTCTGTACTGTCATTTTAAGGACATTTGAATTCCTGCCAATAATTTTCGGTTGAAGCACCTTCAGATTTTTTTCTACAAAGAGTGGCTTTCGATTTCCTTTCCCATATGGGGCGAGTAGGTCCAATTCTCCTATCAGCGATTCCGTCACATACTCCAGCGGGAGCTGCATATCAATAGAAATCTTTTCTTCCAGATCTTCGTTTGTCAGTGTTGTTTTTGCGTTGAGCATCGAGCGGAATGCATCGATATTTGCCTCCTGCATGGATAACCCGGCCGCAAGTTTATGGCCGCCAAATTTAGTCAGATAGACGCTGCATCGGTTCAACTCTTCATACATATGATATGCCTCAATCGATCTGCCGGACCCCTTTACTCCGTCTTCTGCTTTTGTTAACACAAATGTTGGCTTATAAAATCGTTCTCTCAATCTGCCGGCAACAATTCCGGCAATACTCTCATGACATTCCGGAAGATATACGACCAGTACTTTATCCTGCTTTAGCTCTGTCGTTTCAACCATGTGCACCGCTGTCTCTACGCTCCGCAGCGTCATATCTTTTCTACTGTCATTTAAAGCCTTCAAATCTCCGGCAAGCATCGCCGCTTCCTTTTCCGAAGAGGCACGAAATAATTCCAGTGTCCGCTTCGCCGTGTCCAGTCTCCCACTTGCATTCATACACGGTCCCAGCACAAATCCGATATGATATGCACTCAGCTGATCCGGATTAATTCCATTACATTCCATCAATGCCTTAAGACCAAGACTGCTTGTACGGCGCATCATCTCAAGTCCCTGTTTTACTAAAATCCGATTTTCCCCAATCAGATCCATCACGTCCCCAATTGTCGCAATTGCTACATGTTCCATCAGATAATCAAGATCTTCTTCCTCTTTTCCCAACGCCTCATAGAACGCTTCCATCAGCTTATATGCAACCGCTGCACCGCATAATTCTTTAAATGGGTAAGTACAGTCTTTCTGTTTCGGATCTACGACAGCATCTGCCGGAGGGAGAATATAGTGTTTTTCACCATCTATTTCCTCATACGGAATTTCATGATGGTCTGTCACAATAATTGTTAACCCTTTTTCCTTTCCATATGCAATCTCTTCGCCAGCTGCAATTCCGTTATCGCACGTAACCACGGTATCAATCCCATCTTCCACTGCCCGGTCGATCAGATTCTGGTTCAATCCATATCCATCCTTCATGCGGTCCGGAATATCTGTATCCACGATTGCTCCCAGTCCTGCAAGAGCCTCCTGCAGGATATAAGTTGCATTCACACCGTCAATATCATAATCCCCAATCACACGGATTCTCTTATTTTCCTGAATCTTCTCAGTCAGAATTGCAATTGCCTTATCCGCATCCTTCATCAGAATCCCATCACTTAAATCTGCAATTGTACCGTTCAGATACTGTTCAATCTCCCCCTCTTCCACCACATCGCGATTGCGAATCAGTCTTGCAATAATCGGTGAGATATGAAATTTATCCGCATTTTTTTGGAAATCAGCTTTCTTCATTGTAAGAAACCACCTTGCCATATCCAATACTCCTTAACCATAAGCCCATGCCGCCACAGACTATTCTCTCTTATAATTGAAAACAGGGCTGTCACTTATCGTGAACAGCCCCATTGTTCTGGTTTTATTTTTTCTTTCCGATTTTCGTCTTCATAACATACCACAGGGCACCTGTGATACATACAGAGGAATATCCACCACAGATAAATCCTACCATCAGTGGAAGGGCAAATTCTCTGATTGATGTTACACCCATAATGTATAAGACTGCAACCATGACAAAGGTTGTAAATGTCGTATATACCGATCTTGTCAGAGTTCTTGTAATACTGCGGTTTACAATCAACTCAAGATCTTCACTGCGTTTCTTCTCACCAAGTTCCTCACGGATACGGTCAAAGATAACGATTGTCGCATTAATAGAGTAACCAACCAGGGTCAGCATACAGGCAATAAACGTATTACCAACGGTTACCCTTGCCACAGCGTAAAATGCAAGAACAACTAATACATCATGAACCAGTGCAATGACTGCACTTCCTGCGAAACGGATATCTTTGAAGCGGAAGAAAATGTAAATCAACATACAGATTGTCGCAACTACAACGGCTAAGACTGCGTCTGATCTCATCTCGGAACTTACTGTAGAACTGATATTATCATACGTTATCTTACTGCTGTCAATATCAAAGTTTGATACCATTGCTTCGTCAAAAGCAGTTCTCTGATCGTTGTCTATCGCTGTTGTCTTGAAAATAATTGCATTACTGTCCTGAACCGGCTGAACCTGAACACTCTTCACACCTGTTGCCTCTTCAATGACAGGTACAATTTTAGACTCTGCTTCCTCGATTGTATAATTCTCATTAAATGTTACATTCGTAGATGTTCCACCTTCAAATTCAAGGCTGTAATTGAGCATCTTGTTGCCATTTGCTTCATTCACACCCATGACGATGAATCCCGCCAAAATCACTGCGATTGAAATACCAAAAAACAGCTTCTTTTTTCCAAGGAAATTGATTGGTTCTCTGACCGGTTTCGGTCTTCCATAGACCTTCGTCGAACGAATGCCGACAGCATACATCGAGTATATAATCACACGCGTCACAAAGAGTGCCGTGAACATAGAAATCAAAATACCCATACCCAATGTAATTGCGAATCCTTTTACACTACCTGTTCCAAGCATATACAATACAACTGCTGCGATCAGCGTTGTAATATTGCCGTCCAAAATAGCTGATAACGCTTTGTGGAAGCCTGCCTTCAATGCGGTCTTTACCGCTTTTCCTGCCGTCAATTCCTCCCGCACACGGGCAAATATGATAACATTTGCATCAACTGCCATACCAATACCAAGGATGATACCTGCGATACCCGGCAATGTCAGTGTTAAATCAAATGCATTCAGACTCAGAAGAATCAATCCTGTATAAATAATCAACGCAAGACTCGCTGCAAGACCCGGAAGTAAGTATACCCAGATCATAAACAGGCAGACAATGGCAAGACCAATGGCACCGGCTTTGATACTTGTAGAGATTGCAGCCTGTCCGAGCTGTGCTCCGACAACATTAGAGCGAAGTTCATTCAGTTCCAGATTCAATCCACCGATACGAATCTGTGATGCCAGAGCCTCAGCTTCTTCATATGTCATATTCGAGCTCTCGATGATGGCCTGTCCATCTGTGATTGCTGCATTGACACTCGGTACACTGATCAGCTTCCCATCATAATAAATTGCAATACTTTCACTTGCCGCATATGCTGCTGTTGTTGCATCAGCAAACTTTTTGGTTCCATCATCCGTAAAGCTCAGTGAAACAACATACTGCTTATTCTGTGTCGTTGAATCCGTCTGTGCTTTCGCCGCCGCGCTGCTGACATCCGTTCCGGATAACAACAGACTTCCATCTTTCTGCAGTTCGTCAATCGTCTTTGTCAGGGCATATCCACCCTCTGCAGTCGAATCAGCCTGATAATTTGCAGTTCCGTCACTGCCTTTTTCACGGACAAAATACAGTGTTCCCGGATTACCAAGTTCTTCTAAGATTGCATTCGCATCTGTCACACCCGGAATCTCAATTGTGATACGGTTGTCACCTTCCTGATTGACGGTTGCCTCTGTGCTGTACTGATCAACACGCTGCTGTAATTTATAAATCGTATCACTCATATCCGTTGCCGACGGATTCTTCTCAACCGTCTCATATGTAATGCTGACTCCGCCTTCCAGATCAAGACCAAGTTTGATATTCTTAGCCGCACCTACTTTTCCACTTCCAAATCCAACAATGGTTGTGTAGCCTAAAAGTCCAATTACAATTGCAACTAAAATCAGATACACAAGGCCTCTGTTCTTCTTCATGTTTACGTTCATGGCTTAACTTTCCTTTCCTTCATCTGCCAAAGCAGCTTTTATCATAATTGCGCACTCAACGCGCTTTCTTTCCATCTCACATCCTACTTTATATGTATCATGAATGGTTCCATGGAATTTATAAGAGTTCGCCATGCATCCGCCACTACAGTAGAATCTGGCAAAACAGTCCTTACAGCTGTCCTTCGTGTATACGCTGCAGCTTCTGAAATTATCTGCAATCTCGGGCTTTCGAATTCCTTCGTCCACATTTCCCATCAGGAAATCTTCCTCACCAACAAACTGATGACACGGATACAAATCCCCCCAAGGCGTGACCGCAAGATATTCTGTTCCCGAACCACATCCGCTCATGCGTTTGTAGATACACGGACCACCTTCTAAGTCTATCATAAAATGGAAGAAATTAAAACCTTTTCCGGCTTTCTCCCGTTCAATCATAATCTTCGCCAGAGAATCGTATTCCGCAAAAATCTTTGGAAGATCTTCTTCTCTGATTGCATAAGAATCTGTCTCAGGCCCGACTACCGGTTCCATCGACATCTGTTCAAATCCAAGGTCCGCAAAATGAAGAATATCTTTTGAAAAGTCAAGATTATTTCTTGTAAATGTTCCCCTGATATAGTATCTTTCCTGATGACGGCTGTCTGCAAGCTTCTGAAATTTCGGAACAATCAGATCATAGCTTCCTGCTCCGTTTCGGAACGGCCGCATATGATCGTTGACTTCTTTTCGTCCGTCCAGACTTAGAACTACGTTATCCATCTCTTTATTTATAAAGTCCTGAATCTCATCATTCAGCAGAACGCCATTCGTTGTAATCGTGAATCGAAAATGCTTATCATGGAGTTTTTCCTGTTCTCTTCCATACGCAACAAGATCTTTGACAACCTGCCAGTTCATCAATGGCTCACCGCCGAAGAAGTCCACTTCCAAGTTTCTTCTGCTCCCCGAATTCGCAATCAGAAAATCCAGTGCCTTCTTACCGACTTCATAGGACATCAGCGCACGGCGTCCATGGTATTCCCCTTCTTCTGCGAAGCAGTATTTACAAGCGAGATTGCAGTCATGTGCAATGTGCAGACACAACGCTTTCACAACGGTCTTTCTCTGCTTCACGTCATCAATGATATTCTCATAAGCGTCTCTGGTAAATAATCTGCCTGCCTCTGTCAATTCCGCAACATCTTCCAAAAGCTCTCTTAACCCCTCTGCATCATACTGTTGCAAATGTTCTGTCAGGTATTTGGCAGTTGTATCTGTTCTTAAGGAATCCGCCGTATGATCCGGATTCATCTCATTCAGACAGGCAATCACATCATAAGCCT
The DNA here is from genome assembly GCA_028693555.1 of Hespellia sp. Lineage (GTDB taxonomy): Bacteria > Bacillota > Clostridia > Lachnospirales > Lachnospiraceae > Hespellia. The sequence continues at coordinate 137,792 of JAQUVD010000001.1, forward strand.
GCTGATCAACGACATGAACAGCCCCACTGTTCACATCTAATATAATATTATAGCCATTATTCTGGTACTGGTGAATCATATCCAGTTACCTCTCTTTCTACTCCAATCTATTAGGAAGAAAACATTCTCCCTTAACAAGCAATAAGCAGCGACCTCGGCCGCTGCCTAATAACTTCATCATATCGAAACAAACCTGCTTCGTGAATTCGTCTTATTTCTTGTTTTCACAAGTCTGATTACCTACTGTACAAGATGTCTTGCAGGCTGACTGACAAGATGTCTGGCATTCTCCACATCCACCCTTTTTCATTGTATTGTTCAATGTCTGTGTATTTAATGTCTTAATATGTTTCATGGTAAATCCTCCTTTACATTTCATCTGTCGTATAGTATATCACACTTGTTTCAAACTTAAAAGGCTTTTTTTACGATATCATTCCACCAATCATCCCGCCTCCGGCGCACAAAATCAGCGTCAGTAAAAAGCTTGCTGTGCTCTGCTGCAATTCCCGATAGACACCAAACGATATCCCGATCAAAAGCAGAAAGTACAAAGCTCCCATTCCCAGCCCCCACATAAATTTACGGACTTTTAGAGTTTTTCCGCACAGAAATCCTCCCAAAAGTGTTGACAACACATAAATGACTGTGATTCCGATATTGATCTGATTTTCCTTAAGGTGAAACTGATAGAGCAAAAAAGCAAGTCCCAAAAGTAAAACTCCTGTGAGCAGATAAGAACAAAGCAGCGACTTTAGTACAGCTGACAGTTTGTCGTTACTTTTTAGCAGCGTATTTTTCTCCATATGCATCCCTCCATATTAAATCATATGAAGCTGCCAGGCAGAATATGCCTCATCCCTCCAACTGCAATGCAAGAAATCCGGCGGCGGCAATAATCATTTTCTCTTCCAGTTCTTTCATTGGTTTTTTCTCATCGCTGGATGTGAACACAATACTTCCCAGCACATCTCCCTGGCTGATAATCGGACATACAATCTGGTCTTTTGAAACAGCCATTTTCCGCTCTTTCATCAGCTTCTCCAGCTCCGGTTCTATATAACGGTCCTGAAGGTCTTCCCTGCCCGCTCCTGCTGCAGCTATAATCTGATCCGTATCTGTGATACAGACCGTACATTTCATTGTCTGTGCAAGACTATACGCGTACTGTCTCGCAATTGCGCCGAGCTCTCCGATCGGCGAAAACTTTTTCAGTATAATCTGTCCTTCTCTGTCTGTAAATATCTCAAGTGGATCTCCCTCTCTGATCCGCTGTGTCCGCCTGATTTCTTTTGGAACCACCACGCGTCCCAAATCATCGATTCTCCTTACAATTCCCGTTGCTTTCATAAAAAATCCTCCGTTTGTAAATACTTGTATTTTGTATTGCTAGTATTTGCCAAACAGAGGATTATATTCGTCTATTTTCTTTCTATTCAATTGTTATGCCGCGGGAACTTTATTCTGACTCACTTTCGTCATCATTGCTCGTCGAAGTTCCATCCGCCCCGGTTGCATATGGCTCTTCCGTCTCCTGCTTCATCGTAACTCCCTGGTCAACAAAGCTGATCTTCTTCCAGTTCTTTTTGTTTACCGAAATGTCTGTATCATCTCTGTATCCCTTGAGCAGACTATCATACTGATCCGTCTTGCGCTGCTCGACAATCTCGCCCTTTTTCGAGTCGGTGGCTCCGCGGTCAAGAAAGCTTGTTACTTTGCAGATATATGCGCCGTTGTCTGTATCAATCACATCCGTCACTCCACCTTCTGCCTCAACCGCATCCGCTGCTGCGATCACATCTGCATCCGGTGATGTACTGTCAGAATCAAAGGTTGCGGTCTGTACTTCTATGCCTGCTGCCGCCGCTGCCGCTGACAAATCGCCATCCGGAATTCCCGCAAAGAAATCTTTTGCCGCCTGAAGCTGGGCTGCCTTTTCGTCATCTGACATTGTTACCGCATTGCCACTTTCATCTGTGGATGAATAAGAGAACAGAACATACTGCATACTCTTCTGAGCTGCTTCTTCATCAGACACTTCTTCATCGACACCCGTTTTCATCGCCGCATTCATCTTGTTCTGGATTGTCATAAGTTCGAGTACTTCCTGTACATACTTTTTCTCACCGGAAACAACTGCCTTGTTCTCCAACGTGTTGGCCTCTACAAAATCATCCGCTGCTTTTTCGATCTTCGCCTTTTCCTCATCTGTAAGTTCAATCTCATAATCCGATACATGCTGTTTCAAAAGATACATATCTTCCAGACCTTCTAATGTACTTTTCTTCACAGAATCTTCAAATGTAGTTCCTTTCTCCACTTCTGTAGCCCACATATCATCGCCCATATAGCTTGCATAATAGGTCTCCGACTGAGCCTGCTGCAGACGCGCATAAAAGTTCGCTACTCCTGCTGAAATCTCATCCTTCCCAACCGTAGCGACAATATCTGTATCTTTTAATTTGCCACAACCGCCAAGTGATGTCATAGCAAGAACAACGGCTGCTACAACCACAAATTTTCTGTTTAAGTGTTTCATAATACCCTCCTGATTGTATCTCTTTCTATATCCATTCATCGTTACATTATAGCGTTTTTTTATGAATCAAGCAATCCTTTTATGTCATTTAACAGTTTTTTCACGAGCTCCAGAACCGCATCATCTTTTTCCCTGACATTTTTTCCCTTTTTCAAATAAATAAAATATGGATTAATATCTACTTTAAAAGTAAGGCTGCCCTTGTACCGCTCAAGCAGTGCCGGAATCTTTGCCGGATCTACTTTGGCATGCTCAAACATCACAAACTTATACGCCTCTCCCTTTTGCTCTACACTGATGATATAAGCACGGTGCGCTGCAGCTTTTAAATGTGCGATGGTCAGAAGCTGAGAAACCTTCTTCGGAATATCTCCGAAACGGTCGATCAGTTCTTCGAGCATATCATCCATCTCTTCTTCATTCTCGATGCCGGCAATCCGTTTGTAGATGTCCAGCTTCTGATATTCATTCGGAATATAGGATGCTGGTATATAGGCATCGACATTCAGATCGATCGTTGTCTGATAGCTCTCTTCTGTCTGTTCGCCCTTCAGATTCTTCACTGCCTCATTGAGCATCTTGCAGTACAGATCATATCCGACTGCTTCCATATGTCCGCTCTGCTGCTCACCGAGCAGATTTCCGGCGCCGCGGATTTCCAGATCGCGCATGGCAATCTTAAAGCCACTTCCCAGATCTGTGAATTCGCGGATTGCCGCAAGCCGTTTCTCTGCCACTTCCTTGAGCAGCTTATCACGCCGGTACAGCAAAAATGCATACGCCATGCGATTGGATCTTCCGACCCTGCCCCGCAATTGATATAACTGGGATAACCCCAGCCGGTCCGAATCATGAATGATCATGGTATTTACATTGGAAATGTCCAGTCCCGTCTCAATAATCGTCGTTGAGACAAGCACATCAATATCACCATTGATAAAATCATACATAATGCGTTCCAGCTCATGTTCCTTCATCTGCCCGTGTGCAAATGCGATGTTCGCCTCAGGAACTAATTTCTCCAGCTTCACCGTCACATCCATAATATCCTGTACTTTATTGTACACGTAATAGACCTGACCGCCTCTTGACATTTCCCTTACAATCGCTTCCCGAATCATCTCATCATTGTGTTCCATGACATAAGTCTGAATCGGCATACGATCCATCGGTGGTTCTTCCAGAACACTCATATCCCGGATTCCGATCAGACTCATATGAAGCGTTCTCGGAATTGGTGTCGCAGTCAGTGTAAGTACATCCACATTTTCTTTCAGCTTTTTGATTTTCTCCTTGTGCGTCACTCCAAAGCGCTGTTCTTCATCGATAATGAGCAGTCCGAGATCTTTAAATTTTACATCCTGAGAAATGACACGATGCGTACCAATCACCACGTCAACCTGTCCTTTTTTCAGATCTTCGATCGTCTTTTTCTGCTCCGCAGGTGTGCGGAATCTGCAGAGCAGGTCAACACGAACCGGGAAGTCTTTCATTCTCTGCACAAATGTATTGTAATGCTGCTGCGCAAGAATCGTAGTCGGCACCAGATAAACCACCTGCTTGCCTTCCTGAATTGCTTTGAACGCGATACGGATTGCAACCTCCGTCTTACCGTAACCTACATCACCACAGATGAGACGATCCATGATCTTCGTGCTTTCCATGTCCTTCTTCGCAGCCTCAATTGCAAGAAGCTGATCTTCCGTCTCTTCAAATGGAAACATTTCCTCGAACTCTTTCTGCCAGACCGTGTCTTCCCCATAGACAAAGCCTTCCTTCTCCTGACGCACCGCATACAACTCTACCAGATCTTTTGCGATTGCCTGTACGGCGCGATGCACCTGTGACTTCGTCTTTGTCCATTGCTGCGTTCCAAGCTTATTCAGCTTCGGCTTTTTCGCATCCGAACCGGCATATTTCTGAATCAGATCAAGCTGTGTTGCCAGAATATAAAGAACGCCGCCTGCCGCATAGCTGATCTTCATATAATCCTTTGTGACTTTATCCACTTCCATCTTCTCAATGCCTTCATAAACTCCCAGCCCATGATTTTCATGCACGACATAGTCACCGACTTTCAGATCCGAAAAGCTCTGAATCTTCTGTCCTTCATAAATCTTACGTTTTTTCTTCTTGCGTTTTTTTCCAAAAATGTCGGTCTCAGAGATAACCATAAATTTCAGCATCGGGTATTCATACCCCTCTGCCACATGGCCGTAAGAGACCATGATCTCGCCCGATGTCACTTCCCGCTGCATATCTTCACTATAGAAACTGCTAAGGTCATAATCCCGCAGATCCTCCGCAAGACGCTTCGCCCTCGTTCTTGACCCCGACAATAGGATAACCCGGTAGCCCTGTCTTTTCAGGCGTTTCAAATCTCTTGTTAAAGTTTCAAAACTGTTGTTATACGGGTTGACTGCCCGCGTCTCTACACGGTATGTCTCCTTCAGAAGAAATTCACCACACTTGGATTCTAGGGTCGTAAGTCCAATGCTGTAGTAATGATTCATTTTAACTACAACCTCTTCCGGCAAAAACAGATGCAGATCCATATCTGGATGATTCAGATGTTCATCCTCCAGTCGATTCTTCTGGCTGATTACATATTCCTCTTTCACTTCTTTTGCGCGTTCCAAAAGGCGCACCGGTTCATCCAGAAACAGAATACTTTCTTCCACCTTAAAATAGTCCAAAAAGCTGACAGGCTCCGTTTTCCGGTCAACCATCTCCGTTGCCGGATAAATAGTGATTTCCTGCAGGTGCTCAATGGATCGCTGACTCTCAATGTCAAAGGTGCGAATAGAATCAACCTCATCCCCCCAAAGTTCAATTCGAAACGGCACTTCCTCTGTGATGGGATAGACATCTAAAATTCCACCTCGAACCGCAAACTGTCCGGGACTCTCGATCTGTTCCTCTCTCTCGTACCCAACACCGGCCAGTTGTTTCTGTACCCTGGTAAAATCAAGTTTCTCTCCATTTTTGATGGTGAATACATGATTCTCAATCTGTTTAAGGTCCGGAAGTCCATCCATAAATCCATCAATTGTCGTAATAATAGTCAGTCCGCAATCTGCTGCTTCATGAATAGCAGCAATAACTTCCATCCGCTGTTTAATCAACTGTTTCCCCTTGATGTCAACATGATAGAACAGCATATCCTTTGCCGGATACAGATAGACATTCTCCTCGACAAACCGATATTCTTCATAGACGCTTTCTGCTTTTTCCGCACTGGAAAGAACGATGATTTTATTCTTAAAACCATCGCTGAGTGCATACATCAAATGCGTCTTCTGTGAGGAAATACATCCGGTAATCTGGAGCATCCCCTCTTCCTTCTTTCGCTTTTTTATGATTTCATCATAATCAGCAAGTTCATGTAACGGGGTTAATAAAGCCTGCATCTTCTATTCTTCCTTCTTTTTTCGGTTAAAGCGATTCATCGCTTCCTCTATATTCCCGGATACGATGCATTCCACTGCCGCCATTGCATCCTCGTAGCCTTCCTGCATTTTCTCCTGCTCTGCTTTTGTAAAATGTCCAAGCACATAATCCGCAAGATCATATTTGGGCGGTTTTTCTCCTACCCCCACTTTGATTCGTGGAAATGCCTGCCCGCCGAGATGTGCAATGATATTTTTGATGCCATTATGACCACCGGCGCTTCCTTTCGCGCGAATGCGAAGCTGTCCCACATCAAGACTGATATCATCATAGATGACAATCAGTTCACTTGTCTCGTCAATCTTGTAATAATCCAGAAGGCTTCTCACACTCTCGCCGCTTAGATTCATAAATGTCTGCGGCTTCGCAAGGATGACCTTCTGTCCTGCCACCATCCCCTTTCCGATATAAGCACGATGTTTTCTCATATCCACATCTATATTATATTTCTCCGCCATGGCATCTATCACAGAGAATCCTACATTATGTCTTGTACCTTGATATTCTTTACTCGGATTTCCAAGTCCCACTATGATATACATTTTATCTACCTCTTCTTTCATCGCTATTTATTCTACAAGAATCTTCTCCGTTTGTCACGATAAACGTTACGAATAAAACATTCTCCCCCATCATACAATAATAAAAACAGAGGCAGGGGGAGCATATATGGGTGCAAAAACAAAGATCATCGTACTTCACATGAAAGAAATAATCTATACACTTGTATTTCTGGCACTTGCAATTCTTCTCGTCATTCTATTAGTCATTATGTTTCGTTCACATTCCAAAGACAGCCAATCCACCCCAAAATACAATCCGGGAGTCTATACTTCTTCACTCAAATTAAATAATAATACCTTAGAAGTTGAAGTATCAGTTGACGAATCTCACATCAATTCCATCCGGTTCGCAAATCTGGACGAATCTGTTGCCACTGCATATCCACTCATCCAGCCTGCACTTGAAGAAATCGCAGATCAGATTTATGAATCACAAAGTCCTGATGAAGTTCAATATTCAGCCGACACACCTTACACCTCCGAGGTGATTGCCGACACCATCCGTCAGGCATTAGAAAAGGCCGCAACTAATTAGGCTGCGGCCTTTTGGATTTCACTCTTATCCTTCTACGATCAGATACTGTCCATTCGGCAATGGGAATACTTCGGATGCTTCTTCTAATTCATCCAGAGACATCTCATCTATGTCGACTCCTTCGTTCTCAAAAAATTCTTTCACCTCATCTAACGAATCAACAATAGCAGCCATACAATCTTCCAAGAAGGCTTCGGCTTCCTCTTGTGTCTCTGCTACAGGCTCATCAAACAACTGTCCTTGATTTTTCAAAAAGGTGAGCAGGCATTCCTCATCATATTCATACATCGTCTTATCCTCCTTGTTGCGTTCGTCTTTCGTATCTCTATCATAGTATGAAGTATCTCAAATTTCAACTACTTCTGAAAAAAATTTTTCATCTTTTTTTGATTATTTTACACCACTATCCTTCTAGATATTGTTTCATTGTATGCAATGCATTTTTCTCAAGCCTGCTGACCTGCGCCTGCGATATTTCAATCTGGTTTGCAACCTCCATCTGTGTCTTTCCCCGAAAGAAACGTAACACAATAATCAGTTTTTCACGTTCATTTAACCGTTCCATCGCCGCTGCAAGTGAAATATCCTCCACCCAGTTCTCTTCTCTGTTCTTCTTATCGCTCACCTGATCCATCACATATAGCGTGTCTCCGCCATCCGTGTAGACAGGTTCATAAAGACTCATTGGTGTCTGAATCGCGTCCATCGCAAATACAATATCCTCTTTTGAAATTCCAATTTCAGACGCGATCTCCTGCACGGTTGGTTCCCGCAAATTTGCTCTCACATAATTTTCCTTTGCGTAGATAACCTTATACGCTGTATCCCGAAGTGACCGGCTCACTCTGATTGCATTATTGTCACGCAGATAACGGCGAATTTCCCCAATAATCATCGGAACTGCATAAGTCGAGAATTTTACCTGCATCTCAGGTTTGAAATTATCAATTGCTTTCATTAATCCAATACAGCCAATCTGAAACAAATCGTCCGGATTCTCATCCGCATTCGGAAAACGTTTGATGATGCTAAGTACCAGTCTTAAATTTCCTTTAATAAATAACTCTCTTGCCGCTTTATCTCCTGTCTTAAGTTTCGTCATCAATTCTTCCCGTTCCTGTATCGACAGGTTTGGAAGTGCTGATGTATTTACTCCGCATATCTCAACTTTATGAAAAGCCATAATGTGAATCCTCCGTATCTAGAAAGTATTTGTTCTAGATATAAGAATTCTCATTATGGCTTTCAGTTATACTTTATGAAATTAAATTTAATAAAATATTACCCCTTGACTTATGTGAAAGTCTGATCTAATCACTTATTTTCCCCTGTTCTTTCAGTATCTCTGCAGCCAGATTCACACATTCATAGACCATATCGTCACAATGCGGTTTCTTCTCTCTGCCCTCTTCTTTGTTAATGCGCAGTAAGTCCGCACATTCCAGCTTACCCTGGTGTCTGTCCCGAAGTCTTTTGTGGTAGTCTGCAATAATCTTCGGATCGTCCACGCCGAAAAGTCCGAGTACCATCAGACCTCCGGTGATGGAGCCACAGGTCGCTGCCCGCTTCATTCCCGCACCAAAATTGGCGGCAATCTGATAAGCTGTCTCCTCATCAATTCCTGCGTCCTTGGCAAATGGCAGAACAACTGCCTGCGCACAATTATAATGTGGACTTACAATTGCTCTAAGTTCTACTGCTTTCTCATAATATTTGTTCATATCTTTCTTCCTCTCTTTTGTATCATTTCACAGTCCAAATTTTCTGTATCTACCAAATTATCTTTGCCATAATCGTTTCTTCAGTCCTCTTTGATATCTCTTCAATAGACAAATCAAATTCTTTATCAAACCAATGTATCAAAATCTGTGTCAACGCTCCACTGATGAGTGCAATGGTATAATCCGGATTTGCCTCCTTCTCATTATATTTTTTGAATAAATCAATTTTGGGAAGGTACTGTTCGAACATATCTTCCAAATAAAACGTAAGCTTATTATCGATCAATATCTTTACAAAACTTTTTTCCTGATAAAAAAATGTGAAGAACTGCATTGTTATTTCTCTCATCGATATGTCTTTAAAATCTGCGCATTCCTCTTTAAATATCAAAAACAGACATTCAAAATGATAAGCCATTACTTCTTCCTTTGACTCATATATTTGATAAAAAGTCTGTCTGGAAAGGTCAGCCTCTAAACAGATATCTTTTATTGATATTTTTGTATAAAGCTGATTTGATAACAATCGAATCAGAGCTTCCCGAATCCACTCTCTCGATTTTATGGCCGATGGATTATTCCCTTGATACATATGTCTTCTCTCCCCTCCCAAAGTGTTACATAATCTCAAATGTGTATGACTTGTTTTCGTAACATTGACGAGTGTCAGACTTTATTTTATACTAAGTATCAACACATGTCAACTTTTTATAAATAGTGTCAGCTCATTTGCAAATATCGGGCTGACGCATCAAGGAGGTATTTATGATTATTTTTTTAACATTATTATCAGGAATCGGATGGATGATTGTATACGAAGAGTGTATCAGACTGGGAATCAAGCAAAAAACATACGCCATGCCTTTCTGGGCTTTGGCATTAAACATTACCTGGGAGGTAATCTACAGCTACTCAGATATTTTCCTCGGAGCTCATGGTCCACTAAAAGGCATCACGGTTGCACAGGCTGTTGTAAATGTATTCTGGGTGTGTCTGGACTGCGTCATTCTCTATACCTATTTTAAATATGGTAAGAAAGATTGGCCGCAAAAAATATCTGGAAAGCTGTTCGTTCCATGGAATCTGCTGATTCTTCTTTGCAGTGCCCTGCTTCAGCTCGCTTTTATCAAAGAGTTCGGATTCGTACTTGCGGCTGAGTATTCCGCTTTTTTACAGAACCTGCTAATGTCCCTTCTGTTCATCCATCTTTTCATTTCAAGAAAAAATATGGAGGGGCAGTCACTACTGCTTGCTGTTGCTAAATGGATTGGAACCCTCGCTCCTACCATCTTAATGGGTGTGATTCATTTCAACATTGTAGTCCTGATCGCCGGACTGTTCTGCTCTGTATTTGACATTATTTACATCATTCTTTTACTGAAAGAACGGAAGGTGTGCCATGAATAATATTCTTTTTAAAATCGCCTGGAAAATACTCGGCCGCAAAGAACTGCATATTGATCACGATCTGTGCATCAAATGTGGGAAATGCTATAAAACATGTAATCATGGCGCAATCATTCAAAATTCGGATGGCTCCTATGATATCAACAATGACAATTGCCACCGTTGTTACCACTGTCTAGAAAACTGCCCGAAGAAGGCAATCATGTAACTATGCGAAAATGACAAACGACGCTTTTAGTTTCATTATACTAGAGTCGCTTGTCATTTTCTATTCATCTTCTATTTCATAATATACAGAGATACTTTCGCACCTTTCACATCTAATCTGTTGCCAAATTCGAGTGTTCCGCTATGCAGTTCGGCAACTTTTTTGACGAAATTCAGTCCCAGCCCATAATGATGGCTCGTCCGGGAAGTATCCTCTGTGAAGAATTCTTCTGTCGCTTTTTTCAGACTTTCCGCAGAAAAGCCTTTTCCATGGTCTGCTACATCAAAGACAATCTGTGTTTCATTTTCTCTGATTGTCATATCAATGGAACCATCATTATCTGAATATCGAACCGCATTGTCCACAAGATTGAGGATGGCACGTTTTAGAAGATTTTCGTCTGCAAAAACAGAATCACACGTCGCCTCATGATGTAGATTGAACTGAATATTTTTTGTTTTGCATAACGGTAACAGATCAGCTGAAATATCTTTCACAAAATCTTTGAGCGCAATCTGTTCTTTGTGAACCGGCAATGATTCCTGATTCACAACGTTCATTAATAATTCCACATATTTTTCGATGGCATTGGAACTTGTCTGAATATAGGATATCAACTCTCTGTTTTCGAGAGAGCTTTCTTCTTCGAGTAACAGCTCTGCATTTCCTTTGATTGTCGTAAGCGGTGTCTTAATATCATGGGCAAGTGCACAAAGCTGTGATTTCCTCTGCTGTTCATGATACCACTGCTCATGAAGCGAGGTTGTCAGCGCATCTTTTAATTTTCCAATTGCTTCTAAAGAAGAATTAAACTCCAGAATCTGAGTCGGTTTGATATCGAAATCCAAATCCTGCATTTTGATTTTTTCAGTTGCACTAGTGATTGGTATGAGATTTCGTTTTAGTTTTCTGCTGAATTTCGTCGCTGTAAGGATTGAAACCAGAACAATCAATACCAGCACAGTAACCACCACGACCAGTTCCGGATAAGGCATCATTCTATGAAGCACCGGATTGCGGAAATGAGCCATCAGGTCATATTTAATAACCAGTACGTTTCCATTATCCATCGTAATCACTTTATAAAAAACATAATCGGATTGATTCCCTTTTGACAGATGCGCCTTTGTTTTTTCAATGTCTCTTTCCTTCATATTCGTTTTGATGATTTCCCCGGAATCGTCCAAAAGAATGTATTCGGAATGCAGTGGTAATAAATTTTCATCAAAGCTTTTACGCAAGGTGTCTTCCACCTGATTGATCGTGTTCTCAGAATCATTTGCCGGTAAGATCATTCCCGATTGCATACAGGCAAAGAAACCAATAAACACGACAACAATCAGCAGGATAATGGCAGCGGAAAGACCGACTACATGCTCCAGAAACAGCCTGAATATTGAGATTATTTTTTCTTTTTTCCTCTTTATTTCCATTTATATCCCACTCCCCAGACAGTCTCGATCGGACAGTCACTGCGTTTTCCAAGCTTGCTTCTGATATTTTTGATATGAACCCGAATGGCTGAAATATCGCTCTCCGAATCAAACCCCAGAACCTTTTCCAATATATTTTCCAGCGAAAAAACCTGTCCTTTATTTCGTGCCAGCAATTCACATATTTCATATTCACTTTTTGTCAAGGGAATCAATATCCCTTCCACCGTTAACGTCTTTTCTGACAGGTCAAACACGCAGTTGTTCCGAATGAGACTCTGATGTTTTTCCCTGTGTTCTCTTCGAATATGTGCATTTACTCTTGCCCGGAGTTCTGCAATGCCAAAGGGCTTTTTCATGTAATCGTCACCACCCGCCAAAAATCCGTCCACCACGTCCGATTCCATCGTTTTCGCTGTCAAAAACAGGATGGGGCAGTCAATCACGGCTCTGTTCTCTTTGCAAAATGTAATCCCATCCATCTGTGGCATCATGATATCCAATAAAATCAGATCCGCATTTTTGAGATCTTCACTTTGAATCTCACATGCAGAATTTTTTATTTTAACAAGATGACCGTCCCTTGTCAGTGCAGTCTCAATCATCCTGCAAATCGCAATTTCGTCATCAATCACAAGTATATGTCCCATGGTGTTTTCTCCTTAATCTTCCGATTTTCTTCCCTCCCATTTGCGAAACATTCCGATCAGTAGTATAACCATAACGAAAGAAAAAAAAATCAGAACTATGATGCTCTCTGCCACTCCATTATATTGCAAAAATCGTTCCTTTGCGAGTCTTGTCATGAGAAAAAATGAGGAAAAACGAGCGGCGATTCCCCACGGAAGTCCCCACCAGATTCCCTCCCCCAGTCCGGTCAGAAGTAACGCCACCAATAAACTCCCTACAATTCCAAGTCCAATACTATAACCTTTCCCCAAAAGGAAACTCACCATATAGTGAATGAAATACAGCGGAATCATGCTGATAAATAAAAGAACCGCCATTTTTACATAGATCTCTGTCGAAACAGCCCCATATCCCAGTCCTTGAAATCCCAGACCAAATCCAACCACTGCAATCAGTGAGGAACAAATACCAAACACCATAAGCAGCAAAAGTTTACTCATATGAGGCAGCCATTTTGGTCTCGCACATGTTAAAAGAAGCTGACAGCACGCTGCATTTTGCTCCACTTCTGACGCCATCGCCGTAACCACCCCGATCAGCGTCGGAAAAACCACCGACAGAATCTGTATATAGAGATACACTTTATCCATTTCTTTCATTGCCGAAAATGAATCATACCAGACAAACAGAGCTGCTCCCACAACGGGAATCACCAGATGGATGATCCATACCGGAGTATGGAAACTTTTATAAATTTCCGACTTCATCATTGTACAAAAACCCACTTATTTCACCTCCCGGCGGCGAAACCATAAGGTCGTGAGCACTGTAAATACAACATACAATATCACCGTAATCATAATGCCTGTAAAAATAACCGAAGAATCACGTAAATGATTGGTCCCCTCTATGGGCAGTCCGTTTGGCATTACTTTGATGATCGGACACATAAGCCTTGCCGGAATTGCAAAGGGAACGAGCCATAATTTCGTAGGAGCAAAGAATAGTCCAAATCCAATATTGCAGAACAGATTGACAAGAATCGAAACAACTGATCCCGCCTTTTCACTCAGCCACAGGAACACCGGTATCTGCCACATAAATGTCAGAAACAATACAAAGCTTGCCAACAGAGTCTCCCCTAATGATATCGAAAGTCCAAAAAATAAGCAGGCTGCTGTCACAAACAGATAAAAAATCAGATTCATCAGAAATAAAAGAATCGTATTGACAAGAATCTGTGCGATCCACAGTCTCCCTTTATCCACACAAATCGCAAATAGGCCGTGCCGTCCGTGCTTCTTCTCTGCTGAAACAGTAAAAGCAAGCATCATGGCAAGTGATCCCGGTAAAATCATTGTATACCACCAGTTATATGCTCCCGCCATGAGAAAGCGCCCCGACATCAGAAGTATTACAAGCGCAAGTGTAACAATGGGACCTAACCAGAGTAATTTCAGAATGAAACGATGCTTTTGTTTTAGAAATTCTGCGCGTATATCATTAATCATTGTATGCACCCGACTTTCTGATCACATCCATAAAAAGACTTTCCAGATCCTCCTCTTTATGGGCTGCATCCTCATACCAGAGTTTGCCATTTGCAATAATACCGATATCATCGGCAGTCTGCTCCACCTCCGACAAGATATGGCTGGATAGAATCACTGTAATTCCCTTTTTCGGAAATGCTAAGATCAGTTCTCTTAACTCCTGTATGCCGATGGGATCAAGACCGTTGGTCGGTTCATCTAAGATCAGCAGCTTGGGATGGTTCAAAAGAGCCATTGCGATTCCCAGTCTCTGCTTCATTCCCATAGAAAACTGTCCCGCTCTTTTCTTTCCGGTGCCAGTAAGCTCCACAAGCTCCAGAACTTCATCAATGCGGCGATCCGGCAGTCCATATAAAAGTGTCCTGACCTTCAGGTTTTCATGTGCTGTTAGATTTTCATACACAGGCGGAGCCTCAATCAATGCACCGATATTCACTAAATCCTTTCGTTCCCAAATCTTTCCGTTAAAATACATTTCTCCGGAAGATGGGTGAATCATTCCTGTCATCATCTTCAGCAGCGTGGATTTCCCGGCTCCGTTCGGTCCGAGCAATCCGTAAATGCTGTTTTTTCGAACTGTGATGGATATCTCATCGTTCGCCTTCTGTTTTTTGTAGTTCTTACATAGATTTTTCGTTGTCAATATATTCTCCATAACGATCCCCTTTTCTTCTTGATAGTATCAGAATAAGAGGTAATTATAAAGAAAGTATAATTTTCTTATGATTTCTTCTCGTTTACTTCCATGGACGCACCTTCTTTGTCCAGCCCTGTTCTATCCAGTAGCTGCGATCCGATGGATTAAACCCATTTCGCTGCAAAAGATGCATGATAAAGAAAAAAGCTTTCGTTCGAATGCCCGGCTGCACCTGCCGCTGCTTTCCTACTTTGATTTTCTTTGCAAGTGTTGTCGTTTTTTTGTCTATTTTAGCCTTAATCTTTTTATCCACGCGTTCGTATGCCGTTTCCCGCACACCGACACCATATTGATACACTTTTGCAACGCCCCAGAAAAACAGGCTGTGCGCCATGTCTTTGTTCGTTGAGCGCATCCCGCCTCCTGCTGCTGTTGAAATACAGACCGCCTGTTTTTTGAACATCGCACCGCTCGGTCTGTGCACCATCCAACGATAACCATAATGATCCAGAAACGCTTTCATTGCCCCCGTTGCATGAAATACATACACCGGGCTTGCCAAAATCAGCACATCTGCATCATCCATAGCCCTTGTAATCGGCAAGAGCTGCTCATAGTGAGGGCATAATTCTTCCTTCTTTGAAAAACAATTCGTACATCCGACACAGAATTTGTCAAAATCCCGCGGGAGAAAAAACTCTGTTATCTCTCCTTCAAGCTTTTCTGCAAGCAATCTGGCGATATGATAAGTGGAGCCTTTGTGGCTCTGTCCGTGGATTATTGTTATTTTCATTCGATCTTTTGCCTCCTTTTCAGCATACCATTTACTATTTTCTTTATGGCGCAGGACTGCATAGGTTGATTTCTTCTCGTTTCAAATTATTTCTTTCCAAACGAAAAAAGCTTCTTTTTCTCATACGGTTCGCAGCTTGATGAAAGCAACTTATAACCTGTGTTTTCAATTTCTTTTTCAGCAACATCCGTATCAATCTTTTCCTGACTAATCACAACCGTTTCCCCCTTTTTGGCTGAAGACGTTACTTTGTCTATTTTAAAATTGGCACGAATCATATCATTCATGTGTGCTTCGCACATTCCACACATCATTCCATCAATCTTTAATATGGTTTTATACATTTTACCAACCTCCTGTTATTTACCTTGTTAGTTTCATCTAACCATTATAACATCTTTTCTCCATTTGTAAAACATCTCCTGCCCTTTTCCGTTCCATCTTTTTTTCAACCTCATACGCTTTGATTATAGAATCAAATTTCCGCGTTTAAATACCGCAGATTCTCCTTCGGATTTCGTCACATATCCGTGATGTCATGATTCAGTTCCAGCGCAAATATTCTCAATACACACTTCCTTCTATCCCATTAGAAAATCATATACTTTTTTATTAAAGTCCTTCGCCTCTTCATATACCGCATGTCCCAGTTTGTCATAGATATATAGTTTACAATCGAGCTGTTCTGCAATTTTCTTGGAAGCTTCTCCACTAACCACTTTATCTTGTTGAGCCCCAATTACAAATACCGGACACTTGATTTTGTTCAGTTCATCATACGCATTACAAGTCAGACAGGCTTTCGCCAGTATGATAAACCTCTGTGTATCCTTCGGCTTTTGCAAAATTGCTAATAAAGGCATAAATAATCGATACCTTTTCACATATACATCTGAATACATTTTTTCTGCCATATCCGTAACAAGTCTTTTCATATTGCCCTGTTCTGCCAGTTCTATCCAATTTCGGATTACATCCACTACCGTATTATTGTTTTTTGAAAGTGTTACAGCAAGAACAAGTTTGCTAACTAAATCAGGTCTATCAATCGCAAGATATTGTGCAATCATCCCGCCTTGAGATACTCCAAATTACCATTGCCAAATGTAATGTAATCCACTTGAAGATTATGTATATTTAATTTATGTTCTTTTGCATTGAATAGCACAAACATTACACCTCCTGATTTTCCTTTCCCCACAAATTCATTTTTAATGCTGTATTGCTTCCTCAATCAATTTCACAGCCATTTCAACGCCACCTTCCGTCTTTATCTTTTCAGAAATAGCTTCTGCATTTTTCTTTTTTTCAGCATAAGTTTGTTGCATTTCTTTGATCGCATTTATAATAGATGCCTCGCTTAATTCCTTTGATTTTAATGGCTCTACAGCAACATTTATTTCATGTAACTGCATGGCAAACCCCAACTGATCAAGAATATGAGGCACCGGTATTGACGGAACACCATAAATCATCGTTGCTGCAGTTGTTCCAAAGCCACAATGATGTATCACAAAGCTTGCATGTCTAAATAACCAGCTATGTGGAACTGAACCACAAAAAATCATCGTTTCTGGCAGCTTATAATCCAGTAATGTCTTTTGAAAACCTTGTATAATTGCGCGACACCCCGTTTTTCTAAATGCATTTACAAACATATCGAGCTTTTCCTTTTCCGCTTTATCCTCAAAAGACATTGCGCCCAAAGCAAGCACCACTGGTTTGTCACCACTTTCAAAAAAACATTTCAGACTAGGATCAGGCTGAAATTCCTCCTCATCGTCATACCAATATCCGGTCAATCTATTATGTTTCTCCCAATACGGATTGCGTTCTAGAACATATTGACTAATTGGTATCAAATTTAGCCTTTTAGATATAATTTCATCTGATGATTTAACAGGTTTTAACCCATATACTTTTCTGATCTTATTATACGGCTTTGCTACCTGTTTCCCAATCATACCACCTATGATTTTATCCTTGAACGTTTGTGGCTTTAATTTCTCGGCGATCATTTCTTTTTGAAGCGTCACGTTGACTGTTGGAATTCCTAACACTTCAGCTTCTGTTGCCCCCATCTGACTATGACTGACTATAATCAAATCTTTCTCTTTACATACCTCATATATTTCATTTGTTGAATTCTGAATAATTTCAAATATAAATGTCATTGTTTTCAACATGCTTATGATTGGATTTGAGTTTTTACCTCTGATCATCGCAGTCTCTTTTTCAATATCAATATCTGGACCAATCGGTGTAAAATAAATGCCCGACTCTTCAACTAATTTTCTCCAACACGGGTGAGACCCGAGCGTCACATCATAACCACTTCGAAGAAGTTCCTTGGATAAAAATATATACGGCTGAATATCCCCTCTTGTTCCCATTGTAAACATGGCTATCTTTTTCACTCTCTTCTCCCCCTCGTACAACTTCAGATTCGCCTAACTAACATTCCTACAACCATTATACTTGTTATATGATGACATGTCCATTTTGAAGTTCTATATAGCCTTTTCTCTGCCCAATGCCTTTGATGTCATTATTCAGCTCCAGTGCAAATATTCTCAATACACACCTCTTCATCTTAATTTTCCTTCTTTTGTGTTCCTTTTACGAGGAACACAGCGATTCCCAATAAGAACAACGTTCCGACCGACATCGCTAGAAACGTAATGTTCAATCCATGGATCATCGACCGTTCGCCGTATGTGGAAATGGAGTTGCTCGCAACCAGTGTCATAATTCCAACAAAAACTGCTGCGCCGATTGCGCCGGCAATTGTTCGAAGTGATGCCAGCACTGCTGTTGCATCTGCTGTATGATGCTTTGGCACGTGGCTGGTCCCCCATGTGACGAACGGCATCATCAGGCATCCAATCGACACACACCGAATGATATTTAAAACTGCCGGTATCACCAGCGAAACATTCATATTCACGAAAACCATTCCCAAATTACTAAGTAACATACACGCAGCCCCCGAGACGAACAGCTTCTTCATGCCAATCCGATCATATATTTTCCCCGCCATCGGACTGATGACCGCCATAGCAAGAGATCCCGGGAGTGTCACAAGTCCGGAAATTGTCGCCGAATATCCCAGAATTGACTGCACAAAGACCGGCATGATAACAGAAGACCCCATCATAACAAGGTACAATAACATGCTGCCGATTACACTCAAAGTAAATTCTTTATACCGCAATATCCGCAATTCCAAAAACGGTTCATCAATATGGAACTGTCTATATACAAATAAAATTCCGCCAACAATTCCAATCAGCAGTGATGCCATAATCGGTGTGCTAAACATCCCATATGTACTGATATTTCCAATTCCAAGGGTAATACCGCCAAAAGCGAATGCACTTAAGACAAACGATACCACATCAAATTTCTTCTTGAAGGTATCCAGTACATCGTCAAAAGCAAACAGTCCAAATATAAATGAAACCATCATAATTACAATCGCAACATAAAAAATACTTCTCCATCCGGTGAAATCAATCAGAACACCCGCAAGTGTCGGAGCAATCACTGGTGCTGCGCTCACCGAGAGCCCGTACCATCCCATAATCGTCCCCTTTTTCTCAATCGGATAGATGGTCAGCAGAATTACCTGCGCCATCGCTGTCATAATCCCGTTGCCTACAGCCTGAAGAACACGTCCACACATCATAATCGAAAATGTAGGTGCGATGGTGCAGATTACCAACCCCGCAATAAAGGCTCCCATCCCCGTTAAATATAGCCTTTTTGTTGGAAACCTGGTGATTAAAAAAGCAGTTAAAGGCATCGTAATCCCCATTGCAAGAGAATAGCCGCTCGTCAGCCACTGTCCAGTAGAAACTCCGATGTTCAGGTCTGTAGTGATTGCCGGCAGCGCCGTCGTAAGAGCTGTCGCCAGCATCGAAGATGCGATGCATGAAATTAATATGTTCAAAAAAATGAATGTTCTTCTTTTTGTCGTTACACGATTGCCGTTCATTGTAAATCCTTCTTTCCTGTCTGAATTAAAGTATTGTCCGATTTCTTATTTTGGTAATATGACAGAACCCGCTTCTTTATCTCCATATACTGTCTGAAATCCTCTTCCCCCAAAGCATCAATCAACCCATTAACACTTCTTGCAAATGTATTCTGCACCAATAAGTATCTTTCCCTTCCTGCTGGTAAGAGTTTCACCAACGTCTGTCTATGGCTGTCTGGGTCCTGATAACGAATGATCAATTCTCTTTTCTCAAGCGTCTTCAAAATCACCGCCGTCCTTGCCGAACTCACATTCAATATATTACTTAACTCCTTTGGATTCACATCCGCTCCCGCTTCCGCCAAATAGCTCAGCACATAATTCTCACCCTTTACAGATTCAGTCAGAACCGATGCGCTTTTTAGTTTTGCCAACTCACGCTGTAAGGCTCCAAATTCTTCTATCCATTCTTTTCTGTCCATAAATTTTCTCCTTGTTTTAATTGCTAACACTGTTAGTAATTAAAACACATTGAATTATTTCTGTCAACACTAACTTTTTTTTAACCAATACCTGATTATATTATGACATCTCCATTTTAAAGTTAATCGTCCCCCATCACTCTATACATCGAATCCGTTCCACAATCGAATGCCGTTTCACACTGTTTCGGTAAGTAATCAATGAAATTTCCACACAGATTGCCACCAATACAACAACTGCGATGATAACCATTTTCCACGGAATCGCTATGATGCCAATTCCGACATCCATCATGTTTCCCTGTGCTTTTTTCACACCTTTCATCTGCTCGATTTTCGAATGATAAGAGACATCTTTTGCAGCATTAGTTTCTTCTATGTATTGTTTAACTTCTCCTTCCGCAGTCTCATCATATTCCTCTTCGTATATGATTCCTGTTTGAAATACAATGAAAAGGTAACATATTCTACGCATCCGCAAAGGACAACTGCGGCAAGAAATTCAATAACCGGATTCTTGCGGAATTTGCCTCTGCTGTCTAGTTTTCCTCAAACTCGTCAAAGATTGCAATCAGCAGAATTATCCTATTCCAATAAATCCTCCATCCGGCAGCCCAAGACATTTGCCAACTGCTCCAGTGATTTCCCCTGTGCTTTGTTAATATCCTTTTGTCTCTGCTCATATTGTTGAATCGCTCTCAGCGATACATTTGATTTTTGTGCCAGCAGTCTTTGGCTATATCCTTTGAGCCGGCGCAATTGCTTAAGATTTGTGTCCGTCTGTCTCTTCCGCTCAACTATAATCTCGATTGTATCTACAACTTTTTCTTCGGAAGCCTCATGCAGCGGATGATACAAATGCAGAATATCATCCATAGACACATATTGCATAATCTCCGAGAACTCCCGATTCATCCTCCACTGATAATATGCAAGAACCCATCCGCACCAATATTCCACCGTTTTATCCAGTCTGATACTATGTGCTTTCTCATTCTGACAATAACCACTTTTTCTAAATACTTCCAAGGCCAATTCTCTCCCTGACATTCCTGCAATATATTTCGGATTCGCACGAGAATATTCTCCTGCAAGACCAGTTGCAATAAAGAGCTTCATGAACAAATCAAGTTGCATATGACAATCATTGGCAACATAATCAAACATATCAGCCATATTGTTCATCCCATCATCCAGATAAATCTCATTATATGCATACATTATGATTCCTCCCTTGACTCACGAATCAGATCTAATATATAGGTTCCCTCTAAATCGCTTCCTTGCTGTTCTATCAAAAAATCATTTCTGGCTTTTTCATCCCGCGCCTGCCGTTTATGGAAATAAATGTTTCCCGCTGCAATTTCAAACTCTCTATATTGTAGCCGACTGAAGGCATTCTTACTTTTCAGCACAATCTGTTCACCTAATTTTCCTAATTTCATCGCTTTGCCCAATTGTTGCATGGATATTTGATTATTCAGAAAACTACGTGCAAAGGAAAAGTAGGAGTCATCAGCCCGGTAGCCTATAATCACATCCACATCACTTATATCTGGAAGATATCTCTGTTGTAAATACGTTGATGCATCTGCGCCTATTCTGGTCGATATGCTCGGTTTTCTGTTCTCATTCAATAACGCCAGCCAATGCAACACCTGATACGGTTCATCTGTAAGATTCAAAACTGTCAAACCGGTCATATCCAGATCATAACAACTCACAAATCCATCTTTCAGTGTCTGACAAGCCCACTCTTTCGCTAATTCTATTTCCTCGGTACAATAGAATCCCTGTCCATAATCATTGTCAGCTCGCCCGGCTCCATATAACGGAGTTGAAATGATTTTTTCTGATCCATGATATAATTTTCTTTTCTGATTCATCTCTGTCCCTTCCTTTTTGCTTTACCGGTAAAACTCATGATTGATTTTCTATGAAAAGTAACTCTGTGGAGATATTTCTATTATACCTCTGCAGAGTTACTTTTTCAACATTTCATGCAAAATGCACTTGTCAATCACTTGCCGCCAATCAATCCATACATCGAATCCGCTCCACAATTGAATGCCGTTTCACACTGTTTTGGTAGGTAATCAGTGGAATTTCCACACAAATCACAACCAATACAACAACTGCGATGATAACCATTTCCCACGGAATCGCAAATGCCACATCCATATAATTCACTGCCTGATAGCAGGCATACGTAATTCCCAGACCAACCGTCGCAGTTATTGCAAATGAACCCAAGGTGAACAATAATCCTTCCTTCATCAGCATTTCTTTCACCTGCTTTTCTGACATTCCCACACTTTCCATGATGGAGATTTCCATTTGCCTGCTTTGCATATTTCCATACACAGTATTGATATAGTTCATAATTCCAATCAGGGTAAGAATCGCAATGATGCCGATACCAACACCCATCATATTTCCCTGTGCTTTTTTCACACCCTTCATGCTTTCGATTTTCGAATCATAAGAGACATCTTTTGCATGAGTCGTTTCTTCCACATATTGTTTGACCTCTCCTTCCGCAGTCTCGTCATATTCCTCTTCATATATAATTCCTGTTTGAAATACAATGGGATTTTTCACATATTTTTGAACAAATTGATCACTTACAATGATGGTCGGCGCTATTCCAAGCATGTTGACATAATAGTTAGCATCCGTCATTCCAGCGATTTTCATTGTTTGCAAATCACTGGTCTGATTCATGATGGAAAAATGAATCTCTTTTCCCGACACATCATCTGCCGTAAACGACAAGCTATTCCGATAAATAATGCATGCATCTCCATTTAAAAAGTCTTGTTTATCAACCGGTGTCTCTAATGTAGCATTTAAATACTCAAACTGCTGTTCATCAATTCCCGTCATGAATGAATGGAATTTATCCGGATGTGCCTTGTATTCTTCTATGTCTTGTGCGTAATCGTGGTCCATCCATGTCGTATAAAACTCCTGCATCCACATATCGGAAAAGTCAGCCTCCCACGGCACAATGATGGCTGTATCTGTCATAGGATGCGTTTCTTTTATCTTTGAATTCCGGTCCAGTTTTTTCATAAAGTCTTCGTCCAGAATTGGAAGCCAGTCTGATTCGTCTTCCTTTCTTGTCGTATCATTGACTACAACCAAATCTTCATCCATATAATTGGAAATGATGGTTCTTGCTCCCTGACTTTCAATGAGTGTAACCAGACACAAGAATACGGAAAGACTTGCTGCCAGAGACAAAAGCACAACCACTGTTTTCTTTTTATCCTTTTTCAGTTGTTCCACAGCCATGCGCCAAAGCAGATTTCCATGCCCAGTTTTATGAGATGCTTTCGTATTCGAAGTGGTTCGAAATCCCAATGCCTCGATTGGCGTGATCGATGCGGCATATTTCGCTGGTCTTCTACTTCCGAACACAAGCGTTAGAATCACAACAAATAACGTCATTAAAAATACAATCGGCTGAAATGTCACCTGCACATCTCCCTTGATTCCAAGAATCTTCACAATCTTTGGCAACAGCACAAATGATGTAAAACAGCCGACCATAGTACCACTAATCACACCAATAGCCCCCACAAAAGACATCTGCCTTTTTAGCATCTTTCTGATTTGGTTTTCTGTCATTCCAATTGTCTGCAGCAATCCAAAGTACCGGACATTTGCCGTTACTGACATCTGCAAAATATTATAAATCAACAGATATGCGCTAAAACAGGTCACAAACACTAACCCGATGATTCCCAGAAAAATCGGAACTGACATTTCTATGTCTGAATTAAAAAACAGACGTTGCTGCTTTCCTAAATCCAGTTTCTGTTCCAGATTTGACTGCTGTGCTTTCGTCATAAGCATTGATTTGAAATCAAGATATAGGATTCCACTATTTGTATCCTCCAACCGATATCCGGATTGCTGATAGAAATCTTCCGAAACATAGATCGCTTTTTGCACACCATAACCTTCCCACATTCCGGTTATGGTAAAGGTCTTCGTGTACTCGCCCATATGGTTGCGATAAGTGAGCGGTAATTCATCTCCGATTCCCAGATTTTCATAACCACAGTCCTTGAGTGCAGCCTTCGTCACCATGATTTCATTCTCTTCTTGTGGATAACTGCCCTTTACCCATTCCATCGCCTCAGACTTCATCCGATTCCAATAGATATCATCACTCCACCTGATTGCAACATTTAACGTATCATCTCGATCGGTTCTCTCGGCGTATGCTGCCCTTGCTTCACTGCCTATCACAGAAATATTTTCCTGTTCCTCGCAGAATTTCTTCTGTTCCTGCGTATAACCACCCATCAGCACGGCATCAAATTTTGCTCCATTGTTACGGATATTCTGTCGATTTAACATGTTCAGATAAGTGACACCCACAGTAAATACACTAAACACCATAAATGTAGAAAGAAAAACTGCCAGTATCAATACCAGATTTTTTCTCTTATTTCTTACAAATGAACGTTTTGCCATTCGCGTAATCATCTCATCGTTATTATTTTTCAGCATAGGACTCACTCCCCTCTGTAAGAGAACCTCCTACTACGCGTCCATCTTCAATCCGCACAATGCGGTCAGCAAGTTGTGCAATATCCTGATCATGGGTAATGAGAACGATTGTCTGTTCAAACTGTTTTGCCACTGTTTTTAATAATCCAAGTACATCATGGCTAGTCGCTGTATCAAGATTTCCGGTCGGTTCATCCGCAAGAATAATCGCCGGTTTCGATGCAATCGCCCGGGCAATTGCGACACGCTGCTGTTGCCCGCCAGATAAGGTATTTGGTAATGCATCTTTTTTCTCTTGGAGCTGCAGCAAATCCAGAATATCACCAATGAATGGTGCATCAATGTGCCCTCCATCCAATTCAATGGGCAGGATAATATTTTCATATACGTTCAAGTCCTGTACTAGATTATAACTTTGAAAAATAAATCCGACGGTTCTTCTCCGAAAGATAGCAAGCTGTTCTTTGTTCAGTTTGGCAAGATTTCGTTCATCTACGTATACTTCACCTTCTGTCGGCAAGTCCAGTCCCCCGATCATGTGAAGCAGGGTGCTTTTTCCCGATCCGCTCTTACCAATGATTGCAACAAATTCGCCGTCTTTCACCTGAAAGTCGACTCCGTCCAGTGCCTTCACCGTATTCTCACCCATCTGATAATATTTTTTGAGATTCTTTGTCCTTACAATCTGTTTTTCCATCTTTTTTACTCCTTTTTCATGATAAACCTATCGTAATACACAACTATCTCAAACCTCTCACAAAATGTAACATTCACATTTTTGTGATAA